>JBEIEH010000093.1:0-9675 GCA_040383055.1 Burkholderiaceae bacterium
CCGGCGCGGTCGAGGTGATGATCAAGCTTTTGTGGGACACTTGCGCGGCGGCGGCCCCCCCATGCCTCTGAACACCAAGGACACGTCGCCGAGCAAGGCAGGCCCACAGAGCCAGTGAACACCGCAAGCCAAGTAGGCCCAAGCTCCAAGGCCCCACACTCAAGGCCGAGGCACAGACTCCCGCCCCGGCGAGCATTCCGCAAACCCATAACGCTCGCAAAACGGGCTGCCCCACAGCGGTAACCAGCTCGGCACCTGGTGGAACTCGTGCACCACCTCGGCCAGCACCTGGCTGCGGTAGGCCGCGAAGTTGAAGCCAAAACCGTCCACCTTCCAGTACGGCACACCCGCCACATCGAACCGACTGATCTGCACCCGTTCGAAAAACGGCGCAAAGTCGCTGACCTGCGGTTCGGCGCTGTCGAACACGCGGATCGGCATGCCCTCGTATTCGCGGAAGTCCACCAACTGGTCGTCTTGGCGCGCGTGGTGGCGGCCCACACCAAACACCGGCACATAGGCCTTGTGCGCATAGGCCAGCGCGGCCGCTGGGCTGTAGGTCCGCGCCATCAGCGTGGCGCCGGTGGGCAGGTCGCGCTGCAGCTCGGCCACGATGGCCGGCGTCTCACGCAGAAACACGGCCTTGGGGTAGAGCTTGTGCTCGGCCCACCAGCTCAGTGGCGCCCATGCGATCAGCGCCACCACCACCAGGTGCGGCAGCGACAGCAGCGCGGTGTAGGCCAGGCTGCGCGCCAGCGGGCGCGAGGGAATGTGCAGCCCCGCCCACAACACAAACAGCGGCACAAAGCCCAGCACCCAGTGCAGGCCGATGGTGCGGCGCAGGCCCAGCAGCGCAAACACCAGCAGCGGAAACAGCCACAGCACCAGCAGTGTGCGCCGCAGCGCCGCCGGCACACCCGCGGGCGCGTGGTGTTTGATCGCCTGCCACAGCAGCCAGGGCGTGATCAGGTAGAGCGCCATGCCCACGTACACCGCAAAGCTCTCCAGCTGCCAGTGGCTGCCTTCGTTGCGGTTGTAGAAATTGAACAGGATGTTGGGCCAACCGTGCCAGGCGTTGAACGCCAGGTTCAGCAACACACAGGGCAGTGCCAGCAGGCCCATGAGTGGCACCGCCCAGGCGCGTTCGCGCCGCCAGCCCAGCAGGTGCACCGCGTAGGCGATGCCCAGCAAAGCGGCGAAATACTTCGACAAAAACGCCAGCCCCACCAGCAGCCCGGCGCCGGCGTACCAACGCCAGGCGCCGTGGCGGGCCTGGTCGGCGCGCAGGTAACACCAGGCCGACAGTGCCATGAAGAACACCAGCGGGGTGTCGGTGGTCACCAGCACAAACATCCACGACCACGGCAAGGCTAAGTAGACCGCGCCTGCCAGCCAGGCGCTGCCCTCGTGTTCGTCGCTCAGCCAGCGGCGCAGCAGGTCCACGATCAGCAGACCGATGACACTGGTCACCGCCACGGTGAAGGCGCGCAGCGCCAGCGGGCTGTCGCCCAGTACCCGCAGAGCCGCGAGCAGCCAGCCCACCATGGGCGGGTGGTCGGAGTATCCCCAGGCCGGGTACACGCCCCACTGATAGAAAAAGGCCTCGTCCCCGGTCATGGGGAAGGTGGCCGCGATCATCCCCTTGAGCAGCAGCGTTCCGATGAAGGTGACCCAAAACAATTGGCGCGCGGTGTGGGGTGAGAGACGAAGGCTTTGCATGCAAGAACAGAAGTGCTCAGGCGTCCAAAGCCAGCAAGCCCACACCCACCACAATGAGTGCGCAGCCAGCGGCTTTGAGCCAAGTGAAAGGTTCGCCAAGCCAAACAATGCCCAGCGCAAAAGTGACCACAAAACCCAGGCTCACCAGCGGGTAGGCCAGGCTCACATCGAGCCGCGACAGCACCCACAGCCACAGCACCGCACTGGCGCCGTACAAGCCAAAACCCAGCCACACCAGCGGGCTGCCCAGCGCGTGCTGGTAGGCACCCAGTGGGCCGCTGGCGGCGCTCTGCAAGAGTGCCGGGTCGGGCGTCATGCCGCGCTTCATCAGCAGCTGCGCGGCGGCCGACAGCAGCACACACACCACCCCCAGGCCCAGCGCCACGCCTTTCATGCGCCCACCCCCACGGTGGCGGCCAGGCCCACCGCGCCCATCAGCAGCAGGGTCAGCCAGCTCACGCCGTCTTTCATGGCAAATTGCAATGGGTCTTCGCCGTGCAGCTCGCGCCGCCCGGTCTTGAGCCACATGCGCATGATCCAAAACAGCAACAGCGGCGCGGCCGCCCACAACCATTGGGGCTCAGCGTAGAGCGCGCGGCCGTTTTGGCTGTCCACATACAGGGCCAGCACCATCACCGCCAAAAAGCCGCTGGCCATGCCCATGCTGCGCAGCGAGGGCAGGTCGCTCGGGTGGTAACCCCGACCGGGGGCCAGGGCCGCGTCTTCTTGGCTGGCCTCTTCGAGTTCGGCGCAGCGCTTGACCAAGGCCAGGCTCAGGAACAAAAAGATCGAAATCGCCAGCAGCCAGTTCGACAACTCCACCGCCGCGGCCACCGCGCCGGCCGCGATGCGCAGCGTGTACAGGCCCGACAGCAGCAGCACATCGACGAGCGCAATGCGCTTGAGCCACAAGGTGTAGCTCAGGGTGAGCGCGGTATAGAGCAGCAGCATGCCCACAAAGCCAGCCGACACCAGCGTGGCCAACACAAAAGCGCCCACCAGCATGGCTGCACCGAGCGCCACCGCCTGACCGATGCCGACCGCACCAGCGGCCAGTGGCCGTTGCCGTTTGATGCGATGCACCCGGTCATTGGGCAGGTCCATCAGGTCGTTGAACAAATAGGTGGCCGAGGCGCACAGCCCGAATGCCACAAAGGCCAGCATGACCTGCACCCAAGCCATCGGGTCGAGCGAATGGGCGGCGAGCAGTGGCACAAACAGCAGCGCATTTTTGGCCCACTGTTTGACGCGGATGGCGCGCAGCCAGGAACCGATGCTCGCGTGCAGGCCGGGCAGCACCTGGGCCCGTGGGTGTTGGGCTTGCAAGCGGCGCAACACCGACGCCGGGGTGTTGACCGCCACCGCCTCGTGGGCGCCCGCCCACACCGGCAGGTCGTCGCGGCTGTTGCCGGCATAGCCCCAGGTGGCAAAGCCGCGCGCGCGCGCATCGGCCTCAATGGCTTGCCGTTTGGCTGCGCCGCGCAGGTTGTGGCCTTGTGTGGTGCCCAAGGTACCTTCGAACAAACCAATGTGCTGCGCCACCGAGTCGACAATGCGCGCGTCGGCCGCGCTGGCCAGCACCAGTGTGTCGCCTTGGGCGCGGCGGGTTTTCAGCAAGGCCAGCAAGCCTTCGTGGTAGGGCAGGCGGTCGGGCGCCGGTTGCACCGCGTTGGCGATGCGCTGTTTCAGGCCGGCGCGGCCCAGCAGCAACCAAGCCAGCAGGCGAAACAGGTTGAGCGGGTGTTGGCGCAGCAGCAGCAGGGCCGACTCCAGCAGCGTGTCGCTGGGCGTTAGGGTGCCGTCCAAGTCCACATACAGCACCCGGGCGGTGCTGGCGGTGCAAGGGCTGTTGGACGGGCTGTGTGTGGTCAAGGTGGGTGTGTGCTGTGCGTCCCGCCCAGGGTGGCGCGGGTGACTGCGGCATTGTAGGCGGGCCACCATAATCGGCGCGATGGAATCTTGGTCCCTGTTCTGGCAACACGCCCCCTTGCTCGCCGTGGCCGCGTTTGCGGCCGGTGCCCTCAACGCCGTGGCCGGCGGCGGCAGTTTTTTGACCTTTCCGGCGCTGGTGTTCACCGGTGTGCCGCCGATTGTGGCCAACGCCACCAGCGCGCTGGCGGTCAGCCCGGGTTACTTGGGCAGCACCTTGGGCTTTAAGGACGAGCTGCGGCAGCTGCCGCGCGCGCAGCTGCGGCGCGAGGCCGTCATCGCCTCGGTCGGTGGGGTGGTGGGGGCGCTGCTCTTGTTGCTGACGCCAGCCAAAGTGTTTGCTGGGGTGGTGCCTTGGCTGCTGCTGTTTGCCACCGCGCTGTTTGCGCTGGGGCCGTGGCTGGCGCGCCGCGCCCAAGCCGGTGGCAACAGCGCCGGTTGGTCGCGTTGGCGCGAGCCGGGGCTGATGGCGGTGTCGGTGTACGGCGGCTATTTCAACGGCGGCCTGGGCATCTTGCTGTTGGCGCTCTACACCGTCACCGGCGAGTCGCGCCTGAACACCGCCAATGCGCTGAAAAACCTCAACTCCTTGGTGCTGTCGTGGCTGTCGGTGGCGGCCTTTGTGGCGGCGGGTGCCATCGCTTGGTCACAAGGGGTGCTGATGATGCTGGCGGCCACCGCCGGCGGGCTCATGGGCGCGCGCTGGGCCAAGCGCTTGCCGGTGGCGTGGCTGCGCGCTGGTGTGATCGCCACCGGTCTGGTGATGAGCGCGGTGTTTTTTGCGCGCCAGGGCTGAGGCCTGGCGCGACCGATGCGCCCTTAGGGCGTGGGCTTGAGGTCGATGCCTTCCATGCCTTGGACGATTTTTTTCTTCGGATCGCAGGCCACGGTGGCGGCGGTCTTGCCGTTGATGATCACCTCGACCCCAGCGCTGATCTCGTGGTCGTCGCTCATGCGGTCGGCGGCCCAGAATACGCTGTAGACGGCTTTGCCATTGGGCACATCCACCGTGTAGCTGATGGTGCGGCCAATGCCTTCCCATTGCCGGGTTGAGGCCTGAGCGCGTGGCACTTGCAAGGCCAGTTCCGGCTTGCCCGCCGGGCCAAAGCTGTATCCGATGTTTTTGCCCAGATCGCACACCTCGATCACCTTGGCTTTGGCGGTGGTGCAGCTGAACACCGTGGTTTGGGCGCTGGGGCAGGCGGCCTGGGCGGACATGCCCGACACCAGCAGGGTGGCCGCCAGCAAAGAGGGAAATGGGGCTTTCATCAGGTGCTCCGATAAAACTGGACAGCTTGTCAGTTTATCGGAGCCAGCACCTCGGTGCCATCAACGCCGTCTGGCCCACCAGTGCACACCCGCTGCCACCAGCAGCATGCCCAGTGCGCCCAACGTCCAAACCCCCCAGGCCAAGGCCGAGACCACGCCAGCAAGCGTATCGGCCGACGGCAGCCAGGGCTCCAACCACCGCACCGCATCGCGCACCGACTGCATCACCAAGCCGAGCCAAGCCGGATCGACCCACGGCGCCAGCCAAGCGGGCACCGGCCATTGCGTCACCGTTTCCATGCCAGCGCTGACGGATCCGTCGGGCAGCCAGCCCAACACCGCGCCGATCACCCACGCGGTGACCCAGCACAGGACGCTCCAGAACAGCAGCGACACCAAGGTGATGCCCCAAATCCAAGGTGTCCAGCGGCGACGCTGGGGGGCGGGCATGTGCGGGTGGGCGTGGGCATAGGCCATGTCGACTCCAAAGGTGCAAACGGAGCCACAGCCTAAACGCGCCGGGCGCGGCGCATCAAGCGCAGCGCCCGGACCATGCGTGAGAAAAAAGCGAAGCGTCAGCGCGCCAAGGCACCGACCTTGGCCCGGTCGCGGGCCAGCGCTTCGCGCTCGCTGGCGCGGCGGAAGAACACCGTCACGATGCTGGAGCTGATGACAATAAACAGCGAATACAACACGGGAATGAGCAGCACGTCTTGCTGTGTGGGACCACTGATGCTCAGCGTCACGATCAGGATGGCCAGCGGCCCGTTCTGAATACCGGTCTCTAAAGCGATGGTGCGGCTGCGGTTGGGATCTTGCTGGAGCAAGCGCGCCAGCGCATAGCCCAGCGCCATGCCCACCAGGCCCAGGCCAATGGCGGCGGCGTACACATTGAGCGGGGTATCGAGCAGCAGCTGGTGGTTGCGCGGAATCCAAGTCACCACCAGAAACAGAATCACCGCAATGCCCATGACGCCGCCCAGCAGCTCCAGCGTGGCACCCACATTGGGGTTGGCCTTGCGCAGCACCATGCCGATGATGGTCGGCACCAGCAGCACCACCAGCACCTGTGCCACGTTGGTGGCGGGGATGGTGTAGTCGCCGGTGTAACCCGCCAGTCCAGAGTAAAAGGCCAGCGTGGCCGGCACCATGCCCAGCGCCACCAGGGTGGACACGCTGGTCATCATGATCGAGAGCGCCAGCACCGCCTTGCTGAAGTAGGTGAAGATGTTGGAGGTGGTTCCACCGGGCATGCAGCCCATCAAAATCAGACCGACCGCAATCGCTGGCGGCAGGCCCAGCGCCTGGGCCAGCACAAATCCCAGTGCCGGCATGATGCCGTACTGGCACACCAGCCCAACGATCACACCCTTGGGTTTGCGAAAAGCGATCAGAAAGTCGCGCCAGGTCAGCGAGGCGCCCATGCCCAGCATGATGATCATCATCATGAAGCCGAGCAGCTTGGTTTCAAATTCGGTCACCATGGGGGTGTTCTCCGGATAAACGTTCGGGTGTAGCAGAGGGCGCGCTTATTGGCGTGGGGCGCCCAGCTCGGCCAAGGCCTCGGCGCGCAGCTCTTTGCGCAACACCTTGCCAATCGGCGACTTGGGCAATTCCTCGCGCACGATCACCTGCTTGGGCACCTTGTAAGCGGTCATCTGTTTTTTGCAGTGGGCGATCACCGCGTCGGCGCTCACGCCAGCGCTGTGGTCGGGGTTGGGCACCACATAGGCGCGCACCGCCTCGCCGGTGGTGGGGTCGGGAATGCCGATCACCGCGACTTCGAGCACCGAGGGCATTTGGGCGATCGCGTCTTCCACCTCGTTGGGGTAGACGTTAAAGCCCGAGACCAGCACCATGTCTTTCTTGCGGTCGACGATGCGCAGAAAACCCTCGCGGTCCATCACCGCCACGTCGCCCGTGGCCAGCCACCCGTCTTGCAGCACCTTGGCGGTCTCAGCCGGTTGGTTCCAGTAGCCCTGCATCACCTGTGGGCCCTTGACTTGTATTTCGCCCGGCTCGCCGGCCGCCACCACCTCGCCCGCGTCGTTGACCAGGCGCACATGGGTGCCCGGCGCCGGAATGCCGATGCTGCCGTTGCGGGGTGTGCCGGTCAGCGGGTTGAAGCTCACCACCGGCGAGGTTTCGGTCAGCCCGTAGCCTTCGGCGATGGGGGTTTGGGTGACTTGGCGCCAGCGTTCGGCCACCGCTTGGTGCAGCGAGGTGCCGCCCGCGATGGAGGCTTTGAGCTGCTTGGGCGGATAGGCCAAGAACCACTCTTCGTTGAGCAGGCCGTTGTAGAGCGTGTTGACGCCGGTCATCCAGGTGATGGGGTAGTTTTCCACCGCGCGCTGCAGGTTCTGCACCGGGCGCGGGCTGGGCACCAGCACGTTGCGCGCGCCGATCACCAAGAAGCCCAGCAGGTTGGCCGTGAAGGCGAAGATGTGATAGAGCGGCAAGGCGGTCAACACACACTCTTGTCCTTGGCGCATGTGGGTTGCGCCCATGGCCAGCATCTGGTTGACGTTGTGCAGCAGGTTGCTGTGGGTGAGCATGGCGCCTTTGCTCACGCCGGTGGTGCCGCCGGTGTATTGCAGCGCCGCCAAGTCGCTCGGGCCCACGCCTTCCCAGTAGCGGCGCGCCGGGGTTTGCGCCAAGGTGGTGGCGCCGTGCTTCAAGGCGGCGGCCAGGCGTTCGTGCGGCACCGTCACCGGTGGCAGCACCCGGCTCCACACCTTTTGCACCGCACGCACCACCGCGCGCGGCACGGCCGGGAAAAAAGCGGTCACATCGGCCAGCACCACATGTTTCAGACCGGTTTGTTGCAGCACCGCCGGCAGCTTGTCGGCGAACATGTCGATGATCACCAGCGCTTGGGCCCCAGAGTCCTTGAGCTGGTGCACCATTTCCTTTTCGGTGTAGAGCGGGTTGGTGTTGACCAGCACACAGCCGGCCTTGAAAACACCAAAGGCCACCACCGGGTAAGCCAAGCAGTTGGGCAGCTGCACCGCGACCCGGTCGCCGGCTTGCAGGCCCAGCACGCCGCGCAGGTAGCCTGCAAAGGCGTCGGACAGCGCGTCGACTTGGGCGAAGGTGAGGCTGCCGTTCATGCCGTTGGGCACCACGCAGGTGAAGGCCGCCTGCTTGGGCGCCGATTGGGCGTAGCGGCTGCACGCGTCGTGCACCAACGCGGCCAAACTGGCGTGGCTGGGGGGTGTCAGCTCGGGCGCGATGCCGGCCTTGTCGTAGGCGGCACGCCAAGGTGCGTCGTGGGGGGTGGAAATGTCGAGGGCTGTCATGGTGCGCGATTGTCGCTGCAGACTGACCATAAACTGACAAGGCGACGTGCGGCATCTGGCGGTATTTACCCTGATTTCATCCCCATTTGTAGGGTTTTTGCTTTTAATCTGCGTTCAACATCTGAAAACGCATAGGCCATCTGGTGCGCCGTGAGCCGTTAGCCACAACGGTGTGGTCCCGTGTGCGACCGCGCCGCTCACGTGCCCTGGCCTGCACCCGCACACAATGGCGGGGGACACTACACGCCATGAACGCACTTGTTTTTGACCACATCGTCATTGGTGCCGGCACTGCCGGTTGCCTGCTGGCCAACCGCCTGAGTGCCGACCCGCGGCGCCGCGTCTTGTTGATCGAGGCCGGGCGCAAAGACGACTACCACTGGATCCACATTCCGGTGGGCTACTTGTATTGCATCGGCAACCCCCGCACCGACTGGCTGTACCAGACCGAGGCCGATCCGGGTTTGAACGGTCGGCGCTTGCGTTACCCGCGCGGCAAAACCTTGGGCGGTTGCTCGAGCATCAACGGCATGATTTACATGCGCGGCCAAGCCCGCGACTACGACCAGTGGGCCGCGCTCACCGACGACGACGCTTGGCGCTGGGACCACTGCCTGCCCGACTTCAAAGCCCACGAGCACCACCACCGCCTAGACGCTGAGGCGCCGAGCGATGCCTTTGCCGCCCTGCACGGCAACGCTCGCACTGGCAGCAGCGGTGAGTGGCGCGTGGAAAAGCAGCGCTTGCGCTGGGACATCTTGGACGCCTTTGCCCAAGCCGCGCAACAAGCGGGCCTGCCCGCCACCGACGACTTCAACCGCGGCGACAACGAGGGCGTGGGTTACTTCGAGGTGAACCAAAAAGCCGGCTGGCGCTGGAACGCGAGCAAAGCCTTTTTGCGCCCGGTGCAGCACCGACCCAACCTGACGGTGTGGACCAAGTCGCAGGTGCAGCGGCTGATGCTGGAGCGGGGTGCCGACGGCGCACTGCGCTGCACCGGCGCCGAGGTGCGGTGTGGCGCGGAGACCGTGACCGTCACGGCCTCGCGCGAGGTGGTGCTGAGTGCCGGCAGCATCGGTTCGGTGCAGATCTTGCAGCTCTCCGGCATTGGCCCGGCCTCGGTGCTGCAGGCCGCTGGCGTGGCGGTGCAACACGAGCTGCCCGGTGTGGGCGAGAACCTGCAAGACCATTTGCAAATTCGCTCGGTCTACAAAATCCAAGGGGCCGAGACGCTTAACGTGTTGGCCAGCAGCTGGTGGGGCAAGGCGCGCATCGGCTTGCAATACCTGCTCACGCGCAGCGGGCCCATGAGCATGTCGCCCAGCCAGTTGGGCGCTTTCACCAAAAGCGACCCGTCGCAGCCACACGCCAACCTGGAATACCACGTGCAGCCGCTCAGCTTGGACGCGTTTGGTGAGCCGCTGCACCCCTTTCCGGCATTCACCGCCAGCGTGTGCAA
>JBEIEH010000094.1:0-9617 GCA_040383055.1 Burkholderiaceae bacterium
ACCTGCCACGCCCGGCCATGTACCAAGCGTTTCACCAAATCGTGCCACTGCGCGACGATTGTGCGCGCCCCGCCCACACCTGGGACGTGGTCGGCCCGGTGTGCGAAAGCGGCGACTGGCTGGGCCGCGACCGGGAGCTGGCGGTGCAGGCCGGCGACCGCTTGGCGGTGCTGTCCGCCGGGGCGTATTGCATGAGCATGGCCAGCAACTACAACGCGCGCGGGCGCGCGGCCGAGGTGCTGGTGCACGGAGACCAAGCCCGACTGGTGCGCCGTCGCGAAACCACCGCCGACCAGATGCAGGCAGAAATCGGCTTGTGACGGCGCACACGCACCCTGTGCCGATCAAGCTGCGCTGGGTGGGTGTGGGCTGCGCCAGCGGTGCCACACACGCCACGCCAACAAGCCAGTCAGCACCGTCGCGTACAGCCAGACCTCGGTGAAATCGTTCTTGCCCGCGCGCATCCACCAGAAATGCAGCACCGACAGCACCGCCACACCGTACACCGCTTGGTGCAGGCGCTGCCAGCGCTTGGCGCCGAGCCAGCGCACCGCCCGGTGAAACGACGTGGCGGCCAGCGCGGTCAGGATCAGCAGTGCCACCGTGCCGACCAAAATAAAGGGGCGCTTCCAGACGTCGCCCAACACCTCGGCCAGCTCCCATCCTTGGTCCAACCAAACATAGGCCAGCGCGTGTAACAGGGCGTAGACCCAGACCGTCACGCCCAATGAGCGGCGCCAACGCGCCAGCGCCGGCACACCGCAACCCACCCGCACAGGTGTGACCGCCAGCGCGAGACACAAAAAGCGCAAGGCCCAATCGCCCAAGCCGCGGATCAAAGCCTCGGCCGGGTTAGCGCCGAGCTGATCGGCCAGCGCGGCCGACCAGAGCGCCAGCGCCGGCCATGCGCACACAAGCCAGAGCAGCGGTTTGCCCCAGGGCGCCAGCGCGATCCGCTGCACAACGGCGCGCAAAGGGTTCAGAACCACCGACGCAAGTCCAAGCCGGTGTAGAGCTGCCCGACCTGCGGCTCGTAACCGTTGAACATCAGGGTCTTGCGGCGCTTGGCCAGCAAACCACCCTCCTCGCCGATGCGGCGCTCGGTGGCTTGGCTCCAGCGTGGGTGCGGGACGTCTGGGTTCACGTTCGAGAAAAAGCCGTACTCTTCAGGAGCTGCCTCGTTCCACGAGGTGCGCGGTTGCTGCTCGGTGAAACGGATGCGCACAATCGACTTGCCGCTTTTGAAACCGTATTTCCAAGGCACCACCAAACGCACCGGCGCGCCATTTTGGTTGGGCATCTGCTCGCCGTACATGCCCATGGCCAACAGTGTGAGCGGATGGCGCGCTTCGTCCATGCGCAGCGCCTCCACATAGGGCCAATTGAGCACGCGGTTGCGCAGACCAGGCATCTGCTCACGGTCGGCCAGGGTTTCAAACTGCACAAACTTGGCGCTACCCTGCGGCTCAACCGCTTTGATCAAGGCTTCGAGCGAATAGCCCACCCACGGAATAACCATCGACCAGCCTTCCACGCAGCGCAAGCGGTACACCCGCTCCTCCATGGGGGCGAGTTTGAGCAAGCTGTCGATATCGAAGGTGCGGGGCTTGTTGACCAAGCCCTCGACCGACACCGTCCATGGGCGGGTCTTGAGCCGCTGGGCGTTTTTGGCGGGGTCGCTTTTGTCCAGACCAAATTCGTAGAAATTGTTGTAACCACTGGCGTGGCGGTATTCGGTGACGGCTTCCACCGTCTGCGCGCCAGGCACAACGGAACGGGTGGAGGACAGTGCCGGCAACACGCCGGGACGTTTGACCGCCACTTGGGCACGGGCGTCTCTGGCGGCCCAAGATGCCAGCGCCACACCCGCCGATCCGGCCGCCAATTGGGCCAGCCACTGGCGGCGCTGCAGGTACACGCTGCGCGGCGTGATCTCACTGGCCACCGGGTGTTCAAAACCGCGATCGTTGCGACTCTTGGGCATACAAAGCCTTTGCAAAAAACAATGGGTCGGACAATCCGACCCATTCTTACAAAAACCCGCTGATTCAGCAGCGCCAGGGGGTTTGCCCCATCACAACTCGCCGTAGCTGTGCAGGCCCGAGAGGAACATATTCACCCCCAAGAAAGCGAATGTGGTCACCGCCAAACCAACCAAGGCCCACCAAGCGGCAACGGTACCGCGCAAGCCTTTCATGAGGCGCATGTGCAGCCACGCCGCGTAGTTCAGCCATACGATCAAGGCCCAGGTTTCTTTCGGGTCCCAGCTCCAGTAACCACCCCAAGCCTCGGCGGCCCACAACGCACCCAGCACCGTGGCAATGGTGAAAAAAGCAAAGCCCACCGCAATCGCCTTGTACATCACATCGTCAAGCACTTCGAACGACGGCAAGCGCTCGGCGATGCGCTGGCGAAACGTCAAGATGACACCGACTGCCAGAGCGGACACACCAAAATACACAAACCACCAAGAAGCTCCGTGCTCCATGGCTGAGCGGCGAAACACCAGCGGTTCGATACACAACACCAGACCCAACACCCACAAAGGCGCCAGCTTGTACCAACGGGTTTCGGTGGCGGATTGCTTGATCAGGTACGCAAACGCCAGCATGGCCGCGATGGCAAACGTACCGTAGCCCACGAAGTTGGCTGGCACATGCACCTTCATCCACCAGCTCTGCAGTGCCGGCACCAGCGGTTGGATTTGGTGAGCCTCTCGCACCAAGGTGTACCAGAGCAAGAAGCCAACGGCCGCGCTGACGATCAGCATGGCAAAACCGCCCATGCTGCGGGTCTCGTACCGGTCTTCGTAGTACAAATAAAACAAGGTCGTCATCCAGCAGAACATCACGAACACCTCGTAGAGGTTGCTCACTGGAATGTGTCCAATGCCGGTGCCGATTTGGTGGCTTTCGTACCAACGCACCATGGTGCCAATCAAGGCCAGCGCCACGGCAGCCCACGCCAAGTTGGAGCCCAGCGACTCGAACACAGTACCGTTGCGGGTGAGCATACCCACCCAATAAAAAACGGTGCTGATGAAAAACAGCATGCTCATCCACAAGATGGCAGACTGACTGGAAATGAAGTACTTCAGCATGAAGACTTGGTCGGCCCGCGCCAGATCAGCCGCACCTGATGGCGCTTGGTACAGCCAGATCGCCAGCAGTGCAAAGGCAGCCACCACGCCCATGAGTTTTTGCAGCGGTCGCCAGAACCACCCCAGCCAAATGGCGCTGGGCACCGTGCCCAGCAAAATGGCCTCTTCATAGCCGTTCATCGCTTGGTTGTATTGGGTGAACGCCCACGCGGCGCCCACCACAATCAACAAGGCAAATACCCAATCAACAGCGGTGCGTCTGGCCCAATAACTCTTGGGATCGTTGGCGCTGCGCTCGCGTTTGAGCTCGATGGTCTGGTTCGACGGTGCGGTGGTCGTGTTCATGCATTCACCTGCGCGGAGGGAGACAACAAATGGGTTTTGAGCCCTTCAAATTCCTTGTCGGCGTCCATGGTCTTGCGATTGCTTGACAAGGCCATGGTGGCATCGGCGCCGCCATCACGGGGGGCGATCCAGACCCAGATGCGGCGATCACGGACATAGAGCATGGCAAAAACGCCCAAAATCAGCAAGGCACAGCCGATGTACACAATCGTCTGCCCAGGTGCTCGGGCCACCTGGAACACGCTGGCCTGAATGTGCTCAAAATCGGTCAGCTGAAAGACCATCGGCGCCGGATAAAAGAAGCTGTCGGACAAAGCGAGTACGGTCTGGGTCATGAAACGCTGGGCGTTTTCATCGCGGGGCAGTGGCGCCAAGCCAGCGCGCTCGCGGCTGAGCTGCATCAATTCAAACAGCGTGCCGTTGAGAATGCGGACCAACACTTCGCTGGCCTTTTCACGCTCGGCAGCGGGCACATTGGCTTCCAAAAACGCCGACACGGCGGGCAAACCGCCCAAAGGTTGGGGACCACTGGTGATCTCCACTTTTTCGGCGCCGGCAAACAAGCCCAACGCTCGGGTTGACGACACCTTGAGCGCCTCCACCAGATCGGGGCGTTTGTCTTCCACCGCGCCTTCGGCGTAACGCTGCACCGCCAGCTCGCGCATGAAGGGCTGCATCAGCGCCTCGCGCGCCAGCAAAAAACCGCGCATGCTGTCCTGATCGTCCACTGGGACCCGGAGATAGCGGAAAGGCTCTTGCGGTGTTTCACGCATACCCAGCAAGTGCATACGCTGGCCATCGATGTCCACCGGCAACATGTAGTTGTGGTATTCGATGGCTTGTCCTGCTGGGTCACGCAGCTTGTAAGTGATGCTCGGGCCTACATTGCGCAGGTGCTTCTCGGTCACGGTCTTGTTGGCCGCTCCGAGACGGCTTTCCACCGCATGGCGCAGGTCCACGGCACGGACATCGGCGCCTTGTGGGTTCGAACCGTTGGCAAAATTCTCGACGTTGATCACCCGCAATGCGGTGAACTCCAGGTTCAGCTTGTCGTCGCCATTGCTCAGCGGCACCGAGCCACCAATGGTGCCTTGCACCTCAAACGGCTTGACCGCCGCATTGAACGGCATGGCCTGGAGTTTGACTTTGGATCCGCCGTCGTCAAAGCTCGACTGGTAAATCGCCACACCCCGGTGGATCACCGGGTGGTTGACTTCTACGCGAGCCTCTTTCTTCTCGCCTGTCTCAAAGTCGTGCACCACAATGTCGCTGGCGAAGAGGCGTGGCATACCGGTGTCGTAGTACTCCACGATGAACTTTTTGAGTTCCACCGCAAACGGCAGCTCTTGTAACAGCACGCCACTGGACTGCGGCAGGATGGCGGTGCTGGCCATGGTGCCCTCGGTCACCATGAGGTTGCCGCGGAAAGTCGGGTTGGCGGTGCTCAAACGGTGCTGCGCTGGCACGTCGGCGATCATGCCGCCGCCGGTGAACGGGGTTTTGCCGTTGAACCACGTCTGCGCCCGCACCATCAGGTCGCCGTCGAGCAAGCCCCCAATGCACACCAGCACAATGGCGCTGTGCGCGGCGAGGTAACCCACCTTGTTGACCGCGCCGGCTTTGGCCGCCAGCATCCAGCCTTGGCCTTGCGGCGTGTCGCGCGACTGCAGCTTGACCTTCCAACCCCGGGCCAACAAGGCCTGCCCCATGCGGTGGGCGGCGGCCTCGGGCGCTTCGTTCAATCGGGCCTGCGCCTTGTGTGGAAAAGCTTTGAGGCTTTGCTCACGGATGTTCTCTTTGTAAGCCTTGAAATCGGCAAAGATTTTGGGCGTGTTGCGCGCAATGCACAGGCTGGTGCTGATGACCAAAAACGCCAGAATGAGCAAAAACCACCACGCGCTGTAGACGGCAAACAGATTGGCACTGCCAAACACATCAGCCCAGAAGGGACCGAATTGGTTGACATAGTTGTTGGCGGGCTCGTGCTGCTTGACCACAGTGCCAATCACCGAGGCGATACAAATCACCGTCAGCAAGGCGATGGCAAAGCGCATGGACGACAGCAACTCGACCACGTCGCGCAGACGCTCGGAGTGGGAGCGCAGGGATACACCTTGGGTCGAAACAGTCATGCGCGAGGAAGAAAAAATCCAGAAAAAAGGCGCGCCGGTGAGATACCGTGCGCGCCCTGCTCAGAGCCGGCGGCCCGTACAGAGTTCCCTATCTGAACGCTCTGTCCGGATTGTGCCGACAAATATTAATGCTTGCTTATATCCCTGCCGAGACAAGGTCAATCTTGACCAACCTTGTCCGAGACATCAGCGCAAACCAGCGATGTAGTCGGCCACCGCTTTGATTTCGCGGTCGCTCATCTGGGCGGCAATTTGTGCCATTTGGGTGCTGTTGCCACGGCCCGCTTTTTCGTCGCGGCCCTTGTTGCCGTGATCGCGGAAAGCCTTCATCTGGGTTGCGGTGTATTCGGCGTGCTGACCGGCCAGGCGCGGATACTGGGCCGGAATGCCAGCGCCGTTGGGGCTGTGGCAGCCGGCGCAGGCGGCGATTTGGCGGTTGGCGATGCCACCGCGGTAGATGCGCTCACCCAGACGAACCAGGTCTTTGTCGGTAGCAAAACCGTCTTTGGGTTTCTGGCTGGCCAGCCAGAACGCCACATTGCGCATGTCCTCGTCCGACATGGCCGATGCGAAACCGCTCATGATGGCGTTTTCACGCTTGCCCGATTTGAATTCCTGCAACTGCTTGAGCAGGTATTCGGGGTGCTGCCCAGCCAACTTGGGGTTGGCGGGTGTGGTGGAGTTGCCGTCGGCGGCGTGACATGCCACGCACTGGGCCGCGAACAGGGCAGAGCCTTTGTTGAGGTCGGGCTTAACAGCTTGGGCATGGGCGGTGAACGCAAAAACCGAAGCCAAGGCGGCGGTGGCAAAAAGGGCAGAGAATTTCATGCGGTCGGGCGTCGCCAAGCGACGGTCTCTGGTTGAAACGGCACAAATGGGGTGGATGCAACCGCGCATTTTACAATGCGATTCCGGGAAAACCCCCAACACGATTGTCAGCTCCAGCATGAACCCCACTTTGCCTGCCTCGCCCAGAGCCGCGCTGAGCGATGTCAAACAGGCCCACGGCTGGTTGCACACCGCGCGCTTTTTGACCACCGCCCCCCAATTGCAGCACCTGCCTGCGCTGGATGTGCCCGAGGTGGCGTTTGTCGGCCGCTCCAACGCCGGCAAATCGACCTGCATCAACACCATCACCCAGCAAAAGCGCCTGGCTTTTGCATCCAAAACACCGGGGCGCACTCAGAGCATCAACCTGTTTTCGCTCGGCAAACAGGGCCAAACCGATGCGGTGCTGGCCGACCTGCCCGGCTATGGCTATGCCGCTGTGCCGCGCGAAGCGAAACTGCGCTGGCAGCGTGTCATGGCCAATTACCTGGTGACCCGAACCAACCTGCGCGGCATTGTGTTGCTGTGTGATCCGCGCCTGGGCCTGACCGATCTGGACGAAGCCCTGCTGGAAGTGATCCGCCCCCGAGTGGAAGAGGGTTTGAAATTTCTGGTGCTGCTGACCAAAGCCGACAAGCTCAACCACGCCGAGGCGCAAAAGATCTTGTCCATCACCCGGCTGCAAGCCGGTGGCGGCGAGGTGCGGTTGTTCTCCGCGCTGAAAAAGCAAGGACTCGACGATGTGGCCCGCTTGCTCTGGGATTGGACGCTGCCCGAAGCACAGGACACACCCGCCACAGACACGCCCAGCGCTTAAACAGCGTTGCTCAATCCCGGCCGTACACTGAGGGCTCGCCCGACGGCCGGGTTTTGAAGCGCTTGTGCACCCAAAAATACTGCTCGGGCATAGCAGTGATAAGGCGTTCAAGCTCGCGGTTCATGCGCGCGGTGTCGGCCTCGGCGTCTGCGGTGGGAAAGGCGTCCCACACCGGCAACACCCGCACGGTGTAGCCCTCGGGCGTCATCTCGCTGACCACCGGCAACACCTGAGCGCCCGCCAAGCGGGCAAAACGCGAGAGCGAGGTGATGGTGGCCGCCGTTTGGCCAAAAAAGGGCACAAACACCGCATCGCGCGCGCCATAGTCCATGTCGGGCAACAGGTACAGCGGCTCACCAGATTTGATCGCCTGCGCCAAGCTGCGCAGACCTTGCCCTTTGGGCAGCAGATGCGGCTGGCCAAACCGCTGGCGCCCCGCGTAAATCCAAGCGTCCACCGCTTCATTGAGTTGGGGCGCGTAAATGGTGCACAGGGTGCGCGGCAAGCCCGCTTGGTTGAGCGCGGTCCAACCGGCGTCCAAACCGACAAAGTGCGGCGCCAGCAGCACCAGCGGTTGCTGGCCTGCAAACGGGGCCACATCGCCTTCTAGGCGCAGTCGGCGCTGCACCAGCGCGGGTGAGCCTTGCCAGAGCCAGCTGCGGTCGAGCCAAGCCTGGACAAAACGCACAAAGTGCGCGCGCACCGCCTGCGCCGTCTCGGCTTCGCTGCTGTGGGGAAAACACAAGCGCCAATTGGTGCGCGCAATGCGCCGCCGTCGCACGGCCAAGGTGTGCAAAACCTGCCCCAACAGCCAGCCGATGCCACGCACCAGCGGCAGGGGCAACACGGACAGCAGCCGCATAAAACCCAAGCCAAGGCGGTTGCCCACGGTGGTGGCCACCGCATGGCGAAAACGGCGCAGGGCGTCGCGGGAAAAGATCGGCACGGTGCTGTGGCTCCGGTCAGGTGGTGTGAGCAGCGCTGGCAGGCGCTTTGTAGCGGTCATAGGACCACAGGTATTGGCGCGGACACTGCGCAATCAGGGCCTCCATCGCCCGATTGATCTGGGCCGCCGCCTGCACCGGCTCACTGGCCAAAGGCTCATCCCCCAACACGGAGGCCAGGGTGCACACGCGGGCCACGTAGCCCCGCCCCCACGACAGCCGCTCACCCCAAATCAGCACCACCTGCGCGCCAGCGGCGTGCGCCAAGCGGGCCGACAGGGTCATGGTGTAAGCGTCTTGGCCGTAAAACGGCGCCCACACACCCTGCCCGTCGGGTGGCACTTGATCGGGCAACAAACCCACCGTCTGGGTGCTTTTCAGCGCTTTGATGAGTTGCTTCACGCCCCCCAAGGTGGTGGGCGCCGTCTGTAGCCCGGGCCGCTGGCGAGCCTGGGCCACCAAGTCGCGCAACCATGGCTGACGGGCCGGGCGAAACAGCACGGTGATGGGGTGACGTTGCCCAAAACGCTCGGCGTAGGCTTGGGCGGTGATCTCGAAACACCCCAAGTGCGGGGTGAGGAACAACACCCCTTGCCCACGCGCCAGGGCCGCGTCAATCTCGGCCGCGCCCTGCCAGTCCACCGCCACCGGCCGCCCGAGCCACAGACGCGGCAATTCGGCCACCATCTTGCCCGCATGTGCCACGGAAGCCAGGGTGTCTACCCAGCCCAGCCCGGCGCGCCGGGCGTTGGCCAGCAGACGTCGGCGGTAAGTGGGCGACAGCACAAACACCAGCCAACCCAGCAGCGCGCCCAAGGCGTGCAGCAAAAACAGCGGCAGGTGCGAACAAACGCGAAACAGGGCCTGGGCGATGGCGGTGGACACGGAAGGTGCTGACAAAGAAGAACAAGCGGGGGAGACAGCGTGGCCCTCCCACACAACGGGCTTTTGGGCTTCACTACAATAGCGCCATCGCCGAGTTGCTGAACTGATTGCGGGGCGATTCACAAATGCCGCTAAAGCGTTCGCCGAACTCTGCACAGTGACGGCAACGCCGATTCACCCACTGTTGGAGTTTATATGGCGAACGACTACCTCTTCACTTCCGAATCCGTCTCTGAAGGCCACCCCGACAAGGTCGCCGACCAAATCTCGGACGCGATCCTCGACGCGATCTTCGCGCAAGACCCCCGCAGCCGCGTGGCCGCCGAGACCCTGACCAACACCGGTTTGGTGGTCTTGGCCGGTGAAATCACCACCAACGCGCATGTGGACTACATCCAGGTGGCGCGCGACACCATCAAGCGCATCGGCTACGACAACACCGATTACGGCATTGATTACAAAGGCTGTGCCGTCATGGTTTGCTACGACAAGCAAAGCAACGACATCGCCCAAGGCGTGGACCACGCCAGCGACGACCACCTCAACATCGGCGCCGGCGACCAAGG
>JBEIEH010000095.1:0-9507 GCA_040383055.1 Burkholderiaceae bacterium
ACCCGCTGGTGGACGCGGCCATGGCGCAGATCAACCAGACCGGCTACATGCACAACCGGCTGCGCATGGTGGTGGCGAGCTTTTTGGTCAAAGACCTGGGTCTGCACTGGAGCTGGGGCGAGCGCTACTTTGCGCAACACCTGATCGACTTTGATTTGGCGGCCAACAACGGCGGCTGGCAATGGGCGGCCTCCAGCGGTTGCGACGCCCAGCCCTATTTCCGCATCTTCAACCCGGTGAGCCAGAGCGAAAAGTTCGACCCAGCGGGCAAATTCATCCGGCGCTACCTGCCGCAGCTCGCCGGCCTGCCCGACAAGGCGCTGCACGCGCCCTGGCAACACCCGGTGCTGCTGGCCGACGCCGGGCTGGTGCTGGGACGCGACTACCCCGCACCGGTGGTGGACCACGCGGTCGCGCGCGAGGCCACGTTGGCGCGCTACGCGGTGGTCAAAAAATCCTGAGCTCCGCGCCGACGCTCAGTCGGCGCGGCGGGTGTAGCGGGCCAGCAGACCGAGCAGTTCATCTTCTGGATAAGGCTTGCCCAGGTAGTGGTTGGCGCC
Organism: Burkholderiaceae bacterium; assembly: GCA_040383055.1. GTDB lineage: Bacteria > Pseudomonadota > Gammaproteobacteria > Burkholderiales > Burkholderiaceae_C > Hydrogenophaga. The sequence continues at coordinate 561 of JBEIEH010000095.1, forward strand.
CAGCGACATGGCCAGCTGGCGGTGTTTGTCGGCGATGCGCGAGGTAATCATGATCACCGGCACCTCGGCCCAGCGGGCGTCGCCGCGCAGGTTGCGCACAAGGTCAAAGCCGTCCATCCGCGGCATTTCAATGTCGCACAGCACCGCCGCCGGGCTTTCCTGCTGCAGCAGCTCCAAGGCCTGCAGACCATCGGCCGCGAGCGCCACACGGTAGCCCTCGCGCACCAGCAAGCGCTGGGTGACGCGGCGCACGGTGATGGAATCGTCCACCACCAGCACCAGCGGCTGGCGCGACACCACCGCAGGCGCCGCTTCCACTGGGGCAATAGGCGCTTGAGCGCTGCGGGCGTAAGCACGGGCGTCCTCACCGTGGAGGCGCGCGAGCACCACCGGGTTGTGGATCAGCGCCACCGCGCCAGAGCCCAAGATCGACATGCCTGTGAGGCCAGGCACGCCAGAGAGCTGTGCGCCGAGCTTTTTGACCACCACTTCTTGGCTGCCGAGCACCTCGTCCACATGCAGGGCCACACGCTGGCCAGCGCTGCGCAACAACACGCAGGTGTTGCCACGCTCCAGCCAGCTGCTGGGCGCAGGGCTGTGCCGCAACAAAGCGCCAGCCCAAAACAGTTCCAGCCGATCGTCCCCGACCAGCAACACGCCTTCGGCGTGGGCTTGGCGCAAGGTCGGCCCATCGAAGCGGCGCACCAGCTCGACCAGCGCGGCGGGCACACCAAACACGTGTTCACCCGCCCGCATCACCACCACCTGTGTGATGGCCGTGGTCAGCGGCAAGGTCATCTGGACTTGGCAACCGAGTTGCGGCTGGTGCTGCAGCTGCACCCTGCCACCCAAGGCGGTGATGTCGTGCCGCACCACGTCCATGCCCACACCTCGGCCAGCAAGGGTCGACAACTCGGAGGCCGTGCTCAAGCCAGGCACAAACACCAGCTCATTCCACGCGGGGTCTTGCTGGTCGGTGGGCACCGGCAAGCCCAAACGCTCGGCGCGCTGCGCCAGCGAAACGGTGTCCAGTCCGGCACCGTCGTCGCTGACGGTGATGTTGACGTCGTTGCCCACCTGGGTCAGCTCAATCGCGATGCGGCCTTCGGCCGGTTTGCCCAGGACCAAACGGCGCTCAGCGGGCTCGATGCCGTGTGCCACCGCATTGCGCAACACATGCTCAAACGCCGGGCTGAGACGGTCCAAGGTGCCGCGGTCCATTTCGATGCGGCCGCCCACGATGTCCAAACGCACCGGTTTGCCGCTGTCTTTGGAGGCTTGGCGCACCACCCGGTACAAGCGCTCGGCCATGGCCTCAAACTCCACCAAGCGGGTGCTGAGCAGCTCGCGCTGGAGGTTGCGGCTTTGGCGCGCCTGGGCTTGCAGTTGGTCGTCGGCACCGTCCACCGCGCGCTGCAACTGGCGCTGCACCGTGGCCACGTCGCTGACCGATTCGGCCATGCCGCGTGTGATTTCTTGCACCCGGGTGAAGCGGTCAAATTCCAGCGGATCAAAGGACTGCTGGGTGTCGCGCGCCAGTGCCAGACGGGACTGCATCTGGGTTTCGGTCTGCAGCTCCATGTCGCGCAACTGCAGGCGCAGGCGCTCCAGGTTGGCGTTGAGGTCGGCCAAGGAGCCACGCACCGCTGCCAACTCGCCCTGCACCCGGGCGCGGCTGATCATCACTTCGCCGGTTTCGTTGACCAAGCGGTCCAGCAACTCGCTGGCCACTCGGATGGTGGCGCGATTGGCGCGTGTTTGGCCGGCGCCGGGGTGTTGTGGCAGGCGAATGGCTTGAGGGTCCAACACCGGCTGGGGCGCCACCGGCCCGGTCGTCGGGACCGGTTCGACCGGCAGCTCCGGCGGGGACGCCAGCCAGTCGGGCGCGTGCGGGCTCAGGCGCTGCACATGCAGCACCAGCTCATCCACCTCGGACTGCAGCCAGTGCAGGTCGTCCTCTGGTGTTGCCGCTTGCACCTGGCTTTCCAGTTCATGCACCCGCTCGCCCAACAGCAGCGCGCCCGCCAAGCGCGCACTGCCCTTGAGGGTGTGCAGCAGGCGCAGCGTTTCTTGAGCCGCGCTGCGGTTGTCGGGCCGCGCCACCCACTGGCGCACCACCGACACCAGGCGTGGCATCAGCTCTTGGGCTTCTTCCTCAAAGACGGGGAACAAGGCCGGATCGGGCAGGTCGTGCAACTCGGCGTCGCGGTCGTGTACGCCAGCGTTGACGGCAGGGCGAGGCGCGGCTGTGGCCTCGGCCAACGGCCAATCGGTGGGACGGCTGAAGGCCGCCGGTGCGGATCGCAAGTCGTCGATCAGGCTGTCGATGCGTTGCAGCCAGTCGGGCTGCGGCTCTTTGTAGACACCGGCGGCGAACTGGTGCAGCACGGCACGCAGTTCGCGCGCCACACCGCTCAGGCAGGCGGTGGTGTCTGCAGGCAGTTGGCGCGCGCCCCATTGGCACAAGGCCACTTGGTCAAGCGCCGTTTCTGTGCGGTGCGCCAAATCGGCCAAGGCAGCAAAGCCCACGGTGGCGGCGCTGCCCGCCAAGGCGTGAGCGTGCGAGCCGGCCTCCACCGGCAAAGGGTGATCGCTCTGCAAAGCCCACTCGTCGAGCGCGTGCAGCAATTGGCGCGACCAGGTGTCGGCCTCGTCCAAGAACACGTTGTACAAACGGATGCTGACCCGCACCGGACCGATCTCTCGCAGGTCGTCCTGACTGGTCTCTTGCGCCACCTCGGCGAGCTCTTGAGCGGGCGCTGCAGCGGGCGGGTGGTACTGGGACGGTTCGGGCTCAGGCTCGGAGGCTGGCGGCGCAACTTCGACGAGCGGCTCCACCGGCCCTGTCTCGGTCGGTTCCGGCACCACGCCCCGCGCGGCGGAACAGCTGTCCAGAAAGCCGGCCAACCAATCGGCGCTGGCGTCGGTGGGCGCGTCTTGCTGTGCGGCGCTGAGCAGCCAAGCATCAAGCCCGTGAATGGCGGTGTCCACGCCCAAGAGCAAGGTCGGCTGCACAGGTTCGGGGGTGGCCAAGGCGTCGTTCAGCTCGCCCTCGACAGCCCAGGCAGCGCCACCCACATGCGACCAGCCCACCATGCGGGCACTGCCCTTGAGGGTGTGAAACGCTCGGCGCAAGCGGGTGAGCGCTTCCCCATCGGCGGGGTCCTGTCGCAACAACACCAGCGCGGCGCTCGCCTCTTCGATCAAGCCTTTGGCCTCGGCCAAAAACACCTGGTCCATGTCGTCGCTGGGCGCCTCGTCGTTCACCGCGAGCGGTGCGGGTTCCAGCGGAGCGGCCAGGGTTTCGTTCAGATGCAGCAGGGCCTCTGCACCGCTGGCGGCGTCTTGGACCACGGCGTGCGCCGCTTGGTGCGCCGCTTGGGCCACTTCAGGGTGATCGGCCAGCGCGGCCTGTTCGGCCAGCACATCGAGGCGCTCACGCAAATCCTGCACATCGGCGCCGTCGTCCACCGCCTGCACCACCCGCTGCACCTGCTCGCGCAAGGTGTCGCCCTGCGGCTCAGCGCTCGGCGCTGGCACTGGGCTGGTGCCTCGGCGGCGCAGCACCGCATCGCCCTCGTCAAAGACAAACAGCTCGCGGGCCTGCACCGGCTGGTGCTGCAAGGTATCGACCAAAAAGCTGAGCGCCCCCATGTTGGCGCTCAACTGGGCCTGCACAGCTTCAGACACAGGCGCATCGTCCAGCCGCTGATCGAGATCGCGGACAAGACGTTGCACATGCTGCAGCGCACGCTGGGCGGGCTCTTGCGACAACACGCCCATGACACCGCGCATCTGATCGAGACGAGACAACACCGGCGCCAGGCCCTGCACCGGGCGATCGCCGCGCAAGAACAGCTCCAACTGACGCTCCACATCGGCCAGCGATGCCTTGAGCTCGGCCACCACCGATGCGATGGTGCTGCGTTCCTGCGCCTGGCGGTACAGGCTCTCCATCCAGCTGGGGGCAGCTTCCACCGCTTGCCCATCGAGCAGCGCCTGCAGACGCTGTTCCAGTTGGGTGAGCCGAAGCGGCCAGTCGGCGTCCAAGACGCTGCCGCGTGTCACCGCCGCTTCCAGATACAGCAACGCGGTGGCCACATCCATGGCCAAGCGGGGCAGTTGCGTTGGCTCTGTCACCACCAGTTGCGAGGCTTGGCTCAAACGCTGGGCCAGCTCACTGTCCGATGGCTGCAGCGGCACCAGCACCGACACCAGGCGGGCAAACGCCGACAGCAATTCTTGGCCGCCTTCCATGTGCCCGCTGCTGTGCAATTCCCAAAATGTTTTGGCATCGCGCAGAGGCGCGCGCAAGGCCTCCCGGCGACCAGCGTCGTGGCGTCCCAACACGCCCTGCTGCAGGTCAACCGGCACATGGGCAGTCAAGCCGTAGGCTTCACGCACTTGGCGCAAGCAGGGCAGTGGCTGATGCGCCTGGGGCTGCGCTTGGGCACAGAAAAACAACAGGTCGTGCCACAACACATCCGAGATCTCCGGATGCCCTTGGGCCATCGCAATGTACTGCTGCAGCAAGCGCGACAACGCGCGTTTGACGTACACATCCAAACCGATCAGTCGCTCGGCAATGGCCTCACCAAAACCGGCCGCCACCACCCAAAAAGTGCCGGTGTGCAAATCCGCCGACCCTTTGGCCAAGCCGGCGCACAGCAAACTCAACTGCCGAGCGGCCTGGGCGTTGCCGGCTTGCAGCACCAACAACACAAAACGGTCAAACAAGCGGCGCAGGCCGTCGTCGGGGGCAAAGGCGTGAGCGTCGGCGGGCGGCAGCAACGTCGGATGCTCGGCTGGCGCCGGCCACAAGTCGGCCGGGTGGATGCGCGGCGCGCCCAGCAGCTGCAGGAGCTCGCGGTGGGTAGCAAACAGCACCACCGGGCCAGTGGGCAAGTCCTGCAAACGGCTGTCCAGATAAGCCAGGGTGGCTTGAATCGCATGCTCCACTGCGGTGGCCGCGCTGCGCTCCAGTGGCCGTTCCTGGCGCTGCCACGCGCCCAGCAGCGACTCCATGCATCGGACCTGACGGGCGGCCATGGGTTCGCCAACCAACTCCAGCACACCGGCGGCTTGGTGCAGGTCACGCACGGCGTCGGCCAAAGCCTGCTCATCTTCCGGTCGCACAGCACCGGTCAAGGCCAAGGCGCTGACCGCCTGATCCAGACGTTCCCACGCCCGACCCAGCCCGTGACGCAACTCAGGCAGGGCCCACGCCAACGGCCCCAAATCGGGCACATCCGAACGGTCGGAGGAAGGAACAAGCAGGTCAGACATGGACATCCATCAACACAAACAGGGAATGCCGAAGCGGACCTCAGGCGATCTTGAAGCGCGAAACCGACTGGCGCAGCTCTTCGGCCATCGCGGCCAAAGCCCGCACCTGTTCGGCGGTCGACTGTGTGCCACGTTCGGTTTGCTCCGTCACCACAAAAATGTGCTGAATGTTGTCGGCCACCGTGCTGGCGGACGCCGCCTCGCGCGAAGCCGCCTGTGCGATCTGCTCGATCAGCTCAGCCAGTCGACGCGACACCTGGTCGATTTCGGTCAGTGCGGTGCCGGCGTTGTCCGACAGACGTGCGCCCTCGACCACGCCCTGGGTGGATTTCTCCATAGCGGCCACCGCGTCCTGGGTGTCGGTCTGAATGGTTTTGACCAGCGCTGCGATCTGGCGCGTGGCGTCGGCCGAGCGTTCGGCCAGACGCTGCACCTCTTCGGCCACCACCGAGAAGCCGCGACCGGCCTCGCCAGCCGAAGCGGCTTGAATGGCGGCGTTGAGCGCCAGCACGTTGGTCTGTTCCGTGATATCCGAAATCAGTTCGGTGATTTCACCGATCTCCTGGGACGACTCGCCCAGGCGCTTGAGCCGCTTGGCGGTGTCCTGAATCTGATCGCGCAGGGTGTTCATGCCCCCAATGGTGCTGTGCACCGCGTTCAGGCCAGAGGCAGCGGCCTGCAGCGACTGGCGCGCCACCTCGGCCGATTGCTGCGCTTGGCTGGACACCTCGGTGATGCGATCGGCCATCTGCAGCACCGACTGACCGGTCTCGCGAATCTCGCGCAGTTGCTCAGTCGACACCTGCAACAGCTCACCCGAGGTCTGCTGCACCGACGAGGTGGTCTGCGCCACGCGGGTGGCGGTGCCCTGCACGCTGGCCACCAGACTGCGCAGTTCGTCCACCGTGTAGTTCACCGTGTCGGCGATGGCGCCGGTGATGTCTTCGGTCACCGTGGCTTGGCGGGTCAAATCGCCTTCGGCCACCTGCTGCAGTTCGTCCATCAGACGCAAAATCGCTTCTTGGTTCTGGTCGTTGATGCGCTTGGCTTCGGCCTGCTTCATCAGGGCTTCACGCTGTTCGGCCAAGGCTTCAAGGCGTTGGTATTCGGCCAGTTTCTGGCGCTGACGGCTCTCCAGCAGCTGCACATACGCCACACCGGCGGCGGCAACCAAGGCCAAGCCAGCCGACACCACCAGCAGTGTCAGCCACACCAAGTTCAGTCCCGTGCGGCCAGCCAAGCTGTCTTGCAAGCCCTGCAAACCCAAGCGCAGTGGCTCGCTGTCGGCGATGATGGCCTGCTGCGCTTCGCGCGCGCCCACCAGGGCCTGCAGGTTGCCCAAAATCGCCGCGGCTTCGGTGCGGGTGGTGTCGTACTGTTGGCGCAGCGCCTCCAGCCGTTCACGAACCTGAGGATCGCGGGCAGCGCCCAAACGCAAGGCGTCGCTGCCCTTGCTCAGGCCTTCGGTGAGTTCTTGGAAGGTGTTGAGGTCTTTGCCCAACAAAAACACCGCCTCAGGACTCACGCCCTCCATGGTCAGAAACTCGTTGGCCGATTTGCCGATGCGCTGTGTCAGCATCACCAATTGGCTCGACGCCGCCAGTTCTGCGGTGGGCGCGGCTCGCTGCAACTGCAGCGCGTTGATGGTTTCGGCCGTCTCCAGCATGTCAGACGACTGGGTGTTGATGGCTCGCAAGGCATCGGCGACCTGCAGCAAGGTGCCCTCTTGCGCCAAGACCACGGTGGCGTTTTGTTCGGCCTGCTCCACTTTGGTGGCCAGATCGGTCAGCGCACCTTGGTAGGCCCCGCCCAGCGCCGCGATGTCTGAGCTGCCGTCTCGCAAACCCCGCACCGACTGCAGCAGCACCGACGAACTGTCTTTGACTTCGGCAAACGCGGGCTTGCTGCCCACCAAGGCCTGTGAGACGCTTTTGGCCAAGCGCTGCGACTGCATCAAGGCCTGACCGGTGGCTGCCACCTGCTGGCTGGCGCGGTTGGCCTGTTGCAAGCTGAAAAACGTGGTCACCGCCAGCACCACCAGCGAGGCACCCAGAATGCGCGACAGCCAACGTTGGTGGTCTTGCACCAAACGCGTGCCCAGCACCGGCAGGGTCACACCCTCGGGCACCGGGCCAGAGGCGGTGGCCTGCACTTGCAACTGCGGCTGGGCTGGCGGCTGGGCTGGCGGCTGCGGCGGGGCCACAGGTGGATCGACGGGCACCGATGCCACGGGTTCAGGCTGCGCCTGCGCAGCCACACCCGCTGTGGCGTCCACCGCCTGCCACTCGGTGTCGAACGTCGGTTGCACATCGTCATCCCGAATGTCCGTCGTCGGCACAGCTTCGGCCGAAGTCATCTGCGATCGCTCTTGCGTGACCATGTGTTTACCTTCCAACGCTGTGTGGTTGTGTTGTATGTCGATGCGATGCGGCGCGACGAGACTTCAGGCCGCCACCTGCAGAAATGCGGGCCAAGACGCCAGCGCCATCAGATCGATTTCCTGCCAGACCCGCTGCTGCACGTCGGTGAGCCGCTGGCCCTGCCAAGCCGGGGCTTGCTGGGGCGGGGGGGCCGCGTGCACGAACTGCGAGGGGCTGTGCAAGCCGGCCAGCCGGTCTACCCACAACACCGCTGGCACACCCAAGGCGGCGCTCAGGCCCACCAGCCGGGCGTCGTGGCCCAGACGTTCCTCAGCGGCGGCTGGCTCGTTGAGCACACCCTGGCTCGCCAAAAAAGCCGCCAGATCGATCAGTCCGAGCAGTTCACCCCGGTGGTTGATGACACCGCGGTACCACGTTTGGGTGTAGGGCACAGGATGGGGTGGCGTCCACGGCAAAATCTCGCCCGCCTGCACCAGCGGCAACAACAAGCGCTGCTGCGACACCTCTACCCCCAACCAAGCCGCCGAAACGCCTTGGTCCTTGGCTTCTTGTAGGCGCTGCGCCAAGCGCTCCTGCATGGCCTTGAGCGACAGCCGCTTGCTCACACCTGTTCTCCGCTGTGTGCGTGCGTCAAGCCAAGGCGCGCAGGCTGGCCAGCAGCTGCTCCTCGCGGATCGGCTTGACCAGATAGTCGCGCGCGCCCTGGCGCATGCCCCACACCCGATCCGACTCTTGCGATTTGCTGGTGCAAATGACCACTGGAATATCGCTGTAAGCGGGGTCCTTGCTCAAGGCGCGGGTGAGCTGATAGCCGTTCTGCCCGGGCATCACCACGTCCATCAAAATGGCGTCAGGCTTTTGCTCGGCCAAGCTGCGCATCGCCTCTTCGCCATTGGTGGCGGTGCGCACCGAATAACCGTGCTTGTTGAGAATTTCCGACAAATACACCAACTCGGTCAACGCGTCGTCGACCACCAATACGTGTTTGATCGCCATCAGGCGGCTCCCTCTGGGTTCTTGGCCCACTGTTGTGCGGCTTGCAGCAACTGGTCTTTGGTAAACGGTTTGGTCAGGTACTGCTGCGAGCCCACCATGCGGCCACGCGCCTTGTCGAACAAGCCGTCCTTGGACGACAGCATGACCACCGGCAAGGCCGCAAAACGGGCGTTGCGCTTGATGATGGCGCAAGTCTGATAACCGTCTAAGCGCGGCATCAAGATGTCGCAAAACACCAGATCGGGCTCGTGATCGTGGATCTTGGACAAGGCGTCAAAGCCATC
>JBEIEH010000096.1:0-9499 GCA_040383055.1 Burkholderiaceae bacterium
GATCGGGATGCCTTTGAGTTCGTTGCGGTAACGAGCCGCGTCTTCGCCGCCTTCGCCGGTGTTGCTCTTGCCACCGATGCGGTTCATGGCGATGGCCAGGGTGGCGTGGGCTTCGGTGGAGATCGAGCCCAGCGACATGGCGCCAGTGGCAAAGCGCTTGACGATCTCGGACGCCGGCTCAACCTCTTCCAAAGGAATGGCTTTGGCCGGTTCGACCTTGAACTCGAACAGTCCGCGCAGCGTCATGTGGCGACGGCTCTGGTCGTTGATGATCTGGGCGTATTCCTTGTAGGTGCTGAAGTTGTTGGCGCGGGTGCTGTGCTGCAGCTTGGCGATCGCGTCGGGCGTCCACATGTGCTCTTCGCCACGGGCGCGCCAGGCGTATTCACCGCCAGCGTCGAGCATGGTGGCGAGCACCGGGTCGGCGCCAAAAGCGGCCTTGTGCATGCGAATGCCTTCTTCGGCCATTTCGAACACGCCAATGCCCTCAACCTTGCTGGGGGTGTTGGTGAAGTACTTGTCGATGGTCTCGCTGTTGATGCCGATGGCTTCAAACAACTGCGCACCGCAATACGACATGTAGGTGCTCACGCCCATTTTGGACATGATCTTGGACAAGCCCTTGCCCACCGCCTTGACGTAGTTGTAAATCGCTTTGTCGGCGCTCAGGTCGCCGCTCATGCCCTTGTGCATGTCGAGCAGCGTTTCCATCGCCAGGTAGGGGTGCACGGCTTCAGCGCCGTAGCCGGCCAACACGGCAAAGTGGTGCACCTCGCGCGTCGAACCGGTTTCCACCACCAGGCCAGCGGTGGTGCGCAGACCTTCGCGCACCAAGTGCTGGTGAATGGCCGAGAGCGCCAGCAGGGCCGGAATGGCCACCTGTTGGGCGCTGATGTGGCGGTCGCTGATGATCAAGATGTTTTTGCCACCCTTGATCGCGTCCACCGCTTCGGCGCACAGCGAGGCCAACTTGGCTTCCACGCCTTCTTTTCCCCAGCCCACCGGGTAAGTGATGTCGATGGTGTGGCTCTTGAACTTGCCTTGCGTGAAGCGCTCGATGTCGCGCAGCTTGGCCATGTCGGCAAAGTCCAGCACCGGCTGGCTCACCTCCAAGCGCATGGGCGGGTTCACCTGGTTGATGTCCAGCAGGTTGGGCTTGGGGCCAATGAAGGACACCAGCGACATCACGATCGCTTCGCGGATCGGGTCGATCGGTGGGTTGGTCACCTGCGCAAACAGCTGCTTGAAGTAGTTGTAGAGCGGCTTGTTTTTGTCGGAGAGCACGGCCAAGGGGCTGTCGTGGCCCATGGAGCCGATGCCCTCTTCGCCGTTGGCGGCCATCGGCGCCATCAGGAACTTGACGTCTTCCTGCGTCATGCCAAACGCTTGCTGACGGTCGAGCAGGCTCACCTCGCTGGCTGGGGGGGTGATGGTGGCCGGGCCTTCCACATCGTCGATCTTGATGCGCAGGTTTTCGATCCACTGCTTGTAGGGCTTGCTGTGGGCGAGGTTGGCCTTGAGCTCCTCGTCGTCGATCATGCGGCCCTGCTCCAAGTCGATCAGGAACATTTTGCCGGGCTGCAGGCGCCACTTGCGCACAATCTTGCTCTCGGGCACTGGCAGCACACCGGACTCCGAGCCCATGATGACCATGTCGTCGTCGGTGACACAGTAGCGCGAAGGGCGCAGGCCGTTGCGGTCCAAGGTGGCGCCGATCTGGCGACCGTCGGTGAACACAATGCTGGCCGGGCCGTCCCACGGCTCCATCATGGCGGCGTGGTATTCGTAGAACGCCTTGCGCCGGCTGTCCATCATGGTGTGCTGTTCCCACGGCTCGGGAATCATCATCATCACCGCCTGCGCCAGCGGATAGCCGGCCATGGTCAACAGCTCCAGGCAGTTGTCAAAGGTGGCGGTGTCGGACTGACCAGCAAAGCTGATCGGGTAGAGCTTTTTCAGGTCGTCGCCCAGCACCGGAGACGACATGACGCCTTCGCGGGCGCGCATCCAGTTGTAGTTGCCTTTGACGGTGTTGATCTCACCGTTGTGGGCCACGTAGCGGTAGGGGTGGGCCAGCGGCCACTCGGGGAAGGTGTTGGTGGAGAAACGCTGGTGCACCAACCCCAGCGCCGAGGTGCAGCGAGCGTCTTGCAGGTCCAGGAAATAGGTGCCCACCTGATCGGCCAGCAGCAGGCCTTTGTAGATGATGGTGCGGCTGCTCATGCTCGGCACGTAATACTCTTTGCTGTGCTTGAGCTTGAGCGCCTGAATGGCGGCACTCGCGGTCTTGCGGATCACGTAGAGCTTGCGCTCCAAGGCATCTTGCACGATCACGTCGGCACCACGGCCAATGAAGACTTGACGCATGACCGGCTCTTTGGCCCGCACGCGCGGCGACATGGGCATGTCGGCGTTCACCGGCACGTCGCGCCAGCCCAGCAGCACCTGGCCCTCGGCGGCGATGGCGCGCTCCATTTCTTGTTCGCAAGCCAGGCGGCTGGCGTGCTCTTTGGGCAGGAAGATCATGCCCACGCCGTACTCGCCGGGCGGCGGCAAAGCGACGCCCTGCTTGGCCATTTCTTCGCGGTACAGCGCGTCGGGCAGCTGAATCAGAATGCCAGCGCCGTCGCCCATGAGCTTGTCGGCACCTACCGCGCCCCGGTGGTCGAGGTTTTCCAGAATCTTCAGCGCCTGGCCCACGATGGCGTGCGACTTCTCGCCCTTGATGTGGGCCACGAAACCCACGCCACAGGCGTCGTGCTCGTTGGCCGGGTCGTACAGACCGTGTTGCTGGAGAAACTGCTGATCGGCCGCCGTGGTCATGGCATGTCCTTCACAAAAATGGGTACAAAAATGCTGGTTACAGAGCTTACCGCAGTGCAACATTCAAGCCAAAGAAAATAAATGGGGTCAGGTTAGATTTATTTCCCAACAGTACCAGCATTTGGTTAAATTGGGGACAGATTAATACCGGTCGCCACTGTCCTCTCAGGTGAATGCTGGGCAAATCACGGAAGTTTGCGGGGACGGCCCCGGCGGGCCGGGCTCAGGCGCCGCTCAGTCTGCTCGCCCAACTGGCGTACAAAGGCCTCGTTGCCCACCGCCCAGCCCGACAAGACGCCCTGGGTGAAGCCGTCGCGCTGGGTAGACGAAATGCCAGCGGTCACCAACTCGGCATAGGCGGCCTCGCGGGCAAAGGGGGTGTTGCCCAAGCCCCACACCACCGCGTGTGGGGTGATGCAGCGGTCGCGCGCGGTGCCGATGTAATGCCGGTGGCTGGACCACGGATAGGCGGCCGGTTCGGCCACCATGCCGGCGCGCACCGGATTGAGGTCCAGATACGCCATACACGCCAGCAAATAGCGCTCGGTCTGCACCACACTGGAGCGGTAACGCCCCTCCCACAGCGTGCCGGTGCGGGCATGGCGGTCGTTGAAGCGGCGCACATAGCGTCGCCCCAGCGCCTGCATCATCTGCGGCAGCCCGGTTTCGGTCTCGGGCGTGAGCAGCAGGTGAAAGTGGTTGTCCATCAGCACATAGGCGTGCACCGCCACCTGGCAGCGGCGCGACTCTTCCCACAGCATGTGCAGCCAAGCCTCGCGGTCGCTGTCGTCGCGCACGATGGCTTGGCGGTTGTTGCCCCGCGCCAACACATGGTGGGGCAGTCCTGGCAGGGTGAGTCGGGGTTGGCGGGCCATGGTCGGTGAACAGGCGGTCAATCAGCGCTCAAGGCGCCGCCGCACGAGACAAGCGGCGCACCCATTGTGCAATGGCCAAGCCCAGCACGCTGCACGCTGCACGCCAGAGTAAACACCCAACTCTGCTGCCAACCACCCACCTGGGTGGCCCACCACGCGACCAGCGGTGGGCCCATGAGTTGCCCCGCCGATGAGAGCTGCTGCATCCAGCCCACGGTGGTCGATACCCGGTCGGGACTAGGCGCCAGATGCACCGCAGAAGCAAACAAAGCGCCCGGCACCAGCCCGCCCAGCGCAGAAAACACCAACACCCCGGCCAATCGCCAGGGCAACGGCACCCCGTCCATAAACGCCAAACAGCCGCCCAAGGCCATGGCGCCATAGCCCCAAGACAAGACCCAGTGGCGCGCCACGCCCCGCGCCAGCCAGCGCCCGGCGAGCACATTGCCCAGCATATTGGCGCCTGCGACCAGCGCCGCCAACAGCGCCGCCGCCGTGACCGACCACCCCAGTTGGGCGTAGAGCGCCGGCACAAAACCCACCACCGCCAACCACTGGCCCGAATACACCAGAAAGCCCAGCGCCAGTGCCCACGGCCCAGGCGCACGCCAGGTATCGGTCAAGCGCTGCCACAGGCCCTGCCCTGTGCGGCTCACCGGAACGGGAATGTCGCGCGACAGCCACCACAACAACACCGCCCCGGCCCATGCGCTGATGGCGCCCAGCCACCAGAACGCACGCCACCCCAGCCACGGCACGACCAGCCCACCCAGCAACAAAGCCAGTGCAGAACCCGCCGGCATGTAAGCGCCCCACAGGCCCAGACTTTTGTGCAGCGCGGCGGTATCACGCACATGCCAGCGCATGGCAGCAGGCGCCGGCAACACCGCCCACAAAAAACCCACACTCTCCAGCGCCCGCGCCCACAGCAAGCCCTGCGCGCTCTGGGCGAGGGCTCCCCAAGCGCTGCCCAGTCCCAGACACAGCAGGCCCCAGCGCATCACCCCATGCGGGCCTTTGGCATCGGCCCATCCACCCACCGCCACACCCGACACCACACCCGCCAATTGCAGCAGCGACAACAAAAAGCCCGCCTGCACCAGACTGATGCCCAGCTCGTCGCGCAACAAAGGAATGGCCACCGGCAGCTTGCCCACATGCAGGGCGCTGATCAGGCCCAGCGCAAACACGCCCCAAGCGGCAGCGGGCACTCGGGTGGATGCGTTGGCTGCCATGGCCTTAGGCGAAGACCCGTTCACCGGTCAGTCGCTGGTGCTCGCGGATGGCAAAGCGGTCGGTCATGCCGGCGATGTAATCGGCGGCGGCGCGCGCCAGATCGGGGCGCTGCGCGTATTCGGGCGGCATGGCTTGAGGATCAGCGGTGTAGGCGGTGAACAGCTCGCGCACCACCCGCCGCGCGCGATCGGTGGTGTCCATCACCTGCGGGTGGCGGTACAACGCTTGGAACAAAAAGCGCTTGAGCGCCTTGGTCTGCTCGCGCATGGGCTCGGAAAAACCCACCAAAGCCCCAGCGGCGCGCACCTCGTCGACCGACCCCACCCCCGCCTCGTGCACCCGCTGCGCGGTGGTGCGGATCACGTCGTAGACCTGTTCGCTCAGCATCAGGCGGATGGTTTCAAACAACAGGCGCCGGCCCACGAGCCGCGGATGCTGGCGCAAGGCCTCGCGCTGAAAATGCCCCACCACATCGACTTGCGCCACCTGTTCCAGCGTCAACAAGCCCGAACGCACACCGTCGTCCACATCGTGCGCGTTGTAGGCGATTTGATCGGCCAAGTTGCACAACTGCGCCTCCAACGTGGGCGAGCCACCGGCCAAAAAGCGCTGCGCCACGCCACCCGGCTCCAACGCCTCGATGCGCTCGGCCGCTGCGCGCGAGCAGTGCTTCAAAATGCCTTCGCGCGTTTCAAAACACAGATTGAGCCCGTCGAACGCGGGGTAACGTTCCTCGAGCGCGTCCACCACCCGCAGGCTTTGCAGGTTGTGCTCAAAGCCCCAGCCCATGATGTCGCTGGCCAACACCGCGCTCGCCGGTAACTGCTCACGTGCCTGCGCCATGCAGTCGGCCAGTGCGTCTTGGCCGGCGTGTCCAAAGGGCGTGTGGCCCAGGTCGTGCGCCAGCGACACCGCCTCCACCAAATCTTCATTCAGCCCCAGCGCCCGCGCGATGCTGCGCCCGAGCTGCGCCACCTCCAGCGAATGGGTGAGCCGGGTGCGAAACAAATCGCCTTCGTGGTTCAGAAACACCTGGGTCTTGTAGACCAGACGGCGAAACGCGGTGGAGTGGATGACGCGATCGCGGTCGCGCTGAAACGGGTTGCGGGTGGGCGCGTCGGCCTCGGCGTGGCGCCGGCCACGCGAACGCAAAGGGTCGGCCGCCGGCAGCCGGTGCAGCCCCACCGGTGTGGCCTCAGGCGGCGACACAGCAGGCATCGATAACTTGGCGCACCAGCGCATCGGGCGCGCCGCGCATGTGCGCCTGCCCCTGGCCATTGACCAGCACAAACTTGATGTCACCCGCTTCCGATTTTTTGTCCAAGCGCATCAGCGCCAGATAGCGCCCAGCGTTGTCGGCGGCGTCGATCACCGGCGCCACCGTGGGCAGACCCGCGCGCGCCACCACGCCATGCAAGCGCTGCACAAAGGCCTCGTCACACAGACCCAGCGCCTGCGACAGACGAGCGGCCATGACCATGCCACAACCCACCGCTTCGCCGTGCAGCCACTCGCCGTAACCCATGCCGGCCTCGATGGCGTGACCAAAGGTGTGGCCAAAATTCAGAATGGCGCGCAAGCCCGCTTCGCGTTCGTCCTGTCCCACCACGTCGGCCTTGATTTCGCAGCTGCGGCGAATCGCGTGGGCCAAGGCTTGCGGGTCGCGCGCGCGCAGCGCATCCAGATTCGCCTCGATCCAATCCAAGAACGCCATGTCGGCGATCGGCCCGTATTTGATGACCTCGGCCAGCCCAGCGCTGAGCTCGCGCTCGGGCAAAGTCTGCAACGTGTCCAGATCGCACAGCACCCTCACCGGCTGGTAAAAGGCGCCGATCATGTTTTTGCCCAGCGGGTGGTTGATGGCGGTTTTGCCGCCCACCGACGAATCCACCTGCGCCAGCAAAGTGGTCGGCACCTGCACAAAAGGCACACCGCGCATGTAGCTGGCGGCGGCAAAGCCGGTCATGTCGCCCACCACACCGCCGCCCAGCGCAAACAGCACCGTCTTGCGGTCGCAGCCGTGGCCGAGCAAGGCGTCAAAAATCAGGTTCAGGCTTTCCCAGGTCTTAAAGGCCTCGCCGTCTGGCAACACCACGCGGTGCACCTGGGGGTAGATCGGTACCAGCGCTGCAGCCAGCTGGGCGCCGTACAGGGGATCCACCGTGGTGTTGGTGACGATCAGCGCCGCGTGCGCCTTGGGCAAACCCTGCCACGCGCTGGCTTGGGCCAACAGCCCTGCGCCGATGTCGATGGAATAACTGCGCTCATCCAGCGCGATCTGAACCGATTGCTGCATCACTCACACCCGGAGAAACGGCGCCGCGCTTGGGGGCGGCCGCCACACAAAACGCCAGTGTAGGCCATGCCACTGGCCCACTGGCTGACAGCGCGCTCAAGGGGCCGACAGCTCCAGCTGCATCTGGATCATGTTGACCAGTGTGGCCACCGACGGGCGCCCGGTCTCAATCACAAAGTGCGCTGTGTCGCGGTAAAGCGGATCGCGTACCTTGTGGAGATCCCGCAGCTTTTGCATCGGATCGGCCACCTGCAGCAAGGGGCGCGCGCGGTCGTGCTTGACGCGGCGAAACACCTCTTCGGGGCTGGAGCGCAGGTAAATCACCCGGCTGCGCTGGTGCAGCACCGCGCGGTTCTCAGGCCGCAGCACCGCGCCGCCACCGGTGGACAAGACACACGGCTCACCCTGGGTGAGTTCGTCCAGCACCTGGGCCTCCAGATCGCGAAAGCGGTCCTCGCCCTCGCGTTCAAAGAACTCGCGAATGGAGCAGCCCAAGCGCGCCTCAATGACATGGTCCGAGTCCACAAACGGCATCGCCAGCCGGCGAGCCAGCTGGCGACCCACAGTGGACTTGCCCGAACCGGGGAGTCCGACGAGAGAGATCATCTACAGCAATTACGGTGTAGTACTGGAGGCCTTCGGTCTGGCAACAAATTTGATTGCGGCGCTTTGATTGTTGCTGTCCAGTACCGTAATCGCAGTAGCCAATCCTTCGGGGGTCGTGCATCCGCCGACATGCCTGAACCTGAAGCGTCGCGACTGAAGCTCAGTGGTGTCCACCGCGAAGTAGCTGGGAATCGCCATTTCGACCCTGAATACACCCTTGCCACCCAGTATGAACACATTGACCCACTGGGGATTGGTGGAATTTGCAGGAGGCTCACACAGTAGATTGTCCTCAGCGTACTCCAAGGTGAGCTCGTCAACGGACAAATCGAGTGTCGTTGGCCCACCTGCCTCACCACCGCCCCCGCCACAGGCGGTCAACAAAGCACCCACCACAGCCACTGTGGCCATCAAAGACTTTTTCATCATCAAACTCTCTGTTCCGTCTCAACGCAACACACCGCGATCTGTGATCACACGCGGGGTTAGGAAAATCAACAACTCGGATTTGTTCGCGGTGCGGCTGCGGCTCTTGAACAAATTGCCCACCACAGGGGCGTCGCCCAGCAGCGGCACCTTGGTGGTGTTGTCCAACTCGGTCATTTCAAAAATGCCGCCGATCACCACGGTACCGCCGTTTTCCACCAGCACATTGGTCTTGACCTGTTTGGTGTTGATCGACACGGCGCCAGCCACAATTTCGCCCGGGCTGTCCTTGTTGACCTGCACATCCAAGATGATGTTGTCGTCGGGCGTGATTTGCGGCGTCACCTCGAGCTTGAGCGAGGCCTTGCGAAATGCCACCGAGGTCGCGCCGCTGGCGGTGGCCTGCTGGTAAGCGAACTCGGTACCCTGCTCGATCACCGCCTTGACCTGATCGGCCGTGACCACACGCGGGCTCGACACAATCTTGCCGCGGTTGTCGGCTTCCAGCGCGGAAATCTCCAAGTTCAGAAAGCGGTTGGCGGCATTGCTGAACAAGGAGACCGCAAACGTGGCGGCCGACAAGCCACCCAAACCGCTGGCGGGCAAATTGACAAAGTTGGTGTTGGTGGTCGACAGCGCTGTGCTGGTTTCACCGGTGGTGCCACTGACCGCGTTGTACGAACCGCCAAAGGCCACCCGGTTGTTGCCACCCGCGGCATAGCCAGCATCACCACCGCGAACACCACGCAAATCGCTGCCACCCAAACGCACACCCAAGTTGCGACCGAACTTGTCGTCGGCTTCCACAATGCGCGCTTCGATCAACACCTGTCGCACGGGAATGTCGAGCTTGGCGATCAGTTGCTGCACCTGTTCAAGCTTGCTGGGGATGTCGGTGACAAACAATTGGTTGGTGCGCGGCTCGGCAATCACACTGCCGCGGGTCGACAACAACCGCGCCGCTGCGCCTGAGCCAGCGCTGGCGCCCCCCCCCGATGCCCCACCCGTGAGCTGAGCGGCCACATCGGCCGCTTTGGCGTAATTGATCTGGAAGCCCTGGGTGCGCAGCACCTCGAGGTTCTCGATCGACACACGCGATTCCAAGTCGGCTTTTTCGCGGGCGGCAATTTCGTCTTTGGGGGCAATCCAGAGCACATTGCCCAACTTGCGCATGCCTAGGCCTTTGGACTGCATGATGATGTCCAAGGCTTGGTCCCACGGCACGTCTTTGAGGCGC
>JBEIEH010000097.1:0-9480 GCA_040383055.1 Burkholderiaceae bacterium
ACCTCGATGCCATGGCTCGCAAGTTGGGCGAAATGCAGGCTCGCATGCTGCAGTTGGAGTCTTTGGGCGAGCGCGTGGCGGGTTTGGCGGGTATGAATCCGCAGGAGTTCAAAAAAGTGCCTGGCCAAGGCGGCGCTTTGGTGGCCACGCGTGACTGGACATTGCCCGAGTTGCAGAAAGCCATTGAAGGGTTGGACCTCCAAACCAGCCAAGGTGCCGATTGGCTGACGGCGGTGGAGTCGCGCCTGTTCGATCAAAAAATCGAGCGCACCTTGGTGCCAACGGCCAAGCCAGTGGTGGGCGTGGATGTCGGCTCTCGCTTTGGCTACCGCATCGACCCTATCACGGGTCGTACAGCGTTACACACCGGGCTGGATTTCTCTGCCGATATCGGTACACCGATTTTGGCTGCCGCTGGCGGTGTGGTGGTGGTGCAGGAGTATCACCCCGCTTACGGCAATATGGTCGAAATCGACCACGGCAACCAATTGATCACCCGGTACGCACATGCCCATCGGGTGCATGTGAAGCAGGGTGATATCGTGAAGCGTGGGCAAAAAATCGCCGAGGTGGGCTCAACAGGACGCTCCACCGGCCCGCATTTGCATTTTGAAGTGTGGGTGGCTGGCGTGCCTCAAGATCCGCAGAAGTTTTTGAGCGCGGGCGAAGCGCTGGCACAAAAAGCCCCGACGGGTCGTTGACCGCTGCGCCTGCGGGCGCGCAGTTCGCAAACGATAGAATGCCAGTTGGTCCTTGAAAACCAGGCCGACGGCGGCACATGCCGCAGAGTCCGGTTTTTCCGGCGTGTAGTTTTGGTGGATGCCGCCCCGGCCGTCCCACCCCCCTCCCTGCATATGGCAATCCAATTCCTGACCAAAATTTTTGGCAGCCGCAACGATCGGCTGCTCAAGCAATACCGCAAGACGGTCGAACGCATCAACGGGTTGGAGGCCAAGTTCGAACAGCTCGACGACGATGCCCTCAAGGATCAAACCCGGGTATTCAAAGAGCGGTTGGCACAAGGTGAAACCCTAGACGCCTTGCTCCCCGAGGCCTTTGCCGTGGTGCGTGAGGCGAGCAAGCGCGTGATGAAGATGCGCCACTTCGATGTGCAGCTGATGGGGGGTATTGCCCTGCACAGCGGCAAGGTGGCCGAGATGCGCACTGGCGAGGGCAAAACCCTGACCGCCACGCTGCCGGTCTACCTCAACGCCTTGGCTGGTAAGGGCGTGCATGTGGTCACGGTCAACGACTACTTGGCCCAGCGCAACGCTCAATGGATGAGCCGCCTGTACGGCTTTTTGGGCCTGTCGGTCGGCATCAATTTGCCCCAGATGCCGCGCGACGCCAAGCAGGCGGCGTACGCCTGCGATATCACCTACGGCACCAACAACGAATACGGCTTTGACTACCTGCGCGACAACATGGTGTATGAAGCCGCAGACCGCGTGCAGCGTGGCCTGCAGTACGCCATTGTTGACGAGGTGGATTCGATCCTGATCGATGAGGCCCGCACGCCGCTGATCATCAGTGGACAGGCAGAAGACCAGACGGCGGTGTATGTGGCCATTAACCGGTTGATTCCGCAGTTGACCCGCCAAGAAGGCGAGGCCGATCCCCGCACAGGCGAGGGCGTCATCAAAGCCGGTGACTTCACTGTGGATGAGAAGGCCCACACCATTCATTTGACCGAGCAAGGCCACGAGAACGCAGAACGCTTGCTGAGCCAAGCCGGTCTGCTGCCCGATGGCGCTTCTTTGTACGATCCCGCCAACATCACCTTGCTGCACCATTTGGTGACTTCGCTCAAAGCGCACCACATTTACCACCGCGATCAGCACTACGTGAACCAAGGCGGCGAGATTGTGATCGTCGACGAATTCACGGGGCGTCTGATGGCGGGGCGCCGTTGGAGCGACGGCTTGCACCAGGCGGTGGAAGCCAAGGAAGGGGTGTCGATCCAGCCGGAAAACCAGACCCTGGCCTCGATCACGTTCCAAAACTATTTCCGACTGTATGGAAAGCTCGCCGGTATGACCGGCACGGCCGACACCGAAGCTTACGAATTCCAAGAGATTTATGGCCTGGAAACGGTGGTGATTCCACCCAATCGCCAGAGCCAGCGCCGCGACGAACAAGACCGTGTCTACAAAACCACCGCCGAAAAATACAAGGCGGCCATTGCTGACATTCGCGAGTGCCATGAGCGCGGTCAACCAGTGTTGGTGGGCACCTCGTCGATTGAGAACTCGGAAATCATCGCGCAGCTGTTGGAGCAAGAAGGTCTGCCGCACGAGGTGCTGAACGCCAAGCAACACGCCCGTGAAGCCGACATCATTGTGCAAGCTGGTCGTCCGGGGGCCATTACCATCGCCACCAACATGGCGGGCCGTGGCACCGACATTGTGTTGGGTGGCAACCTGGAAAAAATGTTGGCCGCTTTGGAGGCCGATGAGGCGTTGAACCCTGGGCAAAAAGCGCAGCAGGCTGAGCTTGCACGCGCCCAGTGGCAAACCGATCACGACAAGGTCAAGGCTTTGGGTGGTTTGCGCATCATCGCCACCGAGCGTCATGAGAGCCGTCGCATCGACAACCAGCTGCGTGGTCGCGCTGGTCGTCAGGGCGCTCCAGGTTCTAGCCGTTTCTAGTTGAGCTTGGACGACGCGCTGATGCGCATCTTTGCAGGCGACCGTGTGCGCGCCATCATGGATCGCCTGAAGATGCCCGAAGGCGAGGCGATCGAAGCGGGCATTGTGTCGCGCAGCATTGAAAGCGCGCAGCGCAAGGTCGAGGCGCGCAACTTCGACATCCGCAAACAGCTGCTCGAATACGACGATGTGTCCAACGACCAGCGCAAGGTGATTTACCAGCACCGCAACGACATCATCGACGCCATCGATTTGCGTGCGCAGATCGACGCGCTGCGCGACGGTTGTTTCGAGGACGTGGTGCGCCAGTTTGTGCCAGCCGAGAGCGTGGAAGAGCAGTGGGATTTGCCTGGGTTGGAAAACCAGTTGCGCGGCGAATGGGCGCTGGATGTGGCGCTGGTGTCTTGGGTGTCCTCATCTGAGGCGGTGTCCGACGAAGACATTGTGGAACGGGTGGTGGCAGCTGCCAAAGAGGCCTTTGAGGGCAAGGTGGCCTTGGTTGGCGAGACCAACTTCACCCAGTTCGAGCGCATTGTGTTACTGCAGACGATTGACCAGTACTGGCGTGATCACCTGTCGGCGCTCGACTATTTGCGTCAGGGCATTCATCTGCG
Source organism: Burkholderiaceae bacterium (assembly GCA_040383055.1). Taxonomy (GTDB): domain Bacteria; phylum Pseudomonadota; class Gammaproteobacteria; order Burkholderiales; family Burkholderiaceae_C; genus Hydrogenophaga. The sequence goes on from JBEIEH010000097.1 coordinate 3,263, forward strand.
TGGCTACGCGCAAAAGCAACCCAAGCAGGAATACAAACGAGAGGCTTTTGAGCTGTTCGGACAATTGCTCGACGTGGTCCGCAATGACGTGGTGAGGGTGCTGATGAATGTGCGGGTGCAGTCGCCCGAGCAGGTGAGCGAGGCCGCTCAGGCGCTGGAGGCGCGTGCTGAAACCCACGTGAACGTGAGCTACACCGCTCCCAACGAGTCGGGTGAGCCCGAGACGGTGGTCGACGCCACCACGGCGGTGGATGAGGTGCCGCGTGTGGGACGCAACGATCCCTGCCCCTGCGGTAGCGGGAAAAAATACAAGCACTGCCACGGGCAGTTGAGTTGAGAAACAAGCCCGGCCCATGCCGGGCTTCTTCTGTGTTCAAGGAGTTGTGATGCCGGTTGCCCTTTTATCGCCTCAAGCCCAAGACCTGCTCGCCGTGCCTGGCGTGCGCATCGGTGTCACCGAAGCGGGCATTCGCAAAGCGCAGCGCAAAGACCTGACGGTGTTTGTGCTCGACGAGGGATCGGTGGTGGGCGGTGTGTTCACCCAAAACCGCTACGCCGCCGCGCCGGTGCAGGTGTGCCGGGAGCACCTGTTGCGTGGCGCTTCGGTGCGTGCAATGGTCATCAACACAGGCAACGCCAACGCCGGCACTGGCCCATCGGGTTTGGCGCATGCCCAACAGACAGCCGCTGCACTGGCGCAGCAGCTGGGTGTTGCCACTGAGCAGGTGCTACCGTTTTCCACCGGCGTGATCATGGAGCCATTGCCGGTGGACCGTCTGTTGGCGGGTCTGCCAGCGGCGGTTCAAGAGGCGCGTGCTGATCAGGGCGCGGACAGCAGCCAATGGCTAAAGGCGGCCGAGGGCATCATGACCACAGACACCTTGCCCAAGGCCATCAGCCGCCAAGTGGTGATCGACGGTGTGGCGGTGACGGTGACCGGCATCGCCAAAGGCGCTGGCATGATCCGACCCAATATGGCGACCATGCTCGGCTTCATCGCCACCGATGCCCGGCTATCGCCTGCGCTGGTGCAGGCCATGGTGCGGCGAGCCGCTGACTGTTCGTTCAACCGGTTCACCGTGGATGGTGATACCAGCACCAACGACTCGCTGGTGCTGGTGGCCACTGGTTACAGCGGAGTGGCGGTATCGTCCATCGACAGCCCGCAAGGGCAAGCGTTGATGCAAGCGGTGGAAGCGGTTGCACAGCACTTGGCCCACGCCATCGTGCGCGATGGGGAAGGCGCCACCAAGTTCATCACCGTGCAGGTTGATGGTGGTCGCAATGCCGAGGAGTGCTTGAAAGCCGCTTACGCGGTGGCGCATTCGCCTCTGGTTAAGACAGCGTTTTTCGCCAGTGATCCGAACCTGGGGCGCATCTTGGCGGCGGTTGGGTACGCCGGCATTGATGACCTAGATCCGTCTGGTATCGACTTGTATTTGGGCGATGTGCATGTGGTGGAGCGTGGCGGGCGCAAAGCCAGCTACCAAGAGGCCGATGGCCAGCGTGTGATGAAGGCTCAGGAGATTGAGGTTCGCATTGGTCTGGGACGTGGTCATGCGTCTGAGACGGTGTGGACCTGCGACTTCAGCCACGATTACGTGACCATTAACGCCGATTACAGGTCCTGAACATCCCCGTCGCGCTGCGCGCGACCCCCTCAAGGGGGCGGTGCGAGAGGACCGGCAGAGCCGGACCCGCCGCACCCTGGCACGATGACCCTGGTATGCGAGAGTGACCTCATGAACGAATCCTTTGAACGGTTGTTGCAGCGGGCGGAGCAGCTCATGACCCGTGTCGAGTCGGTGTTGCCGCAGCCGTTGGGTCAGCCCGACTGGGGCGCGTCGATCGCGTTTCGTTTTCGCCGGCGGGGCAATGGCCACGGCGTGCTGGAGCCGGTGCGCCATGTGTCGGCCTTGGACTGGAGCGATCTGAAGGAAATCGACGCCCAGCGAGAAAAGATCCAGCGCAACACCGAACGTTTTGTGCGCGGCTTGCCCGCCAACAACGTGTTGCTGACCGGCGCGCGCGGCACCGGCAAGTCGTCTTTGGTAAAGGCGTGTTTGAAGGCGTATGCGGCTGAAGGTCTGCGCCTGATTGAGGTGGACAAGAGCGATTTGGTCGATCTGCCCGACATCATCGAACTGGTGGGCGAGCGGTCGGAGCGTTTCATCGTTTTTTGCGACGACCTCAGTTTTGAAGACGGCGAGTCGGGCTACAAGGCGCTCAAATCGGTGCTTGATGGTTCGGTGTCGGCCGCCAGCCCGAATGTGTTGATTTACGCCACCAGCAACCGGCGCCACCTGCTGCCCGAGTACATGAAGGACAACGCTGGTTACACCCACACCGACGATGGCGAAATCCATCCGGGTGAAGTGGTGGAGGAGAAAATTTCCTTGTCCGAGCGCTTTGGCCTGTGGATCAGCTTCTACCCCTTCAGCCAAAACGAATACTTGGCCATCGTCGCCCAGTGGCTGCGCGCTTTGGGCGTGTCTGAGAGTGATACCGCGGCGGCCACGCCCCAGGCCTTGGTGTGGGCGTTGGAACGCGGCAGCCGCAGCGGCCGTGTGGCCCAACAGTTCGCGCGCGATTACGCGGGCGGTCGTGTGGCATGAGCGCCGCCAAGCCACTCGCAAGCGTATTGGCGCCTCGGTGCGCGTCGCCGAGGGCCTTTTTGTGAGCGAGAACTCTCCCTTGGTGGTTGATGGGGGCCACGGTCAGCCTGATGCGCCTTTGGTGGAGGTGGCGGTCGGCATCCTGATCGACGCCGATGGACGGTACCTGCTCACCACCCGCCCGCCCGGCAAAGCCTACGCTGGGTATTGGGAGTTTCCGGGTGGCAAGCTTGAAGCTGGTGAGACGGTCGAAGCAGCGTTGCGCCGCGAGCTGCAGGAAGAAATCGGCGTGACCATCGGCGCAGCCGAACTGTGGCGCAGCCAAGTTGTGCACTACCCACACGCTCGGGTGCGTCTGCACTTCTGTCGGGTTCGCGACTGGACCGCCGAGCCGGTGATGCGCGAAGGCCAGGCGTTTGTCTGGACCACATTGCCGACCGAAGTGACGCCTGTGTTGCCAGGTACGGTGCCGGTGCTGGAGTGGCTGCTATCGGCTTGATGCCCGCAGGAGAGCCATTTCAGTTCAGCGGCACACCCTCGGGCGGACCGTTCGGGTCGGTTGGGCTGGAAGGCACCCGAAACTCTTCCGATGCCCAGGCACCCAGATCCACCTGTTTGCAGCGCTCGCTGCAAAACGGTCGGTAGCGGTTCTCGGAGGCGTACAGCGATGGGCCGCGGCATTGCGGGCATGTCACGGTCAAAGCGGGGGTGTCGCGTTCGGAGGACATCGCTCAGCTGCAAAGAGTCAGTTCAAACCAGCTTTCGCCTTGGTGCAGAGCCGATCGCACTTGCCCAGGCGCAAACTGCAGCAGGCGCACCGACACCATGAGGCGGTTGCCACTGATTTCAGGGACCAGCGCTTGTGCGGGGTCGATGCGCAGCCTCAGCAATTGAAACGTTTTGCCTTGCGGCAGGTTTTGCTGAAACTGTCCATTCATCGCGGTCACCTTTTGCGGTGTGCCTGTGTCCCGCAACATCGACAGCAACAGCGTGACCGCATCCCGTAGGGGGCTGACATGCGCAGCCCAGCGCGTGATGTCACCCAAGCGATGTGCTTCACTGCAGTGCTGCCAGTGGTGATAGCTGGGCAGATCAAACGAGCAGGTGCCCGCTGGTATGCCCATGCGGCTGCGGATGGCCATCAGTGCCTCATCGTCTGCCAGTTCTACACCAGCTTTGCCGGCGGTTTGCCCCAGCGTGTCGTAAGCCGCGTTGAGCTGGACCAACACGCTCTCGAGCACCCGTGTATCGATCGCTGGGTTGTCCCGAAAGCTGACCAAATGTTGGCGGTGGCGATCCAAATCCTTGAGCACATCCGATTTCATGTCGGAGCGTGCCGCGACGTCGGTGATTTCAAACAGCGTCTGGATCGCGTAATGGTGATCCAACGCCGATACCCGACCCATCAGGGTGTCGAGTCGGAGAAACAGATGCTCCAAGCGCAGATAGGTGCGAATGCGCTCGTTGAAGGGGTACTCGTACAGGATCACAGATGTCCCGGTCCTCGTTGCTGTCAATCCGAGCATGATAGCCCGAAGCGAATGCCCAGCCGCTGAACTTGCTGTTGCAGCTCTGCCATCGACACACCTTGATTGAACAGCACGCTGTCGGCAGCCTTGAGCCGCTGTGCACGGGGGGCTTGTTGGTCAATCACGCGCTGGGTTTGCTCGGCACTCCAGCCACTGCGTTGAGTCACGCGTTCGAGCTGGGTGCAGCGATCGCAATCGACCACCACCACATGGTCCAGTTGGCCTCGCCAGCGCCGGGATTCCACCAGCAGAGGTACATCAAACACGAGCACAGGTGCCACACTGCGGGCCGCCGCTGCACGGATGCTGTCGCCAATCATGGGATGCAAAATACGCTCTAGCCGCTGACGCTCTTGCCGATCGGCAAAGACGTGGGCGCGCATCCAGTCCCTGTCCATGGCACCGTTGGCGGTCAGACAAGCGGCGCCAAAGTGCTCAACCAATGCTGGAAGGGCGCGTCCGCCCACATCGGTGACTTGTTTGGCGATGGCGTCCGCATCCAGCACCTCTGCCCCCATGGCCTGCCACATGCGCGCCACGGTGCTTTTGCCGCTGCCGATGCCCCCAGTCAGTCCAATGCGCCAGCGTACCGCCATGGGTCGCCTTAGAACATCCAGTCGGACAGCTGCGGTGCTATCGCCAAGATCAGTCCGCCGACGGCCAAGAAAGGTCCAAATGGCACATAGGCGCCGTCGCGCAATTCGGAGCGCGCTTTCATGATCAACCCCACCACCGTGCCACCGATGGACGCCACCAGAATCACCGGCAACAAGGCTTGCCATCCCAGCCAGGCGCCAATCGCTGCCAACAGCTTGAAGTCTCCGTACCCCATGCCTTCCTTGCCAGTGAGCAGCTTGAACACCCAGTAGATGCTCCACAGCGACAGATAGCCCACTGCCGCGCCCCAGAAAGCGTCGTTCAATTGGACAGGCGTCCATTGCATGGCCGCAGCCAGCAATCCAGCCCATACCAACGGCAGGGTGATGTCATCGGGCAGCAGCGTCGTGTCCCAATCAATAAAGGTCAGGGCGATGAGCGCCGCTGCATACCCACACAGCGCCCACGTCTGTGCGCTAGCCCCCCAGCGCCATGCAATCACGGCGAAGACCACGCCTGTGAGCAATTCAACCAAGGGATAGCGCATGCCAATCGGTGTTTGACACTGGCTGCAGCGACCCTTGAGCCAGACATAGCTCAGCACGGGCACGTTTTCGAACCAGCGAATACCGTGGTCGCAATGAGGGCAAGTCGATGCTGGCCGCATCAGGTTGTAGGGGACGACGTTTGCCACCTCAGCGTTGCCGTGTGCTTCCGCGCATTCGGCCGCCCATTGGCGTTCCAGCATACGCGGCAAGCGGTGGATCACCACATTCAAAAAGCTGCCAATCAGCAAGCCCAACATACACGCTGCGCTCACCAGCGCCCAGCCCTCTAGCAGCGCCATCAGACCACCTGACCCATCTGGAAGATGGGCAAATACATGGCCACCACGATGCCACCGATCAAGGTGCCCAAGACCACGATGATGATGGGCTCCATCAAGCTGGACAACCCCGCCGCCATGTCATCGACCTCTTGCTCGTAGAACTCAGCGGCCTTGCCCAGCATGTGATCGAGTGCGCCCGACTCCTCACCCACAGCGCTCATTTGAATGACCATGGGCGGAAACACATGGGTGTTGATCATCGCTGTGGTCAGACTTGTACCCGTAGCCACTTCTTGCTGGATGCGCTGGGTGGCGGAGGAATACACCACGTTCCCCGATGCGCCGCCCACCGACTCCAGCGCTTCGACCAACGGCACACCTGCAGCGAACATGGTCGACATCGTTCTGGTCCAACGCGCGATCACCGATTTGCGTACCAAATCGCCCATGACAGGAATGCGCAGCATCAGCCTGTCCATCACCATTTGCATGGCGTAGCTTTGTCTCCATGCCCGCATGAACAGGTACAGACCGACACCAATGCCGCCAAAAATAGCCCACCAATAATCGATGAAGAATTCGCTCAGAGCGATCACCATCTGTGTTGGCAGTGGCAGCTCCGCACCAAACGAGGAAAACACCTCTTTG
>JBEIEH010000098.1:0-9277 GCA_040383055.1 Burkholderiaceae bacterium
TTAAGCGGCGGGCAGGGTGAATTGAAACACGGTGCCGCGCGGGCTGGCGGGGCTGTGTTGCAGGTGGCCGCCGTGTTGTTCCACCACGGTGCGGCACAGGCTCAGGCCCAGGCCCATGCCTTCGGGTTTGGTGCTGACAAACGGGGTGAAGAGCTGGGCTTGCACGTCGGGGTCGAGGCCATGGCCGTGGTCGGTGACGGCAAAGCGCACCCAGGCGCGGTCGGCACCAGGCTGGGCCGGTTCGGCGTGCAGGCGCAGGGTGCGCAGGCCGCTGCCGAGCGGGGGGTCGCCGTCGGGCATGGCTTGCATGCCGTTGCGCGCCAAATTGAGCAGCACTTGTTCGACCATGGTGCGGTCGCAGCGCACTGGGGGTGTGCCGGGCTTGACCGACACCACCACGCGAACGCCCTGTTTCTTGGCTTGCAGCAGCAGCAGGGGCTGGATGGCGTCGAACAAGGCGGCGGGGGGCACGGCTTCGTGCACCGATTGGCGGCGGCGCACAAAGTCGGACACGCTTTTGATGACGCGCCCGGCGCGTTCGGCCTGCTCAGCGATGCGGCGCACGGCCAGGCGCACGTCGTCGCTCCAGGGCTCGGCGGTGGCTTCGGCTTGCAGCAGGTTGAGGGTGCCGGTGGTGTAGCTGGCGATGGCGGCCAACGGTTGGTTGAGTTCGTGGCTGAGCAGCGAGGCCATTTCGCCCATGGTGGCCAGGCGGGCGCTGGCTTGCAGGCGTTCTTGGGCGGCGCGGTTGGTGTCTTCGGCGCGGCGCTGTTCGGTCAGGTCGATGATGGCGCTCATGAAGCCGGTTTGCACGCCTTGGGCGTCGATGAGCGGGGCTTCGATGATGAGCACCGGAAACCGCGAACCGTCTTTGCGCTGAAACACAGATTCATAGCCTTCGCGGGGCAGCAGTTGGCCGGCCAGGCGCACCGCTTGGCGTTGCTGGTATTCGTCCACCAGCTCGGGCGGCCACCACGGCGCGGGCAGGCCCGTGCCCAGCAGCTCGTCGGCGCTGAAACCGACCATTTGGCAAAAGGCCGGGTTCACGTAGGTGACGCGGCCTTTCATGTCGCGCGCGCGCAGGCCGGTGACAAGCGAGTTTTCCATGGCTTTGCGAAACGCCAGTGCGTCGGCCAGGTCTTGTTCGGCGCGTTGGCGGCGGCGAATGTCGCGGCCCAGCAGGGCCAGCACCGCCAGTAGCGCCAGCGCCAACGCGCTGACCACGGCGGTGAGCACGTTGGGAAACAGCTGCGCCGGGGCGCGGGGGCTTTCGAGCCGCAGCAGCAGGGTGTGGCCGGGCAGGTCGAGCAGGGCTTGGGCGCTGAGGTTGCGCAGGCTGGCGGGAATGGTGCTGTGCAGGGCCAGGCGGGTGCCGTCGGGCTCCACAATGGACAGGCCACGCCCGCGCAGCAGGTCTTTGCCCAGGCGCTCGGCCAGCAGGCCTTGCAGCGAATACGACACCACCAAAAAGCCGTTGGGCTGGCCGGCGCGCACCAGCGGCAGGCACATTTCCATCATCTCCAGACCCAGACCGTCGCCCATGGGCCAAAAGTAGCTGGGCGAGTACGCAGGGCCAGACACCCGCGAGGCGTTGTCGCAGGCCTGGCGCACGTCGGCCTGGGCGCGTTCGCGCGGCAGCACGGCAAACAGGTTGGGCCAATAGCGGGTGTCGCGGTGGGCCAGCAAGCGCAAGCTGTTGTCGCGCCACTCCAGGCGGATCATGTCGCGCTGGGTGTCCAGCACTTCGGCCGCCAGCGCGGGCCACGCGTCGGCCGACGGGGTGTTGCTTTGCAGCGATTGCAAGGTTTGCACATTGCGCAGCAGTTCGTTGCGCAGTTCGTTGGCCAGCAGCTGCGCGTCGCGCTCCAGCGCGGCTTGTTCGCGCGTTTCTTCGTATTCGGCGGCCAGAAACACCAGCACGCCAAACAGGGCGCCCAGCAGCACCAGCAGGGCCGCCCACAGCTGCCAGCGGCGCGATCGCAGCGGCTCGGCCCAGGCCATGTGCGCGGGCTCAGATGAGGCGGCGGTGCTGCAGCGCGGGCAGCTGGGTGCGCACGGCCTGCAGGCGCTCCATGTCGATGTCGGCCAGCACCACACCCGGGCCTTCGGCCTGCAAGGCCATCACCTGACCCCAGGGGTCAATCACCATGCTGTGGCCCCAGGTGCGGCGTCCGTTCTCGTGCACGCCGCCTTGGGCGCTGGCGATGACGTAGGCCTGGTTTTCAATGGCGCGGGCGCGCAGCAGCACTTCCCAGTGGGCTTGGCCAGTGGTGTGGGTAAAGGCGGCGGGCACCAGCAGCACCTGCGCGCCCAGGCGCTGATACAGCTCGGCAAAGCGCAGGTCGTAACACACGCTCATGCCCACGCGCCAGCGCTGACCATCGCGCGAGGGCAGGTCAAAGGCGGTGGGCGTGTCGCCGGCTTTGAGCACGGCGGCTTCGTCGTAGTGTTCGCGGCCGTTGTCGTAGCGGAACAGGTGGATCTTGTCGTAACGGCTGTGGGGCTTGCCTTTGGGGTCGTACACCAGCGAGGCGTTGGCGGCGTGGCGCGGGTCGTCGGTGGCCATGGGCAGGGTGCCGCCCACGATCCAGAGCTTGAGGTCGTGCGCGGCGTCGGACAAAAAGTCTTGCACCGTGCCCAGGCCAGGGGTTTCGGCGAGCACGAGCTTGTCTTCGTCTTTGTGGCCCATGAAGCAGAAGTATTCGGGCAGCACGGCCAGTTCGGCCCCGGCGGCGGCGGCTTGGCGCAGCAGGCGCAGGGCTTCGCTGAGGTTGGCGTCCAGGCTGACGCCCGAGACCATCTGGATGGCGGCGACTTTCATGGCGGTGTCCTTGTAGGCAATAGGTGCCAAGCTTAGCGCGAGGCGTCGGGTGTCGGTGTGGCGTTGAGGTCGGCGCGGCTGAGCTTGTCGATTTTGGGATCGCTCCAGGTGCCGGTGATGTGAAAGGTTTGGGTGGCGGCGCTTTGCAGCGGCTGGTTGAGCAAAAACTGCGCAAGGAAGGTGCCCAAGCCCACAGCGGGGTTGATGGCGGTGGCGATCAGCGAGGCGGTGCCGGCGTTGAGTTCGGGCACCACCACCGCTTTGAGGTCTTGGGTTTCGCGCACGATGTCGGCGCGCCCTTCCATCAACACGGCGGCGTTGACGCCTTTCATTTGCAGGTTGTTGGTGCTGATGACGCCGCGTTCGATGCGGGCGTCGCCGCGCACAAAGTCGAACGCAAAGCCTTCCGAAAATACGTCGCGGAAATCGAGCGCCAGGCGCCGGGGCAGCGCCTGCAGGTTGAGCACGCCCAGCAGTTTGGCGACACCGGGGTCGGCCTTGAGGAACTGGCCGCGCTCCACCTCCAGCCGCAGCTGGCCAGTGGCGCTGGCCCAGTCGGGCTGAAAGGGGGTGCCAAGCCAGCCGATTTGGCCTTCGAGCCGGCCTTTGGCGCCGCGCACCGTGCCGGGGTGGCCAAAGCGGTTGAGCAGTTCGCCGCTGTCGTCGATGTCGAGCTGCACACCCAGCTGGGTGCGGCGCGGCGCGCTGGGGCCGCTGCCCAGTGCCACGGGCACCGCCCAGTTGCCGGTGGCGCGCAAGCGGGCTTCGGGGGTGTGCAGTTGCAAGGTGTTGAGGCGCCATTCGCGGTTGGCGCCGCTGCCGCGCGGCTCGGCGTTGAGTTCCAAGCGGCCCAGCTGGCGCGGCCCCAAACGGAGGTCGTCCACCACCAGGTCCACCGCCGGCAAATCGGTGGCGGCGCGCGCCAGGCGGTCGGCTTCGCCAGCGGTGCTGGCGGGCAGGTGCAGTTTGGCCAAGCGAGCGCGCCACTGCTGCACCGCGCCGTCGGGCGCCAAGCGCAGTTCGACATAACCACCCACTTCGGGGGCGTCCACGTTGGCGCGCCACTGGCGGCCTTGGCGCACAGCGCCCATCACCACCCGCTCAAAGCGGCGGCCTTCCACCTCCAGCGCGTCGGTGCGCAGCGAGAGCTGGTCGGGCAGGTAGCTTTGCAGCGGCGCGTCGGCGTCGGCCAGGGTGCGCATGTCCAGGCCGGTGTCGGCGCCAAGCCAGCGCTGCCAGTCGCTCACCGCCAAGCGGGCGAGCTGAATCTGCGCCTGCACGCCCGAAGTGGGCTCGGGCATGGCGTCGGTGTCTGGCCCCACCGCAATGGCGCCGCGCAGCACGCGGGCGCGGCCAGCGTCGATGGCGCGGTCGTAACGCACCCGCAGGGTGTCGCGGCCTTGGCCCCAATTGAGCGACCAGCGGTCGCTGGCGGCGTCGGGGGTGGCCACGGTGCGCTGCAGGTGCCACGGCACGCTGGCGTCGGCGCGTTTGCCCAGCGGCGCGGGCAGCGGCAAGGCCAGGCCTTGCAGATCGGAGCGGATGTCGAGCCCGAGTTCGCCACGCACAAAACCGAGTTGGGCGCGGTAGGCGGTCTGGCCGCTGGCGCCGTCGAGCCAACGGGCCACCGCCGGCGGGGCCCACGCGCGCAGTCCGTCGGCGCTGGCGCGGCCTTCGGCTTTGAACGCGGGCCCGGTGTCGCCTGCGGTCCAGCCGCCGTCGAGCCGCACCTCGCCACCGAGCGTGTTGGCGCGCACTTGGCGCAGGGCCAAGCTGGCTTGGGTGAATTGCAGTTCGCCGCGCACACCGGTCATGGGCGGGGCCAGGGGATGTGGGCGCAGGTCGTTGCCGTCCAGGCGCAATGTGCCTTTCGCCTCGGTGGCGGCCAATTGGGCAAAGGGCATGAGCAACGACAGATCGAGTTTGGCGTTGCCAGCCACCGTGGCTTGGCTCAGGGCGCCGCCCAACCAGCCGTTGATGGGCGAGGTCTGCACATAGCCCAGCATGGACGCCGCGTTGCCGCTGAAAGGGGCTTGCACTTCCAGTGTGGCTGGGGTGCGGCGGTCGAGGCGGCGGATGTGGACCTCAGCGCCGTTGGCGACCACACCGGGCAAGCCGTCCACACCGCTGCGGATGCCGGTGACCCCCAGGTGCACTCGGTCGAGCAGGAACTCGCCCGAGAGTTGAGTCAGCGCCGGCCAGCGGGGCGCGCCGGGGCGGGCCAAAAACGCCGGCACGTAATCAAAGCTCACGTCGCGCAGATCGGCGCGGATGCGGAATTCGCCGTCCATCGCGTCGTCGCGAAACGGCATGTCGTGCACCTGGCCGCGCATGCGAAAGTCGACCCGGTTGGCCGAACCGCTGCGCACCGCTTCTTTCACATAACGCCGGGCCTCTGGCGACACGCTCAACGGCAGGTAACGGTGCACTTGGGTGGCGTTGGCGCGGCTGAGGCTGGCGTTCAGGTCGAGCGTTCCCGGAAAGCGGTCTTTGCCGCTGGCGCCAGCGGTGGTGTGCCAATGGGCGTGGCCCTTGCCTTCGGCGTCGGCATTGGCGGCGGTCACCTCATCGGCCCACACGTCGATGCGTTCGCCTTGGGTGGCCCAGCGCAAGCGGCCGTTGAGTCGTTGCAGCGGCAGGCGGCTGTCTTCAAACACGCCGGGCAAGTCCAGCACGCCGTCGCGCACGCTCAGCTCGGCCTCGCCGCCTTGGTCGTGCGCCACAAAACGCAGACCGGCGCCCGAGATGCCGGGTCGCCCCGGCACCGGAAACGGGCCATAGGGGCTGATTTGGCCGCTGGGCTCGGACGCGAGCGACAGGCCACGCAATTCGCCTTCGACCCTGTAACGGCCGCGCCACCACGGTGTGTCGGCCTGCGCGGGGGCGGTCCATTCGCCGCTGACGCTTTGCACCACGCCAGCGGGTTGCAGGCGCTGCAAGGTGCGCAGGGCCAGGGCGCCAACGGGCAGGCGCTCGGCCAAGTCCGACAGGCGGGCCAAATCAACGTCGCTGGCGTCCAGCGACACCTGTTGCAGCGCGCCACTGTCGCTCAGCACCACGCCCCAGTCCCAGCGGCCGGCGGTCCACGGGGTTTCTTGGTCCATTTGCAGGGTCAAGCCGTCGGACTGCACGCGCCAGCGCTCCTGGGTGCGCTCGAGCCGCAGCGGCCCTTGCAGGCTGCGCAGGCGCAGGGGCTCCAGCCCTTGGCCCAGCCGCACGTCCACGTCGCGCAGCCCCAGCCGGGCTTGCACCGCTTCGGGCAAGCCTTGGCGCAGCTCGGTTTGCAGCACCAGCGAGCCCACCCCGGCGCGCCAGTCCATGCCCCAGCGCCGGCCGTCCAAATGGTGGCGCAGGTGCTGAATATCGACGGCCGGGAATTCGGCCACGATCTGCCCTTGCCAGCGCAGCCACACCGGCTGCTGGGCCTGCTGCCAGGGCAAGAGCGGGTCGCTCAGCTCGGCGCGCAGGGCAAAGGGCTGGCCCCATTCGGCGGGGGGCACGGCGTCGATCTGCCAGTCGTGGCGCCGGCCCCGGTGGCCCAAGCGAATCTGCACATCGGTGAGCGCCAGCGGCGGGGCCTGCAGCAGGTCGTCGGTCCAGCGCACCGTGCCTCGGCGGATGACCAGTTCGCGCTGCGCCAGCAGCCATTCGGCCACCCGGGTGTCGCCCGAGGGCTCGGTCGCCATGTCTTGGCCCGCCACCTGAATGCGCCCATCGGCCAAGCGGCGCACCTGCAGTTCGGGGCCTTCGATCACCAGTTGTTCAAACCCCCATCGCCACAACGACGACAGGGACACCGAGACCTGCACTTGGGGCAGTTTCAGGGCCACGCGGCCTTGGTCGTCGAGCAGGCGCACATCGCTCACCACCAAGGCCGGCGGGGTGGGCAGCCAGTCGGGCAAGGTGGACGGCAAGGCCCGCACATCGGCGATCTGCACCGTCTGCCCCAGCGCCTGTGAGGCCCAGCGCTCCAGGTCGCCACGCCAATCGGCGATTCGGGGCACAATCCAAAAATGGAGTGTGCCGAGGGTCAACAAGAACAACGCCCATGCGGCCAACACCAGCCACAACAGTCCGCGCGACAAGCGGTGCCAGAGGCGCCGATCGGTCGTTGCAGGGGGGGTGGATGGGGTGTCGGCGGTCATGGGCGTCGCAAATTATGACGGGGCGCAACTCCACTGGTTCCCTTTGACGCTGCCCATGAGTCCCGTGACCGACGCCGCCTCCCCCGCTTTGCCAGCCGCGCTGGCCGACCACTCCCGTTTTGTGCAGCGTGTGCGGCGCCGCTACGCCGACGAGCTGGGCTGCCTGCCGCCGGGCGCCCCCACCCGCGACACCTTGCTGGCTGGCCTGCAGGCGCTGCGCGAGCGCGGCCTGCCTGTGCCCGCCGCCTTGCGGGTGCTGCGCCACCTGACGCTGGAGCGCTTGGCGGTGCTGGACTGCGAACAGCGCGCACCGCTGGAAGTGGTGACCGGTGCGGTAACGACCTTGGCCGAGATTGCGCTGGACGCGGCCTGCACCTTGGCCTTTGCCGATCTGGACGCGCTGCACGGCGCGCCGATGGTGGAGGTGGCCGGTGGCGCAGTGCGCCGCGCCCAGCTGTGGGTGATTGGCATGGGCAAGCTGGGCGCGCGCGAGCTCAATGTGTCGAGCGACATCGACCTGATTTATGTGTACGACCAGGACGGCGAGACCGCCGGCAACAGCGAAGGGAGGCTGCGCATCAGCAACCACGAGTACTTCGCCAAGGTGGTGCGGCACATCTACGGCACGGTGGGCGACACCACCGAACACGGCAGTGTGTTCCGGGTCGATCTGGCGCTGCGGCCCAACGGCAATTCGGGGCCGGCGGCGGTGTCGCTGGGCGCGCTGGAAGAGTATTTTTTTGTGCAGGGGCGCGAGTGGGAACGCTGTGCCTGGCTCAAGAGCCGCATCATCTCGCCGCAGGCCAGCATCAACGAAGTCTCGGCCGCTGCGCTGCGCGGACCGGTGCTGCCCTTTGTGTTCCGGCGCTACCTGGACTACAGCGTGTTCGAGGCGCTGCGCAAGCTGCACCAACAAATCCGCGACCACGCGAGCAAACGAGCGGCGGGCCAGCCGGCGCGCGCCAACGATGTGAAGCTCTCGCGCGGTGGCATCCGGGAAATCGAATTCACGGTGCAGCTGCTGCAGGTGGTGCGCGGCGGGCAGTTTCCGGAGCTGCGCACCCGGCCCACGCTGTCGGCGCTGCAGCGGGTGAGCCGCGCCCAGCTGATGCCGACGCCCACCGCGGACGCGCTGGCGGCGGCCTATGTGTTTTTGCGCCAGGTGGAGCACCGCATTCAGTACCTGGACGACCAGCAAACCCACCTGATGCCCACGCGCGACGACGATCTGGCCTGGATCGCGGCGACCATGGGCTTTGCCGATCTGAGCGGTTTTTTGAGCGCGCTGGACGCCCACCGCGAAACCGTGGCAGAAGAATTCGACAAGCTGCTCGGCGGCGCGCAGCAGGGCTGCAAAGGCCCGGGCTGTGGTGGCGGCAAAGCGCAGGCCGACGACCTGGCGGCGGTGTTGCCCGACTTGCCGCCAGCTCTGGCCGAGCGGGTGGCGCAGTGGTGCGAGAACCCTCGGGTGCAGGCGCTGCGCGACGACACCCGCGTGCGCCTGGTGCGGCTGATGGAGCGCACCGGCGCCTGGATCGACGAGGAGCGGGTGGGGGTGCCGGCCGCGCTGCGGCTGGCCGACTGGATCGAGTCGATGCTGCGGCGCGAGAGCTATTTGGCCCTGCTGCAAGAGCGCCCCTCGGTGCACGAGCGCTTGCTGCGCCTGCTGGGCGCGGCCAAGTGGCCGGCGCGTTACCTGCTCAAGCACCCGGGTGTGATCGACGAACTGGCGAGCCAACAGCTGCTCAAAGACCGCTTTGACGCGCAGCAGCTGGAGAGCGAGCTGGACATGCGGCGCGAGTCGCTGCGCATCACCGGCGAAGACGACGACGAGGCCTTGCTCAACCTGCTGCGCCGCGCCCACCACGCCGAGGTGTTTCGCACCCTGGCGCGCGATGTGGAAGGCGTGCTGACGGTGGAGCAGGTGGCCGACGACCTGAGCGCGCTGGCCGACACGCTGCTGCGCGTGACCGCGCGCTGGTGCTGGTCGCGGCTGAAAAACCGCCACCGCGACGAACCCGCTTGGGCCATCATCGGCTACGGCAAGCTCGGCGGCAAAGAGCTGGGCTACGGCAGCGACCTCGACATTGTGTTTGTCTATGAAGACGAGGACGACAACGCCAGCGAGATCTACGCCGCCTATGTGCGCAAGCTGATCAATTGGCTGACGGTGAAAACCGGCGAGGGCGATTTGTTTGAGATCGACACCGCGCTGCGGCCCAACGGCAATTCGGGCTTGTTGGTGACCAGCTTTGCCGCCTATGCGAGCTACCAGCAGCAGCGCGGCAGCAACACCGCCTGGACCTGGGAA
>JBEIEH010000099.1:0-9254 GCA_040383055.1 Burkholderiaceae bacterium
GGCGTTGGCGATGATTTCGCCGATGCTGTGGTCGCTGTTGGCGGAGATGGAGCCGACTTGGGCGATTTCTTTGCTGGTGGTGGTGGGCTTGGTGGCCTTCTTCAGCTCAGCGATCAGGGACTCGACCGCACGGTCGATGCCGCGCTTCAGATCCATCGGGTTCATGCCGGCGGCCACGTACTTCATGCCTTCGCGCACGATGGCCTGGGCCAGCACGGTGGCGGTGGTGGTGCCGTCGCCAGCGTTGTCAGAGGTCTTGGAAGCGACTTCCTTGACCATCTGGGCGCCCATGTTCTGCAGCTTGTCTTTGAGTTCGATTTCCTTGGCCACGGACACACCGTCCTTGGTCACGGTGGGGGCGCCGAACGAGCGCTCGAGCACCACGTTGCGGCCCTTGGGGCCCAAGGTCACTTTCACGGCGTTGGCCAGGATGTTCACACCCTCGACCATGCGGGCGCGGGCTTCGCCGCCAAAAATCACGTCTTTTGCTGCCATTTGTATAGCTCCTGTATCGAATGAGGGTTAACTGATTACTTGACGACCACAGCGAACAGGTCGTCTTCTTTCATCACCAGCAGTTCGTCGCCGTTGACCTTGACGGTCTGGCCGCTGTATTTGCCGAACAGCACGCGGTCACCCACTTTGACCGACAGGGCCTTGGTTTCGCCCTTGTCGTTCGTCTTGCCCGGGCCGACGGCCAGCACTTCACCCTGGTCGGGCTTTTCGGCGGCGTTGTCGGGGATCACGATGCCCGAAGCGGTTTTGGTTTCATTTTCCAGGCGCTTGACGATCACGCGATCGGCGAGAGGACGAAGGTTCATTGCATCTCCTGATGTGGACAAAGGTTGAAGCCTAAACACCGGGTCACCGCCACTGGGCGGATAACCCGCGATTCGGGGGCCAAGCAACTGTTAGCACTCAACCCCAGCGAGTGCTAATGATAGGGGCCGACAACAGGGTTTTCAAGGGTGCATGGGGTTTTTCTGTGTCGCCTTGCGGGGTTTTGCCTCAAAATACTGGATATATAAACAGTATTTTGGTGGTGTGTGGTGTTGCCTGTGGCTTTGGAATCGGTGTTGTGGCGCGCGGACCAGCTGGCCCAACCGGCGGGTGCGGTGCTGGCCAGCGGCTGCCCGGCGCTGGACGCGGCACTGCCGGGCGGCGGCTGGCCCAGTCAAGGCGTGACCGAGCTGCTGTGCGCAGTGCCTTTGTCGGCCGAGCTGCGCTTGCTGGCGCCCGCGTTGGCGCGCCACACCCAGGCCGGCGGCGAGGTGTTGCTGCTGGCGCCACCACAGCGCCCCCAGGCGGCGGCTTGGGCGGCTTGGGGCATCGACCCTGCGCGGCTGGTCTGGGTGCAGCCCGGAAGCGCACACGACAGCGCTTGGGCGCTCGGCGAATGCCTGCGCGCGCGGCTGCCCTTGTGGCTCTTGGGCTGGTTGCCCGAGGCCAGCCCGCTGACCCTGCGGCGCCTGCAGGTGCTGGCGGCGGGCGCACAAGCGCCTTGCACCCTGGTGCGCCCGGCGGCACTGGCGGCCAGCGCCTCGCCCGCGCCGCTGCGCCTGCGCGTGTGGCCCGAAGCAGGCTGGCGCTTGGGGGTGCAGGTGCTCAAACGGCGCGGCGCACCGCTGACCGAAGCGCTCTGGGTCGACGCCACACCGCCCCCACTCGCCGCCCTCTGGCCGCAGCGCGGTGCCGGCGTGGCGCCATCGGCCCCTGTGGTGGAGACAAACCATGCTGTGGTTGGCCGCGCTGCCCGCGACGCCCTGCGCGCCTGATGCGCTGCGCGCCACCATCTGGTGGGCCCTGGGCCACACGCCCCGGGTGGCCCAGCACGAAGGCGCGGTGCTGCTGGAGCTGTCGGCCAGCCGGCGGCTGTTGGGCGGCTGGCTCGCGCTGCGCGAGCGCCTGACCCGCGAGGCCGCCGAGCTCGGGGTGACGCGCTTGGCCTGGGCGCCTGCGGGAAGAGCTGCGCTCGCCTTGGCGCGCGCTGGCGTGGCGCAGGCCGGTGTCTTGGGCGCTCAGGGCGACGTCGGGCCGCCTGCGCTGTGGCACCCGGTGCTCGACCGGCTGCCCTTGGCGGCACTCGGGCCAACCGCCGACGCAGCCCTGCTGCCGCTGGCCCAGCTGGGTTGCCACACCCTAGGCGCGCTGCGCGCCTTGCCGCGCGCGGGGATGGCCAAGCGCTTTGGGGCCGAACTGCTGCTGGCCTTAGACCTCTGCTACGGCGACGTGAGCGAAGGCTGGCGCTGGGAAACGGTGCCCGAGCGTTTTGAGGTCCGGCGCGAACTGCCTTGGCGGCAAGACAACGCGCTGGCCTTGCTGCACGAAGCCGGGCCGCTGCTGCTCCAGTTGCGCGGTTGGCTGGTCGCGCGCCGCGCCGGTGTGCGGGCGCTGACCCTGCATTGGCGACACGATACCTTTCGCGCGCGCGGCAGCGCCGAGGGCGGTTCGATGTCGGTGCGCAGCGCCGAGGCCATGAGCGACCTGGCCCACCTGCGTCGGCTGCTCGGCCAGCGTCTGGCGCGACACAGCCTGCTGGCCCCGGTGGCCGAACTGCGGCTCAGCGCCGACGAGGTGCTGCCCATCGCCGAACACAGCCGCAGCTGGTTGCCCGACGCCCCGGCCGAGACCGAGCGCAGCCAGCGCGAGCTGCTCGAAACCTTGGCCGCCCGGCTCGGGTCCGAGCGGGTGTTGCGCCCGCGCCTGCGGCCCGACCACCGGCCCGAACACATGAGCGATTGGGTCAGCGCCAGCGACGCTCCTGCCACCCGTTCGCGGGCGACCGCCCAGGCTTCGTGGCCACAGCCGGTGTTTCTGCTGCCCGAGCCGCTGCGCTTGGTGGTCCGCGACCACCGTCCGCACTACCGGGGCGCCTTGCAACTGCTGCTCGGACCGCAGCGCATCGAAGGCGGCTGGTGGCACCGCGACGACAGCACCGACCGCATGTTCACCGTGTTCCGAGACTACTGGGTGGCGCAGTCGCCGCAGGCCGGGGTGCTGTGTGTGTTTCGCACCCGTCTAGACGGCGAACACGCTTGGTACCTGCACGGCTTTTTTGCCTGAATGCCGATGTCACCGCTGCCCGACTATGCCGAGCTGATGTGCTGCAGCAACTACCGCTTTTTGATGGGCGCCAGCCACCCCGAAGAGCTGGTGCAGCGGGCCCAAGCGCTCGGTTACCGAGCGCTCGCGATCACCGACGAATGTTCGGTCGCTGGGGTGGTGCGCGCCCATGTGGCGGCCCAGGCGTGTGGCCTGCCGCGGCGCCTGGGCAGCCAGTTACGGGTCGATGGCCTGAGCGTCCAGGGCCATACCGTGCATTGGACGCTGGTGCTGCTGGTCACCAGCTTGCGCGGCTGGGGGCATCTGTGCCGCTTCATCACCACCTTGCGCCGGCGCTCGCCCAAAGGCCAGTACCGGCTCGACCTGGCCACTTTGCGCCACACACTCGCCAGCGGTGGTTTGGACGATTGCCTGCTGATCGCGGTGCCCGAGCAGGGGTGCCCCGCCGAGGCTTGTGATGCGCTGGCGCGCTGGCTGCTCGACCACGCGATCGGCCGCAGCTGGCTCGGTCTGACCCAGCTCAGCCGCTGGGACGACGCGGTGCACGCCCAGCGCCTGCGCCAGAGCAGCGCGCTCACTGCGATTCCGCTGGTGGCCGTGGGCGATGTGTGGATGCACCGCCGCTCGCGCCAGCCGGTGCAAGACGTGCTCACCGCCGTGCGCCTGGGTAAGCCCTTGAGCGACTGCGGCCACGCCCCTCAGCCCAACGCCGAGCGGCACCTGCGCAACCGGCTGCGGCTGGCGCAGCGCTTTGCGCCCGATGCACTGGCGCAGACCCTGGTGGTGGCCGAGCGCTGCGCCGGCTTTTCGCTCGACGAGCTGCGCTACCAATACCCCGACGAAGGGGTGCCGCCGGGTCGCAGCCCGGCTGAGCATTTGCGCGATTTGACCTGGTGCGGTGCGGCCGAGCGCTGGCCCGCTGGCGTGCCCGATGCCGTGCGCCAGCAGATCGAACACGAACTCGCCCTCATCACCGAGCTGCGCTACGAGCCCTATTTCCTCACGGTGCACCACATCGTGGCGTTTGCGCGCGGCCGGGGCATCTTGTGCCAAGGGCGTGGTTCGGCGGCCAACAGCGCGGTCTGTTATTGCCTGTTCATCACCGCGGTCAACCCAGACCAGGGCAACACCTTGTTCGAGCGCTTCATTTCTCGCGAGCGCCACGAACCGCCCGACATCGACGTGGACTTTGAACACGAGCGCCGCGAAGAGGTGATGCAATACATCTACGCCACCTACGGCCGCGAACGCCCCGCGCTCACCGCCGCCGTCATCAGCTACCAGGCGCGCCGCGCCTTGCGCGAAGTGGGGCGGGCGCTGGGATTGTCGGTCGAGCAAGTGGGGCGGCTGGCGCGCAGCCACAGCCGCTGGAGCGAACGCCAGATCGACCCCGAACGCCTGCGCGAAGCCGGGGTCGACCCCGGCAGCCTGTTGGGCCGCCAGCTGCGCCACATCGCGCAGACGCTGATCGGTTTTCCGCGCCACCTGTCGCAGCATGTGGGTGGCTTTGTGTTGACGCGTGGGCCGCTGTGTGAGCTGGTGCCGATTGAAAACGCCGCTATGCCCGAGCGCACCGTGGTGCAGTGGGACAAAGACGATCTGGACGCGCTGGGGCTGCTCAAGGTCGATGTGCTGGCGCTGGGCATGCTGAGCGCGCTGCGCAAAGCGTTCGATGTGTTGGCTGCACAAGGTGGCCCGCGCGATTTGGCGCAGATCCCCCAAGGCGATAAAGCCACCTACGCCATGGTCAGCGAGGCCGACACTGTGGGTGTGTTCCAGATCGAAAGCCGCGCCCAAATGAGCATGCTGCCGCGCCTGCGGCCAGAAACTTTTTACGACTTGGTGGTGGAAGTGGCGCTGGTGCGCCCGGGCCCCATTCAGGGCGGCGCGGTGCACCCGTATTTGCGCCGCCGCCAGAAACTAGAACCGGTGGACTATCCGCCCGCCCTGCACAAGGCCTTGGAGCGCACCCTGGGCGTGCCGGTGTTCCAGGAGCAGTGCATGCAGATCGCCATCATCGCCGCCGGTTTCACGCCTGGTGAATCCGACGGTCTGCGCCGCGCCATGGCGGCGTGGAAGCGCAAAGGCACGCTGGGCGCTTACGAGCAGCGGCTGATCAGTGGCATGGCCGAACGCGGCTACGACCCCGAGTTTGCGCAGCGCGTGGTGGAGCAAATCAAAGGCTTTTCCGACTACGGCTTTCCCGAAAGCCACGCCGCGAGTTTTGCCCTGCTGGTCTACGCCAGCGCCTGGATCAAGCGCCACCACCCGGCGGTGTTCCTCATGGCCCTGCTCAACAGCCAGCCCATGGGCTTTTACAGCCCGAGCCAGCTGGTGCAAGACGCGCAGCGCCACGGCGTGGAGGTGCGGCCGGTGTGTGTGCAGCACAGCGATTGGGACTGCACGCTCGAAGGCGCGTCTTCATTGGGCGCCGCAGCACCGGTCGAACCCGCCGTCCGCCTGGGCCTGCGCCTGGTTAGCGGCCTGTCGCAGCCGGTGGCCGAACGCATCGCGGCCGTGCGCGCCGACGGTGGACCGTTTGTGAGCACCGCCGATCTGGCCCGCCGCGCGGGGCTGGGTGCGCCCGAGCTGCGCCACCTGGCCGCTGCCGACGCGCTGCTGCGCTTGAGCGGCCACCGCCGCCAGCAGCTCTGGGACGCCGCCGGCCAGCAGCGCCTGCCCGCCTTGCTGCGCGACGCGCCCGCCGCCGAAGCAGCCCCGCCGCTGCCGCCTGCGGCCACCGGCGAAGCGGTGGTCTGGGACTACCACGCCACCGGCTTGAGCCTGCGCGCCCACCCGCTAGCGCTGCTGCGCGACACCCTGCAACAGCGCCGCTTGCTGAGCGCCGCCCAACTGCGCGAGCAGCCCAACGGCCGCCTGGTGCGCACCGCCGGTCTGGTGACGTTGCGCCAGCAGCCCGGCACCGCCAAAGGTGTGGTGTTTGTCAGCCTAGAAGACGAAACCGGTGTCACCCAAGTCATCGTCTGGCGCCGGGTGCGCGAACGCTTTCGCCAGACCTTGCTGGAAGCCCGCCTGCTGGCGGTGTCGGGGGTGTGGCAACGCAATGGCCCGGTGGCCAATCTGATCGCCGGCCACTTGCAAGACCTGAGCGAACTGCTCGGTGAACTCAGCCCCGCGAGCCGGGACTTTCACTGAACCGTGGCCGCGCGGTAATAGTGCTTGGCGTAAATCATCCAGCGGCCGTCGTGCTTCATCAGGTTGAGGTGGTCTTCCATGATGTTGTCGAACAGGCGCAGGCGCACTTTCACCACCGCCATGGTGGGCGACAGCAGGTCCACCATCAGCACCTCTTCCTGGCGCGGCGAACCCTTGGACTGCGGCGACTGGCGCTGCTGCACGATCTCGCGGTAGGCGGGCATGGGGCGCACCACCACCGCGCCGTCTTGCGCCGAATACAGCACCGCGCTCGGGTGAAACACCCGGTCGAACAGGGCCATGTCCTGCGTTTGCAGCACCTCGAAATAGTCGTTGAGAAAAGCCTGGATTTCATTCATCAGCATGGAACACTCCGTGGGGTTGGTACAAAGAACAACACCGATTCTCAAAGCCGGCGCAGGGGCGCTGTGCTAATCTTTTTCGCCCTTAACACGAAGAAAATGCTTGTGTCGTCCCGCACCCCACCTTTGCCCGCCCTCAAAGCCTTTGCCGCTTTGGTGGAGTGCGGCTCGGTGGCGGCGGCCGCCGACGCGCTGAGCCTGACCCAAGGCGCGGTGGGGCACCAAATCCGCGCGCTGGAAGACTTTGTGGGCCAGCCCCTGGTCAGCCGCCAGGGCAGGCGCATGCAGCTCACCGAGGCCGGCCGCATTTACGGCTACCAGGTGCGCCAGGCGCTCGACGGCATCGCCGAAGCCACCGAGCGGCTGACCCAAGGCGCCGAGCGGGCCACGGAACAGAGTGGCCATGTGCGCTTGGCGGTGTTGCCCTCGTTTGCTCAGGGGTGGTTGCTGCCGCGCTTGTCGCGGTTTCGGCGTTTGCACCCGGGCTTCCGGCTCACGTTGGAGGCTTCCATGTCGCTGGTGGAACTGGGCCGAGGCAAGGTCGAAGCCGCCATCCGTTTTGGCCACGGGCGTTGGTCCGACGTCAGCGCCACGCCGTTGCTCGGTGACCGGTTGGTGCTGTTGGCCGCACCAGGCCATGTGCCGGCTGCAGCCACTTTGGCCGATGTGTTGCGCGGACCGCTGTTGCACGCCAGTGAAAGCTGGTCGGCGTGGCTCGCGTCGGTGGGCGACGAAGCGCTGGGCCTGCGCCCGGCTCGTCCGGCCATGGTGTTCACCGATTCCACCCATTTGCTGGAAGCCGCGCGTTGGGGGCTGGGCGTGGCGCTGAGCCG
The DNA here is from genome assembly GCA_040383055.1 of Burkholderiaceae bacterium. Lineage (GTDB taxonomy): Bacteria > Pseudomonadota > Gammaproteobacteria > Burkholderiales > Burkholderiaceae_C > Hydrogenophaga. The sequence goes on from JBEIEH010000099.1 coordinate 7,415, forward strand.
CCAGACCATCGCCGACGCCGCCCTGGCCCGTGGCGATCTGGTGCGGGTGCACCCCCACGCCGCCGCGCACAGCTCGCGTTACCACTGGGTGGTGGCGCCTGACGCCGCCGACAACCCGGCGCGCGAGGTGTTTGCCGCTTGGTTGACCGCCGAGTGCGAGCGGTATGCGCTGGAGCAGGGGTGGGCGCGGCGCGTCTAGCGCGTTTTAAGCGCCCCAGCGCTCCACAATGAAATCCCAATGCGCCGCGCTCACCGGCGTGATCGACAGCCGGCTGCCGCGTTGCAGGACCACCAAATCGGCCAGCTCGGGCGTGGCGCGCAGCGTGGTCAGCGCAATGAGCGGGATCTTGCGCAGCGCCTGCACCTCGCGCAGCAGCCAGCGCGGGTGTTGGGGATCGGACTTGGGGTCGAAGTAGGGCGATGCCGGGTCGAACTGGGTCGGGTCGGGCTGGATGTCAGACGCCACCCGGGCAACGCCAGCAATCCCCGGCTCGGGGCAGCTGGAGTGGTAGAACAGCACGCCGTCGCCCACCTGCATGGCGTCGCGCATGAAGTTGCGGGCCTGGTAGTTGCGCACCCCGGTCCAGGGCACGGTGGCCTTGGGCGCGGCGAGTGCGTCGTCGATCGAGCACTCGTCGGGCTCGGATTTCATCAACCAATGCTGCGCCATGCTGGTGGCCACTGCCGATCAGAAGTGCGACAGATAACCGCCGTCCACCACCAGGGTGTGGCCGGTGATGTAGCTCGCCGCCGGACTGGCTAAAAACACCGCCGCGCCCGCGATCTCATCGGGCTGGCCCCAGCGGCCGAGCGATGTGCGCTGCTGCAGCCACTGCGCAACGCCCGGGTCTTGCACCATCGCGGCGTTGGTGTCGGTGGCGAAATACCCTGGCGCAATGGCGTTGACCCGAATGCCCTGCGGGCCCAGTTCGGCGGCCAGTGCACGGGTCATGGCGTCGAGTGCGCCTTTGGCTGTGGTGTAGGCGGCGTCGCCCGCGCGCGCAATCGGCCCGGCAATGCTGGTGATGTTGACGATGCTGCCGCCGCCCTGTGCGCGCATGGTGTCGGCGGCGGCGCGGCACAGCGTCCACGCGCCCACGAGGTTGACTTCCAGCAGTTCGCGCAGGGCCTGGGCGTCCAGCTCGGTCAGTGGGGCGCGGCGGCGCTTGCCCACGTTGTTGATCAGGATGTCGAGCCGTTGGGTGTGGCGCAACAGGCGCTTGAGTCCGGCGAGCGTGGCCTCTTCGTCGGCCACGTCGCAGAGCAGGGCGTTGATGTGGCCCGGAAACTCGGCGTGCAGGGCGTCGACCGTCTCTTGCAGCCGGTCGCCGTCGCGGCCGTTGATCCACACTTGCGCGCCCTGCGCGGCCAGCCCGCGCGCCATGGCCAGGCCCAACCCTTGGCTGGCCCCGGTGATCAGGGCCACTTGGCCGTCGAGCCGAAACAGCGCGCCCATGGATGGCTTCTTACTTCAGACCAGCTGCCGCGCGCAGGGCTTGGGCTTTGTCGGTGCGCTCCCAGGTGAACTCGGGCTCTTCGCGCCCAAAGTGCCCGTAAGCGGCCGTCTTGCTGTAGATCGGGCGCAGCAGGTCCAGCATCTGGATGATGCCCTTGGGGCGCAGGTCGAAATGGGCGTTGACCAGGGCGGCGATTTGCTCGTCGGGGATCACGCCGGTGCCTTCGGTGTAGACCGTCACGTTCATGGGGCGGGCCACGCCGATGGCGTAGGCGACCTGGATCTGGCATTGCTTGGCGAGGCCCGCGGCGACGATGTTCTTGGCCACATAGCGGGCGGCATAGGCGGCCGAGCGGTCGACCTTGCTCGGGTCTTTGCCGCTGA
>JBEIEH010000100.1:0-9205 GCA_040383055.1 Burkholderiaceae bacterium
CCTTTTCCACACGGCCAAACAGTTCACAGGCAAACGCCACTTCGGCTGGGCCGTGCATCATGGGCTTGACGATGTAGACCGAGCCCTTGCGCGAGTTCCGGATGGTGTCCTTCTTGGTCTTTTTCTGGTCGTGCATCGCGATCGCGGTGGTGACCATGGCGTCCAAGATGCCTTCCGGAATCTCTTTGCCCTCGGAACCCCACAGGATGGCCGGGTTGGTCATCAGGTGGCCGACGTTGCGCACAAACATGAGCGAGCGGCCGTGCAGGCGCACGGTTTTGCCATTGGGCGCGGTGTACTCGCGGTCGGCGTTCAGACCGCGCGTGAGCGTTTGGCCACCCTTTTGGAACGATTCGGTCAACGTGCCCTGCAGAATGCCCAGCCAGTTGCGGTAGGCCAGCACCTTGTCTTCGGCGTCCACGGCTGCCACCGAGTCTTCCAGGTCGAGAATGGTGGACAGCGCGGCTTCGACCACCAGGTCGCTCACGCCGGCGGCGTCGGTCTTGCCGATGGCGGTGGCGCGGTTGATCTGGATTTCCAGGTGCAGGCCGTTGTGCTTGAGCAGCACGGCGCTGGGTGCCTTCGCCTCACCTTGAAAGCCCACGAACTGGTGCTTGTCGGCCAGCTTGGCTGACCCGCCCTCAGCCAGCGACACCACCAGTTCACCGTCCTTGTTGACACGATAGCCGGTCGAGCCGACGTGCGAACCCTTCTTCAGCGGAGCGCAGCGGTCCAACACATAACGGCAGTACTCGATGACCTTGACGCCGCGCTTGGGGTTGTAGCCGCCCTTCTTGCCGACTTTCTCATAACCCTTGTCTTCGCTGATCACATCGGTGCCGTACAGCGCGTCGTACAGGCTGCCCCAACGTGCGTTGGCAGCGTTGAGCGCATAGCGAGCGTTGAGGATAGGCACCACCAGCTGGGGTCCGGCCTGGGTGGCCAGCTCGTCGTCCACGTTTTTGGTCGTGGCTTTGACCTTTTTGGGCTCGGGAACCAGATACCCGATCTTTTCCAGAAATGCGCGGTAGGCGGCCATGTCGGCGATGGGGCCGGGGTGGGCGCTGTGCCAAGCGTCCATTTCGGACTGCAGGCGATCGCGCTCGGCCAGCAAGGCGGCGTTTTTGGGCGCCAGATCCGCCACGATGCCGTCAAAGCCCTTCCAGAAGGTGGCTTCGCTCACGCCAGTGCCTGGCAGCACCTGCTGGTTGATGAAGTCGTAAAGCTCGGTGGCCACTTGCAGGCCGTGGATGGTGGTGCGCGCTGAGGTCATGGTGGTGTTGAAGTGATGAAAAAACGGTGGCCAGTGGCCCTGTTCACATGGTATTGCAAACCCTACAGCTCATTCTGCAAGCAAAGTTCGCAAGATTCCTGACTTTCGCGGGGGTAATGCGCTCACAGCTCGGCCAACGGCACCCGTGCGGCGCGTTGATCGGGCTGCAGTGCCTGCAACAACTGCGACAGGTGGCCGTGCAACTGTTGCAGCGCCTCGGGCGACAACCGTTGCAGCGCCCCGGGCAACACGCCTTCGTGTGGCCCTGGGGCCGAGGCGAGCAGGGCGTGTCCGCTGGCGGTGGGGCTAAGCACCACGTTGCGCCGGTCGTGTTCAGACCGTTGCGACACCACCAAGCCTTTTTGCAGCAGGTGCCGCACCAGGTTGCTGGCGGTCGATTGGTGAATGTCCATTTGCAGTGCCAGGTCGGTCACGCCCAGGCCGGGTTCGCGCGCGATTTCGCTCAGCGCCCACAGCTGTGCGCCGCCGATGCCGACTTGGCGCTCGACTTCTTGAAAATGCTGGCGCACCTCACCAAACACCATGCGGAACTGGCGCAGCACCTGCATCGACAGGCGCAGCTGCTCGTCGTTGGGGGTGGGCGGTGTCGGCATGGTGGGGGTGTGCAAAAAAAGTAAACCGCTGATGATGCATCAAACTTGGCCCGCCAGCCGTCGCGCGGCGGCCAGCACCTGCGCCACGTGGCTTTCCTGCCACCGGTACTCGGGCAGGGTCAGGGTCAAGGCCGCTGCGATCTGCCCGTGCGCGTCGAAGACTGGGGCAGAGACGCCAGCAACGCCGTCGAGGCGGTCGCCGAGGGCCGCAAGGTAACCGTCGGCGCGGATGCGGGCGTACAGGCGCCGCTCCTCGGCGTTGGGGCGGTGAGCGGCGTTGCCCGCGCCGAACGCCGACAGCACCCGCCCGCCGGCGCCGCGTTCCAGCGGCAGCACATCGCCAGCGCGGATGTGGTCGCGCACGGGGTGTGGCGAGTCGACCCGAAACAGGCACAGCCGCGCTTGATGCGGCGGCTGGCCTTGGCGCACGTGGTAGGCCGCGCTTTCGCCGGTGGCGCGCACCAAGTCCTGCAGCACCGGCAGCACCACCTGGTCGAGCGAGAACTGGGCCGCGTAGACCCCGTGCAGCCGGGCAATTTCGGGCCCGGGGCGGTAGTGGCCATCGGCGTTGCGTTGTAGCAGCCCTGCGTGGACCAGCGAAGCCAGGCCACGCAGCGCGGTACTCTTGTGCAGGCCGGTGCGCTGGGCCAATTCGGCCAAACCCAGCGCGCCGTCGCCGCTGCGCCAAGCGCACAACAAGGAGAGCGCGCGGTCCACTGCCGCCGCACCTTGGGGCGCAGGGTCTTGCTCGGACCGCGAGGGCTGGGCGCTGGGGCGGGGCATGCTTGACGTGCTGGGGCTTCTGCGGGATGATTTCTTTAGAAAGAATAGCGTTCTATCTATCAGAACGCAAGCCCGGTACCCACATGGCATCCCATGCAACTTCCTCACATCCCGATCTGCTGATCAGCGAGGTCGGGCCGCGCGACGGCCTGCAGTCGATCGCCAGCGTCATGCCCACCGCCGCCAAATGCCGCTGGATCGACGCACTGGCAGAAGCCGGCTTGCGCGAGATCGAGGTGGGTTCGTTTGTCTCGCCCAAGCTGCTGCCGCAACTGGCTGACACCGCCGCGGTGGTGCAACACGCGCTGCGCCACCCGGGCTTGCGGGTCATGGCCCTGGTGCCCAACGACCGGGGGGCGCAAGCCGCGCTGGCCGCTGGGGTGCACAAGATCACGCTGCCGGTCTCGGCCAGCGAAGCGCATTCGCTGGCCCATGTGCGCAAAACCCACGACCAGATGCTGGCCGAGCTGCGCGCGGTGGTGCAGCGGGTGCGCGCCCACAACACGTCGACCGCGCAGCCGGTGGGCGTGGAAGTGGGCCTGTCGACCGCTTTCGGCTGCACCCTGCAGGGTGTGGTGCCCGAGGACGATGTGATCCGCCTCGCGCTGGCCTGCGCCGAGGCCGGCGTCGATGAGGTGGGTCTGTCCGACACCACCGGCATGGCCAACCCGGCCCAGGTGCGCCGGCTGTTCCGCCGGCTGCAGGCCGAACTCGGCGAGCGCGCTGGCGCGGCTCACCTGCACAACACCCGGGGCCTGGGCCTGGCCAATGCGCTGGCGGCGCTCGATGTGGGGGTGCGCGCCTTCGACAGCTCGCTTGCCGGCCTGGGGGGGTGCCCGTACGCTCCCGGCGCCTCGGGCAATGTGGTGACCGAGGACCTGGTCTTTATGTTCGAGGCCATGGGCCTGCGCACCGGCATTGACATTGACGGCCTTCTGCGCGCGCGCGCGTTGCTGCGCGAGGCGCTGCCTGCCGAGCCGCTGTACGGCATGGTGCCCGAGGCTGGCCTGCCCAAAGGCTTTTCACCGACACATTGAAAATGACTGAAAAAACACTGCCCTATGCGGGCCTCCGGGTGGTCGAATTCACCCACATGGTCATGGGCCCGACCTGTGGCCTGGTGCTCGCCGACCTGGGTGCTGAGGTCATCAAGATCGAGCCGCCGGGTGGCGACAACACCCGGCGCCTGCTCGGCTCGGGCGCGGGCTTCTACCCACTGTTCAACCGCAACAAAAAAAGCCTGGTGCTCGATCTGCAGACGCCCGAGGGGCGCGAAGCGGTGCTCAAACTGATCGACACCGCCGACGTGGTGAGCGAAAACTTCAAGACCGGCACCATGCAGAAGCTTGGGCTCGATTACGAGAGCCTGCGCGCGCGCAACCCGCGGCTCATTTATGTGAGCCACAAGGGCTTCCTGCCCGGCCCCTACGACCACCGCACCGCGCTCGACGAGGTGGTGCAGATGATGGGCGGTCTGGCCTACATGACCGGCCGCCCGGGCGACCCGCTGCGCGCGGGCTCCTCGGTCAACGACATCATGGGCGGTCTGTTCGGAGCGATTGGTGTCATGGCCGCGCTGGCCGAGCGCGAGCGCACCGGCTTGGGCCAGCAGGTGCAAAGCGCGCTGTTCGAGAACAACGTCTTCCTGGTGGCCCAGCACATGATGCAGTACGCGGTGACCGGCAAGCCCGCTGCGCCGATGCCGGCGCGCATCTCGGCCTGGGGCATTTACGACGTGTTCCAAGTGCAGGGCGGCGAGCAGATTTTTCTGGCGGTGGTCAGCGACACCCAATGGGCCATTTTCTGCCGCGCGTTTGGTCTGGCCGATCTGCAGGCCGATGCCCGCTTGGCCACCAACAACGGCCGGGTGCGCGAGCGCGACTGGCTGATACCGCAGCTGCGCGAGCGCCTGGCTCACCACAGCCGCGCCGAACTGGCTGCTGTGTTCGAGCGCGAAGGCCTGCCGTTTGCGCCGATCACCGCGCCGCACGAGCTGCTCGACGACCCGCACCTGCTGGCAACGGGTGGGCTGGCGCCCATCACCCTGCCCGACGGCGAGCGCGCCGGCCAAAGCGCCGCCACCGCTTTGCTGCCGCTGAGCTTGGGCGGTGAGCGCTTGGGCCTGCGGCGCGACCCACCGCGCCTGGGGCAAGACAGCGCTGCGCTGCTGGCCGAGCTGGGCTACGACGCCGCCACCGCCGCGCGCCTTTCGGCGATCGATGGCATCAAAAGTCATTGATCGGGGTCACAATGCGGTGGATTGCCACCCGCAAGCGGTGTAATCTGCCCGCATGGACAAGCTCAAACAGATCGAAACCCTGGTCGCGGTGGCCAGCAAAGGCAGCCTGACGGCGGCCGCCCGCGCGGAGGGGGTGGCGCCGGCCATCATCGGTCGGCGGCTCGACGCGCTGGAGGCGCGCCTGGGCGTCAAGCTCATGGTGCGCACCACCCGGCGCATCACCCTGACGCACGAGGGCAGTGCGTTTTTGGAAGACTGCCAACGCCTGTTGACCGACTTGGCCAACGCCGAAGCCAGCGTCAGTGCGGGAGGGGTGAAGGCCAGTGGCCACCTGCGCATCACCGCGCCGGCGGGTTTCGGGCGCCGGCATGTGGCGCCGCTGGTGCCGCGTTTTCGCGAGCTGCATCCCGAGGTGAGCTTGTCGCTCAACCTGAGCGACCGGGTGGTGGACGTGGCGGCCGAAGGCTTCGACTGCGCGGTGCGGGTGGGCGACCTGCCCGACTCCTCGCTGGTGAGCGTGCGCCTGGCCGACAACCGGCGCCTGTGTGTGGCCACGCCGCAGTACCTGCAGCGCCACGGTCGGCCGCAGACGCCGGCCGACTTGGCGCGCTTCGATTGCCTGACGCTCTCGTCCGACGCGTCTCAGGTGCGCGGCTGGGCTTTTTCGGTACCGCGCGAGGACGACCCGAGCCAGCGCGACATCGTGCACCTGCGCCCGGGCGGCCCGCTTGATTGTTCGGACGGGCAGGTGTTGCACCGCTGGTGCCTAGGGGGCTATGGCATCGCCTGGCGCAGCACTTGGGAGGTGGAGTCCGACATCGCTGCGGGACGCTTGGTGACGGTGCTGGACGACTTTGCCGCGCCGCCCAATGGCATTTACGCGGTGTTTGCCCAGCGCAAACACCTAGCGCTGCGGGTGCGGCTGTGGATCGATTTCCTCAAGCACCACTACGCTCAGACCGATTTTTGGTCCTCGCGCTCGCTCAACGAGGCGTAAAGCGCCGCCCGGCGCTTCGGCAGCTGGCTGCTCTGGCGCGCGGCCACCAGGGCGCTGCGCTGCAGGGTGTGGACCAACAGCGCCGGGGCATCGTCGGCCTGGGCCAGCACCTCGCCGATGGGCCCGCACAGGGTACTCAAGCCCCCGTAGTGCACCGTCTGTGCCGCTGTGTGCTCAACCCCGCAGGCGTTGGCGTAAGCGACAAACAACCGGTTCTCGCAGGCGCGCGCCGGCAGCAGGCGCTGCACCACCTCAGGGAAATCGACCATGTTGGCGGTGGGCACCAGCACGGCGTCGGCACCGCGCAGCGCCAGGTCGCGTGTGGGCTCGGGAAACTCCACGTCGTAACAAATCAGCAGACCGAGGCGCCAGCCATCGACATCGATGACCGGCGGCGGTGCGTCGCCAGCGCTGAATTGCGCGGCGTCGATGGCGCCGTACAAGTGTGTTTTCCGGTACAGCCCCAAGCGTTCGCCCCGGCGGTGGATGGCTTGCACGCTGTTGAAGGGCCGAGCGTCGCCGTGGTGTTCGGCAAAGCCATAGACCACGCCCACACCGTGTTGCAGCGCCAGGGTGGCCACCGCCTGGGCCAGTGGGCCGTCGGCCGGCTCGGCCAAGGTGCGCACCCGCTCTGCCCCGATGGCATAGCCGGTGAGTGCCATCTCGGGCGTGACCAGCCAGTCCGCGCCCTGGGCGGCCGCAGCGGACAGTGCCGCGTCCAGCGCCTGCAGGCCAGGTCGCATGCCATTGCCGGGCAGCGGCAAAGGGGTTTGCCACAGCGCCACGCGCAGGGTGTCGGTGGGTGGGGCGTTCATGGCGGGCTCAGTCGGGCAAGGCCATGGGGCCAAGGGTGGGCATGGCTTCTCCCGGGCCGGGGTTGTCCGGCAGGGCGCGGCCGCCCAAGTGGCGCACCATGCCCCAGACCGCGTTGAGTGCGGTCTGCACCGCGCCCTCGACCCAAGCGGGCGTGAAAGACACGTCGTCGCCAGCGATAAAAATGCCGCGCTCGGCCTCTGGCAGATCGTCTTGCATGAAGTGGGTGTACATGCGGTGGTTGTAGCGGTAATGGCCTGGCAACGCACCTTTGAAGGCACCCAGGAAATGCGGGTCGGCCTCCCAGGACACGGTGATCGGGTCGCCCACGATGTGGCTGGCGATGTCCACATCGGGGTAAATCTGGCGCAGTGCAGAGAGCGCGAGTTCGACCCGCCGCTGCGGGCTGTGCGGCAGCATCTTGAGCGCGTCGCTCATCCAGGCGTAGGACAGGCAGATCACGCCCGGCTGGTCAGGCCCGTTGTCGAACAGGTAGGTGCCGCGCGTGAGCCGGTCGGTCAGGGTCATGCCCAAGGTCGGCCAGCCGGCCTGCGGGCCGCTGTGGCGCAGGGTGTTCCAGAACGGGTGGTCGACCATCACAAAGGTTTTGGACGACTGCATGTAGCGGGTGCGGTCCAGCGCCATCCACAGGCGTTGTGAAAACAGGCTTTCCTCGCAGGCGATCTGGGTGGTCAGCAGCCAGCTCTGGCAGGTCACCAGCGCCGCCGGGTACTCGCGTACGCTGCCCCATTGGTCGGTGATGCGCAGCGCGCCGTTGCCGGCGCGCTCAATCGCTCGCACGCCGGGGCGGGGCGCTCCGCCGTGCAGCCGGGCCAGTGTGGTGCCCGCCGGCCAATTCCGCATGGCCTCGGGCGCGTGCCGCCACAGGCCCAGCGGCACTTGCTGGGCGCCACCCACCATCAGGTGTTGGTCTTCGTCGCAGCCGGTGAGCACCACCCGCAAAATCTCCAGCATCGAATTCGGGAAGTCCGAGTCCCATCCGCCGGTGCCAAAGCCCACCTGACCAAACACCTCGCGGTGGCGAAAGCTCAAGCGCGAAAAGGCCTTGGACTGGGCCAGAAAGTCGTAGAAGGTGCGGTCGTCCCAGCGCGGCAGCAGCGCGTTCCACAGGCGCTTGAGGGTGGCGGTGTCGCGCTGGCGCAGCGCGTGCTGCAGCTCGGTGAAGCCCGCGCCCTCTTCCAGTGCCTCGCTCCACGCCTGGGCCACCTCGGCAAACAGCGGCGGCAGGTCGGCCAAGGTGCGCGCCCAGTGGGTCTGGCCCTCCAAGTCGATCACGGTGCAGCCGGCTGCGGGCGTCAGCGGGTTGGGAAAGGGCCGGGTCTGCACGCCCAGTTGGCGCACGTAATGAAAAAACCCGGTGGACGAGCGCGGAAAACGCATGCCGCCGAGCTCGGCCACCACACCCGAGCCGCCCTCAAAAGCCTGTGAGCGCAGGCGCCCGCCGAGTTGGGCCGCCTCGTACACCACCGGCTTGAGGCCGAGCTTCATCAGCTCGTGCGCCGCCACCATGCCGGCCATGCCGCCGCCGATGATGGCGACCTCGGTGCCCATGCGGCTGCTGGGCAGTTCCCCTAGCCCGATCGGATGGGCCAGCCAATCGTCGTAGGCAAAGGGGAAATCCGGGCCGAACACGGTGACTGGGGCATCCTCAGACCGCAATGGGATGTGTACGGGGCTGCTCACAGCAGGCTCCCCACCAGCACCACGGCTGTGCCCCACATCATGAGCGCCACCATGGCGTCGAGCGCGCGCCACACCCGCACGCTGTTGAGGCGCTGACCGAGCCAAAACGCGGCCACCCCCAGCGCCACAAACCACAGCACCGAGCCGGTGGCCGCGCCCATGCCAAACACTGGCCCGGCCTGTCCGTAGGCCAGCGAAGCCGTGCCGATCAACACCGCGGTGTCGAGCCAGGCGTGCGGGTTGAGCCAGGAAAACGCCAGCGCGGTGACCACCGCTTGGCGTCGGCTGGTGAACGCCGCAGGCGCTGGCGCCACGGCGGTGCTGGACCCATGCCCGATCCAGGCGCGCTGCGCCGCTTGCCAGCCGTAGACCGACAGAAACACGATGCCAGCACCCACCAGCGCCCCGTGCACCTGGGGGCTGAGTCCACCGAGCTGTGCCAAACCCAAGACGCCCAAGCCAATCAAGGCTGCGTCGGCCAGCATGCACACCAGCGCGGTCAATGCCAGGTGCTGGCGCTGCAGGCCCATGCGCAGCACATGGGCGTTTTGGGGGCCAATGGCCATGACCAGCGACAGGCTCATGGCCATGCCAGCGGCGAAAGTGGGGAGTGCGATAGCCATGTTTTTGTTCCTACGTGGAGTTGCATTCAGATGGCTCGCAGTGTGCTTTCGCTGCGCCTTCCGTTAAAGGAAAATAAAGATAAATCTGGTTACTAAATTAATACTTGATCATGCTCGACGCCAAACAACTCGAAGCCTTGGCCGCTGTGGTGGAGCACG
>JBEIEH010000101.1:0-9104 GCA_040383055.1 Burkholderiaceae bacterium
ACTCAAGCGCCTGCCGGACGGCAAGGCCGAGGCACTGTTTCTGGACACGGTGGTGCCCGGTGTGGCGCTGGCCGCTGGCCTGCAAAAAGCGCTCGATGAGGCACTCGCCAAGTTGCCCATTCCCAAAGTCATGCAATACCAGCTGGCCGACGGCTGGAGCAGCGTGAACTTTGTGCGCCCGGCGCACGCGCTGGTGGCCCTGCATGGCGACGCGGTGGTGCCGCTGCAGACCTTGGGCCTGCAGTCGGGCCGACGCACCATGGGTCACCGGTTTGAGGCCACAGTGCCTGCCATCGACATCGTGCACGCCGACAGCTACGCCGAGCAACTCAAACGCGAAGGCGCAGTCATCGCCAGCTTTGCCGAGCGCCGCGCCGAGATCGTGCGCCAGCTCGACGCCGCAGCGACCAAGCAAGGCCTGCGCCCCATCGACGACGAGGCCCTGCTCGACGAAGTGACCGCGCTGATCGAACGCCCCAATGTGCTGACCTGCCACTTCGAAAAAGAGTTTCTCGATGTGCCTCAGGAGTGCCTGATTCTCACGATGAAGGCCAACCAGAAATACTTCCCGCTGCTCGACGCCCAAGGCAAGCTCACCAACACCTTCTTGATCGTGAGCAACATCGCCCCGGCCGATCCGAGCGCGGTGATCCAAGGCAACGAACGGGTGGTGCGCCCGCGCTTGGCCGACGCCAAGTTCTTCTTTGACCAAGACCGCAAAAAGACGCTCGAGAGCCGCGTGCCCGGCCTGTCCAAAGTGGTCTATCACGGCAAGCTGGGCACCCAGGGCGATCGCGCCGAGCGGGTGCGGGCCGTCGCGCACGCCATCGTCAACCAGTGGCGCATGGCCACGGTGCCGTTCACCGCCGAAGACAAAGACGCGTTTGATGTCCTCGACAGCAAGGTGCAGCAGGCCGCCCTGCTGGCCAAGACCGACCTGCTGACCGACATGGTGGGTGAGTTCCCCGAACTGCAGGGCATCATGGGCGCCTATTACGCGCGCCACGAAGGTCTGCGCGACGGCGTGGCCATCGCCATTGAAGACCATTACAAACCGCGCTTTGCCGGCGACGCGCTGCCGCGCAACCACACCGGCACCGTGCTGGCGCTGGCCGACAAACTCGAAACCCTGGTCGGTTTGTTTGGCATTGGCCAGCTGCCCACCGGCGACAAAGACCCATTTGCCTTGCGCCGCCACGCGCTGGGTGTGATCCGCATCTTGATCGACAAACAGCTGCCGCTGGCCTTGCCCGATCTGCTGGCAGCCGCTGTGCCGGCTTTTGGTGCGTTGATCACCGACCCCAGCGCCGCGCTGCAGACCTTCTTTGCCGACCGCTTGGCGGTGGGTTTGCGCGACCAAGGTTTTTTGGCCCAAGAGGTGGACGCGGTGCTTGCGCTCAATCCCAACCCGCTGGCCGACGTGCCCCGACGTTTGGAAGCGGTTCGCGCCTTCGCCGCCCTGCCAGAGGCCGCGCCGCTGGCGGCGGCCAACAAGCGGGTCGGCAATATCCTGAAGAAGATCGAAGGCGCAGTACCCAGCGAGGTCAACCCAGCGTTCTTGAGCGAGCCGGCCGAGCAAGCCCTGGCCGCTGCCATCGCCGACGTGCAGCCGCGCGCCGACGCGCTGTACGAGCGCCGCGACTACGCCGCGTCTTTGCAGGCGCTGGCCGCGCTTAAGGCGCCGGTGGACGCCTTCTTTGACGGTGTCATGGTCAACGCGGAAGACGCCGCCCTGCGCGCCAACCGCCAGGCCCTGTTGTCGCGCCTGCACCAGGCCATGAACCGGGTCGCCGACCTGTCGCGACTGGCCGCATGAAGCTGCTCATCCTCGACCGCGACGGCACGCTCAACCGCAGCCGCGACGACTACGTGGCCTCGCCCGAGGAGTGGGAGGCTCTGCCCGGCGCGCTGGAGGCGGTGGCTCGCCTCAACCAAGGCGGCTGGCGCGTGGTGCTGGCCACCAACCAGTCGGGTCTGGGGCGCGGCATGTTCGACATGGCCGCGCTCAACGCCATCCACGCCCGCATGCACAAGCAATTGGCGGCAGCGGGCGCGCGGGTGGAGGCGGTGTTTTTCTGCCCTCACGCGCCCGAAGACGCTTGCAGCTGCCGCAAGCCGCAGCCGGGTTTGTTTTGGCAAATCGGCGAGCGCTTTGGTCTGGACCTGGCCCAGGTGCATGCGGTGGGCAATGCGCTGCGCCATGTGCAGGCCGGTGCCACGGCGGGCTGTGTGCCGCACCTGCTGCTGTGCGGCAAGTCGGCCGAATGGCGCGAACAATTCGGCGATGGGCCCTATGACCTGTCGCATGAGCAGCGCATCCCCGATCTGCCGGTGGGCGCGCGCTTGCACACCGATTTGTCGGCCTTTGCCGATTGGTTGCTCTCCGAGCACCATGTGTCGTCCGCTCAGCCGTCTGGCTTTGCGCCTCTGTGATCTTGGGTGGTTGCGCATGAACGTCGTTCGTTCCCTTTTGCATGTGGTGTTCATGGCGGTGACGGTGGTGCCTTGGGCGTTGGTGGTGCTGATCTGTGCGCCTTTCATGAACAGCACCCGCATTTACTGGCTGTGTGCCGGTTGGCTGCGGCTGGCGGTGCGCAGCGGAGAGCTGATGTTGGGCATCCGCAACCAAGTGATCGGCTATGAAAACTTGCCGGTGGGTAGCCTGGAGCCGGCGGTGCTGCTGGTCAAGCACCAGTCCACCTGGGAAACGTTTTGTATGCCCACGCTGATGCCGCACCCGCTGGCTTATGTGTTCAAAAAAGAGCTGCTGTACGTGCCCTTTTTTGGTTGGGCCATGAGCCGCATGGACATGATCCACATCGACCGCAGCAAACGCACCGAAGCCTTCAACAAAGTGGTGGCCCAAGGCCAGCGCCTGCTCGACCAAGGCACCTGGGTCATCATGTTCCCAGAGGGCACCCGCATCGAGCGCGGCCAACAGGGGCAGTACAAAACCGGTGGCACCCGTCTGGCCATCGCCACCGGCGCGCCGGTGATTCCGGTGGCGGTGACCTCGGCCAAATGTTGGCCGCGCAAAGCGCTGATCAAGCGCCCGGGAACGGTGGAGTTTTCGATTGGCAAACCCATTCCCAGCCAGGGCCGCCAGCCCGAAGAGTTGATGCGCGAGGTCGAGGCCTGGATCGAGGCCGAGATGCGCCGGCTGGACCCCACCGCTTACGCCTGAGTCCCGCGCATGAGCCAGAGCGGTCAATTGGTGTTCGATTTTGGCGCGGTGAGCGTGCAGTCGCCGCCCGCGCAGGCACCGGTACCAACGCCGGTCTTGCCCGAGCCCAATGGCCCGACGCTGAGCTTGGCCGAGGCGGTGATGCCGGTGGTCTGGCACCACCCGCGCGCCAATCGGGCGGTGCGCTTGGCGCACTGCGACGTGGCCTACGAATTCAAACGCGGCAAGCGCCGCACCATTGGCCTCACCGTGAGCCCCGAAGGCCTGACGGTGAGCGCGCCGACCTGGGCGCCGGTGGGCGATGTGGACGCTTTTGTGCGCAGCAAAAGCGATTGGATTTTGGACAAGCTGCAGGTGGCGCGCGAACGCCGCACCGCGCTCGACCAAGCGCGGGTGGTCTGGGCCGACGGCGCGCGTTTTGAGGTGCTCGGTGAGGCGGTGCGCTTGCGGCTGGACGCGGCCCACGGCTTTTCGGGCAAGGGTGCGGCCTTGGTGGACACACCCGACGGCGGTCGCGAACTGCGCATCGGTTTGCCGGCCCACGCCAGCGAGGCGCAGATCCGCGACGCCGCGCAGGCTTGGCTGATGCGCCACGCCACCCAATATTTCCGCGTGCGGCTCGACCACTTCGCACCGCAGCTCGGGGTGAGCTACCGCTGCCTGCGCCTCTCAGGCGCCAGCACCCGCTGGGGCAGTGCCAGCGCCGACGGCACCATCCGCCTCAACTGGCGGCTCATTCATCTGAGCCCCGACATGGTCGACTATGTGGTGGTGCACGAGCTCAGCCACCTGCGGCACATGGACCACAGCCCGCGCTTTTGGGACGTGGTGGCCAGCGTCATGCCCGACCACGCCGAGCGCCGCGCCGCCCTAAAGCGCGCCGCTGTGCCGCTCGAATAAACGCCTTCACGCTTTGCCAAAGCGCCACACGCCTGTGGCATCGCGTGTGCGCTGAAGCTCCCCTGCAAACCACAAGCGGTGCAGGTGCGCCACCGTTTCGCCCAGGGCAAACGTGGTCTGGTGCAGGTCCAGCGCGCGCGGAAACAGCACCGGCAGCACCTCGGCCGCGCAGCGCGGCGCCTTGGCACAGGCCGCGCGCACCTCGGCCAGCCGCTCGGTGTGGTGATCGTGCAGCTGGCGCAGCCGCTCGGCAATGCCCACAAACGGCCGCCCGTGCGAGGGCAGCACCAAGGTGCTGTCGGGCAGTGTGGCGAAGCGGTCGACCGATTCAAGAAACCAGGCCAGCGGATCGGCCTCGGGCTCGATGTCGTACACGCTCACATTGGTGGAAATGCGCGGCAGCAGCATGTCGCCGCTGATCAACACGTCCAGCTCGCCGCAGTGCAAAGCCATGTGTTCCGGCGCGTGGCCGCGACCGGCCACCGGCGTCCATGCGCGCCCGCCAATGCTCAGTGGCACCCCGTCCATCAAGCGCCGGTACGAGGGCGGCACCGCCGGCACCAGGCTCGGGTAATAGCTGGCGCGTTCGCGGATGCGGTCCAGCGCTTGTGGGTCGCTCAGGCCGTGTTGGGCAAAAAAGCGCGCCGCCGCCTCGCCACCAAAACCGGTGGTGCTCTGCGAGGCCACCCGCGCCGCGTAATAGTCGGTGGCGCTGATCCAGAAGCCGCAGCGGTGCTGGTCGCTGGAGAAACGTTCCACCAGCCAATGCGCCAGCCCGATGTGGTCGGGGTGCATGTGGGTTGCCAACACCCGCAGCACCGGCAGGCCTTCCAAGGCGTGGGCGATCACCGCGTCCCATTGGGCCCGCACCTCTGGCCGGTCGATGCAGGTGTCCACCACCGTCCAGCCGGCGCGCCCGTCGATCTCGTCGCGCAGCAACCAAAGGTTGATGTGGTCCAGCGCAAAGGGCAGGCCCATGCGCAGCCATTTCACGCCCGGCGCCACCACCAGCGCTTGGCCGGGCTCGGGCAGCACAGCGCCTAAGGGAAAGTGCAAACGGGCTTCGAGCTGGTCGCGGCTGGGTGGGGTGGTGTGGGTCATGGATCGTGCTTGAAGTGAGGCGCAGAGCGCAGGGCGCTACACTGACGTTGACGTAAACGTCAGTTCTGCGGCATTCTAGGCAGACACCGACGCCGCCCTGTTCGCCAGCCGACACGCCCCACGCCATGGCCACCACGCCCACCTACACCATCAGTGACCTTGCCCGCGAGTTCGACCTGACCACCCGCGCCATCCGTTTTTACGAAGACATGGGGCTGCTGCAGCCCCAGCGCGAAGGCCCGGGCGGGCGCAACCGCGTCTACAGCGCGCGCGACCGGACCCGCTTGAAGCTCACCCTGCGCGCCAAACGCCTGGGCCTGTCGCTGACCGAGGCCAAAGACATCATCGACATGTACGACAGCCCGCGCGACACCGGGCCGCAGTTGCGCAAGTTTCTGGCGGTGCTGGCCGACCACAAGCGCCAGCTCGAAGAGCAGCTGGCCGACCTGATGGCCAACTTGGACGAGGTCAAGGTGCACGAGAAAGAAGCCCGTGCGCTATTGGCCAAGGTGGAAAAAAGCCCCAAGGCTTGAAGCCCTTGGCGCTCAGGCCTCGTCGGTGGGCAGCCACACCCAATGGCCTTGGCCCGCCTCGTTGCAGCGTGCCACCAGCGTCGCCGCGTGGGGTTCAGGCAATTGCAGCCGCACCGTCACGCCGTTGCCGTGTTCCACCGCCAGCAGGGTGGCGCTGTGCGCCGGCAACTCGCGCCGCAACCAGCCTTCCAGCGCATAAGGCAGGGTGGCGCGCAGCGTGGTCTCCCGCAGCAGCGGCACCTTGACCGCCCCCAACAGGGCTTGGGCCACGCTGTCGGTGTAGGCGCGCACCAAGCCGCCCGCGCCCAGCGGTGTGCCGCCGTAATAGCGCACCACCGTGGCCAACACACCTTGCAAGTCTTGGTGGCGCAGCACCTCCAACATGGGGCGACCGGCGGTGCCACCGGGCTCGCCGTCGTCGTTGGCGGCCGACTGCCCGCCTGCCATCAGCGCCCAGCACACATGGGTGGCACCAGGGTGCTCGGCGCGCAGCGCCGCCACGCGTGTCAAGGCAGCGGGCCGGTCGGCGACCGATTCCACACAGCCGATGAAGCGGCTTTTTTTGATCACCAGTTCGCTGTGCACCGGCGCTTGCAAGGCATAAGGCATGCACCGAGGATAGCGCCACGCGGCCCGGGTTTGCCCCGACTTGCCGGTCGCCCGCAAACCCCCGCATAATTGACGTTTACGTAAACGTCATATCAAATCCGCTCATGAGCACCACTTCTCACGACGCCCTGCGCGAGCGCGTAGCGGCCAGCCTGGCCCGCCAAGGCATGATGCAGCACTTGGGCGTGCGCCTGCTGGCCGTGGCCCCCGGTGAGGTGACGCTGGCCCTGCCCTATGCCGAGCGTGTGACCCAGCAACAAGGCGGCTTTCACGGCGGCGCCATGGGCGCGCTGGCCGACATCGCTGGTGGATACGCGGCGCTCACCGTGGCGCCTGAGGGCATGGAAGTCACCACCGTGGAATACAAGATCAACTTTCTGTCCGCCTTTCAGGGCGGCGAGCTGCAGGCCACCGGTCGTGTGACCAAGGCCGGCAAACGCATCATCGTCACCACCGCCGAGGTGGTGCACATCGCCGCCGACGGCAAACGCTCCGACTGCGCGGTGATGCAGCAGACCCTGGTGCCGGTGCCCAAAACCTATTGACCCCCATTTTTGCGAGGAGACCTCTCATGACCAATCTGCCCGGCCTCAATTTCCAGTTGGGTGAAGACATCGACGCGCTGCGCGACGCGGTGCGCGAATTTGCGCAAGCCGAGATCGCGCCGCGCGCCGCCGAGATCGACCGCAGCGATCAGTTCCCCATGGACTGCTGGCGCAAGATGGGCGAGCTGGGCGTGCTGGGCATCACCGTGCCCGAGCAGTACGGCGGTGCCAACATGGGTTACCTGGCCCACATGGTGGCGATGGAAGAAATCAGCCGCGCCAGCGCTTCGGTGGGCCTGTCCTATGGCGCGCACAGCAACCTGTGTGTGAACCAGATCAACCGCAACGGCAACGAAGCGCAAAAACAAAAATACCTGCCCAAGCTCATCAGCGGCGAACACATCGGCGCACTGGCCATGAGCGAGCCCGGCGCCGGGTCGGATGTCATTAGCATGAAGCTCAAGGCCGAGGACAAGGGCGGTTACTACCTGCTCAACGGCAGCAAGATGTGGATCACCAACGGACCCGACGCCGACACGCTGGTGGTCTACGCCAAGACCGAACCCGAGATGGGCGCGCGCGGCGTCACCGCCTTTCTGATCGAAAAAGGCATGCCGGGATTCAGCATCGCGCAAAAACTCGACAAGCTCGGCATGCGCGGCAGCCACACCGGCGAGCTGGTGTTCCAGAACGTCGAAGTGCCGGCCGAGAACATCTTGGGCGGCCTGAACATGGGCGCCAAGGTGCTGATGAGCGGGTTGGACTACGAACGTGCCGTGCTCAGCGGGGGGCCCTTGGGCATCATGCAGTCGGTCATGGACAACGTGATTCCCTACATCCACGACCGCAAGCAGTTCGGCCAAAGCATCGGCGAGTTCCAGCTGATCCAAGGCAAGGTCGCCGACATGTACACCGTGCTGCAGGCCGCGCGCGCCTTTGCCTACACCGTGGCCAAAAACCTCGACTTGCTCGGCACCGACCACGTGCGCCAGGTGCGCAAGGACTGCGCCTCGGTCATTTTGTGGACCGCCGAAAAAGCCACCTGGATGGCCGGCGAGGGCGTACAGATTTTTGGCGGCAACGGCTACATCAACGAATACCCGCTGGGCCGCTTGTGGCGCGACGCCAAGCTGTACGAGATCGGCGCCGGCACCAGCGAAATTCGCCGCATGCTGATCGGCCGCGAGTTGTTTGCTGAAACGTGCTGAATGTGGCTATTCGTCATGTTGCAGTTGTCGACCGTCGTTAACATCGCCGCATGACTTCTCCGCTGCAACACCTGATCGACGCCAACCGCCGCTGGGCCGCCCAAATGGAGGCCGAACGGCCTGGTTTTTTTCACCACCTCGCCCAACAACAAAACCCCAAATACCTCTGGATCGGCTGCTCCGACAGCCGGGTGCCCGCCAACCAGATCACCGGGCTGGAGCCGGGTGAGGTCTTTGTGCACCGCAACGTGGCCAATGTGGTCACCCATTCCGATCTCAACGCCTTGTCGGTGATCCAGTTTGCGGTCGAGTACCTGAAGGTCGAACACATCATGGTGGTGGGGCACTACGGTTGTGGCGGTGTGTTGGCCACCCTCAAAGGCGCGCGGGTGGGTCTGGCCGACAACTGGCTGCGCCATGTGCACGATGTGAAGATCCGCCACCGCCGCCGCTTGGACCACCTGCCGATGCGCGAGCAGGAAGACGTGTTGTGCGAAATGAACGTGATCGAGCAGGTGGGCAATGTGGCGCTCACCAATGTGCTGCAAGACGCCTGGGCCCGTGGCCAGAAGGTCACGGTGCACGGTTGGTGCTACGGCTTGCAAGACGGCTTGGTGAAAGACCTCGGCGTGAGCATGAGCCACGCCGGTGACGTGATGGAACAGTTCCGCAACGCCCTCAAGCGGTATCCGCGCGAGACGGGCGTTTGATTTTTTGATCCTTGAATTGGAGACCTTGTCATGAGCCTCGACCCCGTTGTTATCGTCAGCGCCGCCCGCACCCCCATGGGCAGCTTCCAGAGCGATTTCGCCAGCTTGGCCGCCCACGACCTGGGCGGTGTGGCCATCCGTGCGGCCATGGAGCGCGCCGGTGTGAACGGCGCCGATGTGGACGAGGTGTTGTTTGGCAATTGCCTGATGGCCGGCCAAGGCCAGGCGCCGGCACGCCAAGCCGCGCTCAAAGCCGGCCTGCCGCTGTCGGCCGGCGCGGTGACGCTGTCCAAGATGTGTGGTTCGGGCATGAA
>JBEIEH010000102.1:0-8971 GCA_040383055.1 Burkholderiaceae bacterium
AGCCCACCGCCGGTTAATCCCCCACCCACAAGGAGCATCGACATGTCTTGGGCTGGAAAAATCCTCCGCGTCAACCTCACGGCTGGCACCGTCACATCCGAACCGCTGAACATGGAGTGGGCCAAGGCCTACCTGGGCTCGCGCGGTCTGGGCAGCAAATACCTGATCAGCGAGATCGACCCCAAAGTCGATGCGCTGTCGGCCGACAACAAAATCATCTGGGCCACCGGCCCGCTGACCGGCACCATGGCCTCCACCGGTGGCCGTTACACGGTGGTCACCAAAGGCCCGCTGACTGGCGCCATCGCGTGCTCGAACTCGGGCGGCTACTGGGGCGCCGAGCTCAAGATGGCCGGCTGGGACATGGTCATTTTTGAAGGCAAGAGCGCCAAGCCGGTCTACCTCTACATCAACGACGATGTGGCCGAGCTGCGCGACGCTGGCCACCTCTGGGGCCAGAGCGTCTGGAAGACCGAAGAAATTTTGAAGACCAGCCTGCAAGACCCGCTGGTGCGCGTGTCGAGCATTGGCAAATCCGGCGAAGTGGGCGTGCTCTACGCCGCCGTGGTCAACGACCTGCACCGCGCTGCCGGCCGCTCGGGCGTGGGCACCGTCATGGGCAGCAAAAACCTCAAGGCCATTGCGGTGCGTGGCACCAAGGGTGTGGGCAATGTGCGCGACCCGAAAGCCTTTATGGCCGCTGCCAAGGCCGCCAAAAAAGTGCTGGCCGAAAACGGCGTCACGGGCCAAGGTCTGCCCGCCTATGGCACACAAGTGTTGATGAACGTGATCAACGAAGTCGGTGCGCTGCCCACCCGCAACCACCGCGACGTGCAGTTCGAAGGCGCCAAGGACATCTCGGCCGAAGCCATGGCCACACCGCGCGCCACCGATGGCAAAAAGCATCTGGTCACCAACCAGGCCTGTTTTGGTTGCACCATCGCTTGCGGTCGCATCAGCAAGATGGACGAGAGCCACTTCAGCGTGCAAAACAAGCCGCAATACTGGGGCGCCTCGGGCGGTCTGGAATACGAAGCGGCCTGGGCGCTGGGTGCGGCCAACGGCGTGAACGATCTGGAAGCGCTGCAATACGCCAACCTGATTTGCAACGAAGAAGGCATGGACCCGATCAGCTTTGGCGCCACCGTGGGTGCCGTCATGGAGCTGTATGAAATGGGCGTGCTCACCAAAGAGCAAATCGGTATCGAAGCGCCGTTTGGCTCGGCCAAAGCGCTGTGCGAACTGGCCGACATGACCGCGCGCGGCGAAGGTTTTGGCAAAGAGATTGGCCTGGGCTCCAAACGCCTGACCGAAAAGTACGGCCACCCCGACCTGTCGATGAGCGTCAAGGGCCAGGAATTCCCCGCCTACGACGGCCGTGTGGTGCAGGGCATTGGCTTGGCTTATGCCACCTCCAACCGCGGCGCTTGCCACCTGCGCGGCTACACCATTGCGTCCGAAGTGCTGGGCATTCCGGTCAAGACCGAACCCACCGAGCACGAAGGCAAGCCCGAGCTGGTCAAGGCCTTCCAAGACGCCACCGCCGCGTTTGACTCGGCCGGTATCTGCATCTTCACCAGCTTCGCTTGGACCTTGGCCGACGTGGCACCGCAGGTGCAGGCCGCTTGTGGCGAGGAGTTCACCATGGAACACCTCAACCACATCGGTGAGCGCATCTGGAACATGGAGCGCGAGTTCAACAACGCCGCTGGTTTCACCGCCAAAGACGACAGCCTGCCCAAGCGCCTGCTGACCGAAGCCGCCAAAACCGGCCCGGGCAAAGGTGTGGTCAGCAAGTTGCCCGAAATGCTGCCCAAGTACTACGCCGCGCGCGGCTGGGACGCCGAAGGCCGTCCCACCGCCGACACCAAGGCGCGCCTGGGTCTCTGATCTTTGCCATCGGGATCGAGTGCATGAAGAAGCGGTCCCTGCGACCGCTTCTTTCTTTGTGAATCTGGAGAACACCACATGACCCACCACGTCATCCTCGGCGCCGGCCCAGCCGGCGTCATCGCGGCTGAAACCATCCGCAAACACGCGCCCGCCGATCAGATCACCGTGATCGGTGACGAGAACGAAGCGCCGTATTCGCGCATGGCCATTCCCTACCTGCTGATCGGGAAGGTGGGCGAAGAGGGCACCCACTTGCGTCACACCACTGGCCATTTCGAGAAGCTCAACATCACCGTGATGCGCGGCGTGCGCGCCAAGGTGTTGGACTCGGCCAAACGCACACTGCAGCTCAGCGACGGCAATACCCTGGGTTTTGACAAGCTGCTGATCGCCACCGGTTCGTCGCCCGCCACACCGCCCATTCCGGGCATCAACGGTCCTGGTGTGCACAGCTGCTGGACGCTGGCCGACGCGCGCGCCATCGCCAACCTGGCCAAGCCCGGCGCTAAGGTGCTGCAGATGGGCGCGGGCTTCATCGGCTGCATCATCATGGAAGCGCTGCAGCAACGCGGGGTGGAGCTGTCGGTGGTGGAAATGGGTGACCGCATGGTGCCGCGCATGATGGGGCCGACCGCAGGCGGCATGATCAAGCGCTGGTGCGAAAGCAAGGGCGTGAAGGTGCACACTGGCGCGCGGGTCGAGGCCATCGAACGGGGCGCCCCCGCCGAAAAAGGCCTGCTCGGCAAGATCGCCGACGCGGTGGGGCTGGGCCAGTCCAGCATGCCCAGCGGCGCCATGCGGGTGCGCTTGTCGACCGGCCAGACGCTGGACGCCGATCTGGTGATCAGCGCCACCGGTGTGAAGCCCAACATCGGCTTTTTGGAAAACTCGGGTGTGCGTTGCTTGGTCGGTGTGTTGACCGACGAGCACCTGCAAACCAATGTGCCCGGCATCTACGCCGCAGGCGATTGCGCTGAGGCGTTTGACAAGGTCAGCGGCAAAACCATCGTGAGCGCCATTCAACCCAACGCGGCGGAGCAGGCCCGGGTGGCCGCGCTCAATATGGTGGGCCAGCCAGCCGAGCTGCAGGGCGTGACCCAGATCAACGTGCTCGACACCTTGGGTTTGATTTCCAGCAGCTTTGGCAACTGGGAAGGCGTGCCTGGCGGTGAGCATGTGGAGCTGACCGACACCGCCGCTGGCAAGCACCTGAGCCTGCAGTTCCAGGGCGACCAGATGGTCGGCTGCAACAGCGTGGGCTGGGCCGAGCATGTGGGCGTGATGCGTGGCTTGGTGGAGGGACAGGTCAAGCTCGGCGAATGGAAGGACAAGCTGATGGCCGACCCGACCCGGCTGATGGACGCCTATCTGGCGGCCGCCCAGGGCCAGGGCCACTGGAGCGGCGCGGCCGACAACCGCCGCCGCGCTTGAGCCTCGCCGTCTGCAGGCCCCTTGTCCTTTGTCTGGCAAGGGGCCTGTGTTTTGCGCACAATGCCCGCCATGAAAATCACTTTCAAGCTCTTCGCCACCCTGACCGACTATTTGCCGCCAGACGCGCGGCGCGCCAATCAGGTCGAGCTTGACATCGCGCCCGACACCCCGATTGCTCAGGTCTACGAACCCTTTGGCTTGCCCGACAAAATGGTGCACTTGGTGTTGGTCAATGGCCGCTACATCGCGCCTGAGGCGCGCGCCAGCACCACACTGGCCGAAGGTGATGTGCTGGCCATTTGGCCACCCATTGCCGGTGGCTGAACAGGCGGCGGATGCAGTCGTTTTATCCCGAGACGTTTGAGCGCGACATGGCCGGCAGCGACGCCGAGTGGCGGTTCGCGCTGGGCCGTGCCGTGGGCGATCACCCCTTGCACATCGAGGGGCAGCAGGCAGAGGTGCAGATCGGCACTGGCCGCCTGCGCATCAACTGGAGTGCGCTGCCCGAGCGGCGCATCGCGCTGTTGGTGATGAAACGTTTGCAGGTGCGTTTTGCTTTTGAGGGCCTCAGCGAGCAAGAGCGCTACGCCTTCATGCGGCCGTTTGACCTGACCATCCAGCGCGGCGGCGGCTGAGGCCGTCAGCGCTCAGGCCGCTTCGCGCAAAAACACCCGCGCTCGGCGCGGCGACACCACCAGCGTCTCACCCTCCCGTAAGCCGAGCTCGCGGAACTGCTGCGCCGGAATCTGCGCTTCGATCAGCGGGTCGTGTCCCTCCCGTGGCGCGCTGTCTACCGGCATCAACTCCAGTCGGGCGATGGGGCCCACCACAATCGCGCGGTCCAGTCTGGCCACGATGCCTTGCGGGCGTCCTGCGGCATCCAGTTCTGCCCCTGCTTGGTAGCGGTGCACGTCCAGGTCATGCGGGCGCACATAGGCAAAGGCCTGGGCGTTTTGGGCGTTGGCATGCTCCGGTGTCTGGATGGCCACACCATCGAGGTGCAGCAGGCCTTCGTGGGCGCGGCCGTGGAACAGGTTCACGTCGCCCAAAAATCCGTACACGAAGGGGCTGGCCGGGTGGTCCCACACGTCTTGTGGCGTGCCCACCTGTTCCACCACACCATGGTTCATCAGCACCACCCGGTCGGCCACCTCCAGCGCTTCTTCTTGGTCGTGGGTGACGAAGATGGAGGTGACGTGCAGCTCGTCGTGCAGGCGGCGCAGCCAACGGCGCAGCTCTTTGCGCACCTTGGCGTCCAGCGCGCCAAAAGGCTCGTCGAGCAGCAGCACCTTGGGCTCTACCGCCAGTGCGCGCGCCAGCGCAATGCGTTGCCGCTGACCACCGGAGAGCTGGGCCGGGTAGCGGTCGGCGATCCAGTCGAGCTGCACCAGCTTGAGCAGATCGGTGACTTTTTGCTTGATCTGGGCGTCGCTCGGGCGTTGGCCGCGCGGCTTGATGCGCAACCCAAAGGCCACGTTCTCGAACACCGTCATGTGGCGAAACAGCGCGTAGTGCTGGAACACAAAGCCCACATTGCGCTCGCGCACATGCACGTCGGTGGTGTCCTCGCCGCTGAAGTGGATGCTGCCGGTGTCGGGCGTTTCCAGCCCGGCGATGATGCGCAGCAGGGTGGTCTTGCCGCAGCCCGACGGCCCCAGCAAGGCCAGCAGCTCGCCCGATGCAATGTCCAGGTGGACATCGCGCAGCGCGTGAAAGGCGCCAAAGTGTTTGTTGACACCGCGAATCTCGATGCTCATGGTCTGTGTCCTTCAGATGGCCGCACGGGCCTCAATCGGAAAATGTTTGGCGTCGTACACCGGCCGATCGGCCGCAGCCACCGGTGCCGTTGGTGTGTCTGTGCGTGGGGGCTCGGGTAGCAAGTCGGTCACACCAGCGATCTCGCGCTCGTGCCGCCACTCCACCACGCTCTTGATGGCCAGCGTCACCAGCGCCAGCAGCGCCAGCAAAGAAGCCACGGCAAACGCCGCCACCGACTGGTCCTCGTTGTAGAGCACCTCCACATGCAGCGGCATGGTGTTGGTTTGCCCGCGGATGTGGCCTGACACCACACTGACCGCGCCAAACTCGCCCATGGCACGGGCGTTGCACAAGATCACGCCGTAAATCAAACCCCATTTGATGTTGGGCAGGGTCACGCGCCAGAAGGTCTGCCAACCGGTCGCACCGAGCACGATGGCGGCCTGTTCCTCTTCGTTGCCTTGGGCCTGCATCAGCGGAATCAGCTCGCGGGCGATGAAGGGAAAGGTCACGAAGATGGTGGCCAGAATGATGCCGGGAACCGCAAACACAATTTTGATGTCGTGCTCCATGAGCCACGGGCCCAGCCAGCCTTGGGCACCAAACACCAGCACATAAATCAAGCCCGCCACCACCGGCGACACCGAGAACGGCAGGTCGATCAGCGTGGTGAGGAAAGACTTGCCCCGGAACTCGTATTTGGCGATGCACCAAGCGGCCGCCACGCCAAACACCAGGTTCATCGGCACCGCCACAGCGGCGGTGATCAGGGTCAGCCGGATGGCCGACCACGCGTCGGGTTCCTTGAGCGCTTCCCAATACGCGTCCCAACCTTTGCGCAGCGCTTCGGTGAACACCGCGGCCAAAGGCAGCACCAGGAACAGAAACATGAACACCAGCGCAATGCCAGTGAGTGTCCAGCACACCCAGGCGCTTTCAGTGGTGCCGCGCTGGGCGGTGCGCACAGGGGTTTCCCGCCGGGCCGCCCCAAGGGAAACCGCGCCCCCTTGGGGGGCAGCGACCGGCGAAGCCGCGGAGCCTAGGGGCTGTTGTGTCTTGTCAGTCATTGCGAATTTCCTGCCGCGCGCTTGCGCTGCCAGCCCTGCAGACCATTGATGATCAGCAGCAAGATGAAAGAGATCACCAGCATCACCGTGGCCACGGCGGTGGCGCCCGCATAGTCGTACTGTTCGAGCTTGCCGATGATGATGAGAGGCGTGATTTCGCTGACCATGGGCATGTTGCCCGCGATGAAAATCACTGAGCCGTACTCGCCAATGGCGCGCGCAAACGCCATCGCAAATCCGGTCAGCAGCGCGGGTGCGATGCTGGGGAAAATCACCCGCACAAAGGTCTGCCAACGGGTGGCGCCCAGGCATGTGGCCGCTTCTTCCAGTTCTTTCTCGGCGTCTTCGAGCACTGGCTGCACCGTGCGCACTACAAAGGGCAGACCAATGAAGATCAGCGCAATCACCACCCCATTGGGGTTGAACGCCAGTTGTATGCCGTAGGGTTCAAAGAACTGCCCCACCCAGCCGTTGCCCGCCAGCAAGGCGGTGAGCGAAATGCCCGCCACCGCCGTGGGCAAGGCAAAGGGCAGATCGACCAAGGCGTCCACGATTTTTTTGCCGGGAAACGAATAACGCACCAACACCCAGGCCACCAGCAAACCAAACACCACATTGACCAGCGCCGCCAGCAAGGAGGCGCCAAAGGTCAGCCGGTACGAGGCCAGCACCCGTGGCGATGTCACCGCTTCCCAAAACTGAGGCCAGCTCAGCGTCAGGGTTTTGAGCGCCAGCGCCGAGAGCGGAATCAACACAATCAGGCTCAGGTACACGATGGTGTACCCCAGCGTCAGATTGAATCCGGGCAGCACGCGGGCGCTGCGGCGCGGGCCGGAGCCCAGCGGTGCCGCGCCGCCCAATGAAACAGCGTGAGCGGACATGGCTTACTTGCCGACGGTGTAGAGGCGGTCGAACTGCCCACCGTCGTTGAAGTGCACTTTCTGAGCCTCACTCAGCGACCCGAAATACTGCTCGACAGTGAAGAGCTTGATCGGCTTGAAGGCCTGCGCGTGCTTTTTCAACACGGCTTCATTGCGCGGGCGGATGTTGTGCTTCGCAGCGATCTCTTGGCCCTCGGGGGAGTACAGGAAATCGAGGTAAGCCTTGGCCTGCGCCGCAGTGCTTTTTTTGCCCACCGTGCGCTCTACGATGGCGACCGGGTTTTCCGCTACGATGGACGCGCTGGGGTGGATCGCGTCGACCCGACCTTTGCCGAATTCGTTGTCCACCGACACCACTTCCGATTCAAAGGTCACCAGCACATCGCCAATGTTGCGCTGCAGGAAGATGCCGGTCGCGTCTCGGCCGCCGCGCGCCAGAACGGGCACGTTTTTGTAGAGCTTGCTCACAAAGTCCAGCGCGTCGGCGTCGCTGCCGCCTTTGCTGCGCACGTAGCCCCAGGCGGCCAGGTAGGCCATGCGGCCGTTGCCACCGGTCTTGGGGTTGACCACCACCACCTGCACACCGGGCTTGATCAGGTCGTCCCAGTCCTTGATGCCTTTGGGATTGCCCTGGCGCACCAGAAACAGCATGGTCGACGTGGTGGGAGCCGCGTTGTGCGGGAACTTCTGGCGCCAGTCCTTGGCCACCACACCGCGCTCGGCGAGGAAGTCCACATCGGTGGTGGTGTTCATGGTCACCACATCGGCTTCCAGGCCGTCGGCCACCGCGCGGGCTTGGGCGCTGGAGCCTGCGTGCGACTGGTCGACCTTGATGTCTTGGCCAGTGGTTTTTTTGACGTGGGCCACATAGGCCGCGTTGAGGTCTTTGTAGAACTCGCGCGACACGTCGTAGGACACATTGAGCAGCGTGGTTTGGGCTGTGGCGGCGGTGGCCAGGGCCAGACCAAAGGTGACCACAAGGGAGCGGATGTGTTGTTTCATGGTGTGAAGGTGCAGGTCTGAATCAGCGGCCGGATTCTGTGGGGCCGGCCCCTGAGAACGAACGATTTTTTTGGGGTTTGCTTATGCCGCTTAGGCATAAGCGCGGGTGCGACGCGTCACTGCCGGGCAAAGATGCGGTCAAACATGCCACCGTCGGCAAAGTGTGTGCGGTTGGCTTGGTCCCAGCCGCCAAAAGCCTCTTGCACGGTGAACAGGTTCAGCTTGGGCAGTTGCTTGGCGTATTTGGCCTGTGCCTTGGCCGAGCGTGGGCGGTAGAAGTGCTTGCCGATGATGTCTTGGGCTTCTTCGGTGTACAGGTAGTCTAGGTAGGCCTGAGCGACAGCGCGTGTGCCTTTTTTGTCCACGTTTTTGTCAACCACGGTCACCGCCGGTTCGGCCAGGATGGACAGCGAGGGATACACAAAGTCCACCTTGCTGCCGAACTCTTTTTCCAGCAGATACGCTTCGTTTTCCCAGCTCAGAAACACATCGCCCTGGTTGCGTTGGGCAAAAGTGACCGATGAGCCGCGCGCTCCGGTGTCGAGCACCGGCACGTTCTCGTAGAGCTTCTTCACAAACTCTTGCGCTTTGGCGTCGCCACCGTATTTGCGTTTGGCAAATTCCCACGCGGCCAGGTAGTTCCAGCGGGCGCCGCCCGATGTTTTGGGGTTGGGGGTGATGACCTTCACATCGGGGCGGATCAGGTCGTCCCAGTCCTTGATGTTTTTGGGGTTGCCCGCGCGCACCACCAGCACGATGGTGGAGGTGTAGGGCGTGCTGTTGTGTGGCAGGCGTTTTTGCCAGTTTTTGGGAATCCAGCCGCCGTTGTTGTGCAAGGCATCGGTGTCACCGGCCAGGGCCAAGGTGGCCACATCGGCATCCAGCCCGTCGATGATGGAGCGGGCTTGTTTGCCCGAGCCGCCATGGCTTTGTTTGATG
>JBEIEH010000103.1:0-8970 GCA_040383055.1 Burkholderiaceae bacterium
ACAGTTTGACGAAAGTCATAATTTTGACATGAAGGGTTGAGCGAGCGGCGTCGCACCAAGCCCGACGACACAGGCCAACGAGGTCAAATTCAAGCGCGCGTCACAAAACGCAGCGCCGCTTGCACCGCGACCGCTTGGGCCACATTGCAACGCTCAGGCGTGGTGCGTGGGCTGTCGGGAAACACTTCCGTGGTGGTGGTGTAGCGCGCACCGGTGACACTGGCGCACAGCCCCAAGGCCTTGAGGGGGTAGCGAATCACACCGGGCGCCACCATCGGGCTGCCAATGAGCTGGCCTTGGGCATCGGCCTCGGCGATGTGGGTCACCTCGGACACCGCCTGCAACACCGCTTGCTGAAACTCGGGCTGCGGGTTATCGCTGTCGTCCACCAAATAAAAGCCATCAGGAATAACGCCTGGCACAAAGGCTTGGCCGTCGCGGGCGGCCAAGGCTGGACGGAACTCGGTTTCGTCGCTCAAAGTGGTTTCATGCAGATCCACATGGGCGACAAATTCGGCCTTCCATTGCTCGCGCACCTGGGTCACCAGGCGCATCACGGCGGCTGCTTCTTGGCTGGGACTGGGATTTTTGAACGACCGATTGGGGTCGATGCCATCCCAGTTCCAGCGGTGCACCCGCTCATAAGCCCACGGGCTGACACAGGGCAACACCAGCAGGTTGGCCACCCCGTCCCACGCCAACGCGTGGTGGGCCAGAAAGCCCATCGCACCCCACACACCGCTGGTTTCATAGCCGTGCACACCGCCTGTGACCAACACCCAAGGCAGGCCGGCTTGCCAGCGGTTGCGCACCGCCCACACCGCGTACTGGGCGTCGGGATAGTGGATGTCGCCGTAGCGCTGCCGCTGCAAACCCTCGGGCAACTTGTCGATCGCAGCCAGCACGTCGGCGTAGGCTCGCCGCACCCGCTGGCGAGCGCGCCAAGCGTCGAATTCGACAGAGCCCCAAGGCTCTCCAGGGGTGCCAATGGGGTGATCGGCAAAGGCGTGCATGAATGTGAAGAAAGCAGGCGAAGTGCCTCCCAGTGTAGTGAAGACCTCAGGTCATGGGTAGCCGGCTCTGCCCTACACTGCGCGCCATGAGATTCACCGACCGCCTCCAACAGCTCCCTTCCGTGCAACACCTCGCTGCCGTGCAACTGCTGAACGCAGACGGCACACTGGTCGCGACCATTGAAAACAAGCCAGGTCAGGCTGGATCTTTGGCGGTGTACCAAGCGCTGGGCGCGCTCTATGCAGGCCAAATCGGTCCCATGGCCGCCACACTGGGGCTGGAGTGGTACGCCGAACACACCGCCGACGCTCTGCAGCACCCTGGCAAACACCCCAATATCGACCGCTTGGCGGCTTGGGCCCAAGGCAACGATGTGTACCGGGTGGTCCCGGTGACGGCTTGAGACGCGCATGAGCGACTGGACCCACAGCGCTATCGAGCGCATCGAAGCCGACTTTTGCCGCAGCGCCGACACCCACCTGATCGCCCTGCCCTTGCCGGCCTGGTCGGCGCGCGGCATCGACTTCTACCTCAAGGACGAATCGACCCACCCCACCGGCAGCTTGAAGCACCGGCTGGCGCGCTCGCTGTTTTTGTACGCGCTGTGCAACGGCTGGCTGCGCGAGGGCACTACGGTGGTAGAAGCGTCGAGCGGTTCGACCGCGGTGAGTGAAGCCTATTTCGCCCGTCTTTTGGGCCTACCCTTTGTGGCGGTGATGCCGCGCAGCACCTCGGCCGAAAAAATCGCCCTGATCCGCTTCTATGGTGGCGACTGCCATTTGGTGGACCACGCCAGCGAGGTCTACGCCGCCGCCCAGCAACTGGCGCGGGAGCGGGGTGGCCATTACATGGACCAGTTCACCTACGCCGAGCGGGCCACCGACTGGCGCGGCAACAACAACATCGCCCAAAGCATGTTTGAGCAAATGGCGCACGAACGCCACCCGGTGCCGCGCTGGATCGTCGCCGCTGCGGGCACCGGCGGCACCAGCGCCACCATCGGCCGCTTTTTGCGCTACCGGCGCCACGCCACCCGGCTGTGTGTGCCCGACCCTGAAGGCTCGGTGTTTGCGGCCTACCACGCCAGTGGCGACGACAGCCTCACCGGCGCGGGCTCGCGCATCGAAGGCATTGGTCGGCCCAGGGTGGAGCCGAGCTTCATTCCCTCGCTGGTGGACCACATGCTGGTGGTGCACAACGCCGACTCGGTGGGCGCCATGCTGGCGCTCAGCGAACGGCTGGGCCGCAAGGTGGGGCCGTCCACTGGCACCAACCTGGTGGCCATGCTGACTTTGGCACAAGGCATGGCCGAGCGTGGCGAGAGCGGCTCGGTGCTCTCGCTGCTGTGCGACAGCGGCGAGCGCTACCTGGGCACCTACCACGATCCTGTATGGGCCGCGCAACACATGGGCGATGTGGCCAGCGCCCACGCGCGCTGGGCGGCGCGCCTCGAAGGCTGAGCCATGCCCATCGGCCGGCGCCTGTTTGTGCTGGGCTTGCTGCCCGGCGGCGCGCTGGCCCAGGGGCTGCTACAGCCACGCGCGCTGCGGTTTCCGCGCGACCACGGCGCCCATACCGAATGGCGCACCGAGTGGTGGTACCTGACCGGGCACCTGCAAGACGGCGATGCGCCGATCGGCTTTCAGCTCACGTTTTTTCGCACCCGGGTCGATGAAGCCCAAGGCCTGCGCAGTCGGCTTGCCGCACGCCAGCTGCTGATGGCGCACGCCGCCATCACCGATGTGGCGGCCCAGCGCCATTGGCACGGCCAGCGCTTGGCGCGCTGGAACGGCGAACCACCCACCCAAAGCGGCCAAGGCGCTTACACCGCTTTGGACAACACCGATGCGACCATAGGCCCCTGGCGCTTGTGGCGCGATGCGGCGAGCGGCGTCTACAACGGCCAAGTGCAGACGCCGGATTTTTCGCTGCGCCTGCAGGCCAGCCCCACCCAGCCGCTGCTGCTGCAGGGAGACCAAGGTTTTTCACGCAAAGGCCCAGACCCTGAGCAAGCGAGCTTTTATGTGACCGAGCCCCAACTGGCGGTGCAAGCCACGCTGCGCCAGGGCCGGCGCAGCCGCACGCTGCGCGGCACCGCCTGGCTCGACCACGAATGGAGCGAAGCGCTGCTGCACCCCGACGCCGTGGGCTGGGACTGGATCGGCATGAACCTGGACGACGGCTCGGCGCTGACCGCGTTTCAACTGCGCCGGCGCGACGGCAGTGCGCTGTGGACCGGAGGTTCGAGGCGCGTGCCCGGGCAAGCGGCGCGCAGCTTTGCGCCCGGCGAGCTGCGGCTTGAGCCCTTGCGCCACTGGACCAGCCCGCGCCACCGCCAAAGCTACCCCGTGCGCTGGCGCCTGCACACGCCAGCTGGCCAGTGGGAAGTGAACAGCCTGCTCGACGACCAAGAAATGGGAGGCCTCGGCCAAGGTGGCCCGGTGTATTGGGAGGGCTTGAGCGAGCTGCTCACCCCCCAAGGGCAGCGGGTGGGACGTGGCTATTTGGAGATGACCGGCTACGCCTCGCCGCTGCAGCTCTGAGCCGCAGGGCACAGGCGTTCAGCGCCACTCGGTAAAAAAGCGGATGCGCTCTTCGTGTTCGGGATGGCTGGCAATGGCAATCGGCAGACCTTTGTCATCCTCACCCTCGGGACTCTGCAGCTTCGCGATGCGCTCAAAAAACACCGCCATCACCGCTGGCGATATGCCGTTGCTCTGCAAAAACTCGGCTGAAAAACCGTCGGCTGCGCGTTCAGCGTCGCGTGAATAAGACTGTGTGGCCAACGTGGCGGGCACGGCGGCCACAAAACCACTCGCATCGCCCAGCACCACGCCGACCAGCGCGCTCACCAAGCTGGAGCGCACCAGCATATCGAGCCCGTCGCGATGCACCACATGCCCCAGCTCGTGGGCCAAGATGCCCTGAATCGCATCGGGCTGGTCGGCCAGCAGTTGCACCAGCTCATCGGTCATCGCAATCGTGCCACCGGGCAAGGCCAGCGCATTGGGCCCGAGCGCTGGCGCGCGGTGAAAGCTCAACCTCCAGTCGGGAGCATTGCCTTCGGGGTAGGCCCCCTGCACCAGCCGCTCAAAGCGTTGGCGGATCGCCTCTTGTTGCTGTGCTGGCAGCGCACTGGGTTGCAGAAATGCCGCGCTGATTTGTTCAAAGCCGGCGTCGCCCAGCCGCGCCTCCAACCCAGGGGGAATCAACTGCACCAGACCCCGGCTGAGCAAGGGCACACCCCACACCCAAGACGCCGCCAAAAACGCCAAACTGCCCACCACAGCCCAGACCGTGGCGCGCCAGCTTTGCTGCCAGCCAACCACCCGCGACTGCGCCCCACCGCTGGTGGCCCACCAGTCGTCCCATTCGGCGGCCTGGGCGTGCTGCAGCAAACCGCCGTCGGGCAGTTCGGCTTGGCGCTGGCCGTGGGTCTGGCGCTCGGGCCAGCGCACGGCGCGGCACCGGTAGCGGCGCTCGCCCTCGGCGGTGCTCAGCACCAGCTCGTCGCCGTCGAGCCAGACGCTGGCCGCTTGGGCCTGCGGGCTGCGGCCGTCGAACCACTGGGTCTCAAGCCTGGGGCGGTCCATCACAGGCCCATGTCCACACCAAAGAAGTCGCCCGCGGCATCACCCAACACACCGGCGCGCTGCGCGGGTGCCTGCGCCACCCAGGTGTTCACATCGCCCTCGATGCGCACCGACATGGCTTGCAGCCGCACACGTGCGGTGCGAATGGCGGCAAAGGGCCAGAACAGACCCAGCGTGATCACGATCAACAACCAGTTGAGTGCATTGACCTTCATCAGATCGCGACAGCGCAAGGCGCTGGAGAGCGTGATGTGTGGACTGCGGGTCTGGCCCCACACCAGGTTTTGCATGCGGGCTTGCCAGTAAGGCAACAGCACCAGTGGCACCAGCAGATAAATGCCCCCCACCGTCGCCGCCACACCGGCCATCATGCCGCTGCTGCCCAGCAGCGCAGCCAACAGGCCCAGCACCAGCACACCCAGCAACATCAGGCCCATCATCTTGAGCCCCAGCAGGTACAAAGTCCGGGTCAGTTGCGAGGCTTCGAGCAGAGTGCGCTCGGCGGTGAACACATAGCCGCTGTGTTGAAAGGCGTGCATGCGCGCCATCAGCCACGGAAACATCAGCATCACCACCAAGGCGGCCAGGCCACCGAGCACCAGCAACGTCTGCACCCAGGTCAGTTCGGCCCATTCGGGCACCTCACCGACCGAAGCCATGGCCACCAGCAGCACCGACGGGAACAACAGCGGCAACATCACGCGGTAAGCGTCGCGGGCAGAGCCCACAAAATCAAACCGCACACCCCGCCAGCTGGTGTTGCGCAAGCGGAACATCAGCGAGGATCGCCACAAGGCGGGCCACAGCAGGGCCAGCACCAACAGTGGCAGCCACGACAGCGCAGGCGCAAAGTAGGACACGAGCCAGTACACCAAGCCCAAGCCCAACATCAGCAGGTAGCCACGAAACATCTTCCAGGGATCGGCGTGAAAGCCCAGCGTGCTGTCTCCCACCCAAGTGTTGCTGTGAAAGTAAGCCATGCGCCGCGCTCGGGCAAACGGCCAATACAAGGTCAAGGTCACCAGGGTGAGCAAGAGGTTGACGATCCAGATGCGGAAATACTCGCTGCCCGAACCCGTGAACCGCAGCGGCATCTTGTGTATCAACGGCATGGCCGGTTCCTGGGGATGCAGCGCGCTGGGAATGGTGTTCATAAACAGGCTAGACGGCACCGTGGGTGCGTCATGTGGGTCGGTCATTTGGGCTCCCTGAACGTGTGAATCAAACAATCAAAAATCCTAACACCGCCATGGCTGCGCCCGCGCGGCACAATTCACTGCTTTCGTCTTTGTATGGCCCTGTATGGCAAAAACACCGAGCGCTGAGCGCCCCCGCCCCGCGACACCGCGCTCACTGACCGGCTTGGGAGCGTTTCTGCGGCCGTACCGCTGGCAGATGGGCTTGGCGCTGGCGTTTTTGCTGTTGGCTGCTGGCGCCACGCTGGTGTTTCCGGTGGCGCTGCGCCATTTGATCGACCAAGGCCTGTTGCCCGGCGACCGCAGCGCCCAGATGCTGGCGCTGCGCGGCCACTTTCTGGCGCTGTTCGGGGTAGCGCTGGCGCTCGGCGTGTTTTCGGCGGCGCGGTTTTATTTGGTGAGCTGGCTGGGCGAACGGGTGACCGCCGATGTGCGCAACGCGGTCTACGCCCGGGTGTTGCAGCAAAGCCCAGCGTTTTTTGAAACCACCCGCACCGGCGAGGTGCTGTCGCGCCTGACCACCGACACCACGCTGGTGCAAACGGTGGTGGGGTCATCGTTTTCCATGGGCTTGCGCAACGGCGTGATGGGGCTGGGCGCGCTGCTGATGCTGGTGTGGAGCCACCCCAGCGTGATGCTGGCGGTGTTGGCGGTGGTCGCGGGTGTGGTGTTGCCGGCCATGTGGTTTGGGCGGCGCGTGCGGCGCCTGTCGCGCGACAGCCAAGACCGGGTGGCCGACACCAGTGCGCTGGCGGGCGAAACGCTCAACGCCATGACGGTGGTGCAGGCCTACACCGCCGAGGGGCGCGAGGCGCAGCGCTTTGCCCAGGCCAGCGAACGCGCCTTTGCCACCGCCGCGCGGCGCAGCCGGGCGCGCGCGGTGCTGGTGGCCTTTGTGATTGTGGCCAACGCGGCGCTGATTCTGTGGGGCCTGTACCAGGGCACGCAGGCGGTGCTCGAAGGCCGCATGAGCGCCGGCGAACTCAGCCAAGCGGCGGTGTATGTGCTGATTTTTGCCGGGGCGGTGGCGGTGCTGGGTGAGGTGTATGGCGACCTGCTGCGCGCGGCGGGCGCCACCGAGCGGCTGATGGAGCTGCTGGCGGCCGAATCGCGAGTGCGCGAGCCGGCCCAGCCGCTGTCGCTGCCTGCGCCCCAAGGTGGCAGCGCCTTGGCACTGCGCGGTGTGACCTTTCACTACCCCTCGCGGCCCGAACAAGCGGCGCTGCGAGACCTGAACCTCGACGTGGCACCAGGCCAAACCGTGGCCCTGGTGGGCGCCAGCGGCGCGGGCAAAACCACGCTGTTTCAGCTGCTGCTGCGCCTGTACGACCCACAGGCTGGCGAGATCGCGCTCGACGGTGTGCCGATCCCCCAACTCAGGCTTGCCGAGCTTCGCCAGCGCATCGGCATCGTGCCGCAAGACGCGGTGATTTTTTCGGCCAACGCGATGGAGAACATCCGCTACGGCCGGCCAGAGGCGAGCGACGCCGAGGTGCTGGCCGCCGCGCAGGCCGCTTTCGCCGACGAATTCATTCGCACCCTGCCCGAGGGCTACCACACCTTTTTGGGCGAACGCGGTGTGCGCTTGTCAGGTGGGCAACGCCAGCGCATTGCGATTGCGCGTGCGCTGCTGAAAAACCCGCCCCTGCTGCTGCTCGATGAGGCCACCAGCGCACTCGACGCCCACAGCGAGCGCATGGTGCAGGCCGCGCTGGAATCCGCCATGCAAGGCCGCACCACCTTGGTGATCGCCCACCGCTTGGCCACCGTGCAGCGCGCCGACCGCATTGTGGTGCTGGACCACGGCCGGATGGTGGAAGCCGGCAGCCACGCCGAGCTGCTGGCCGCCGGCGGCACCTACGCCCGACTCGCAGCGCTGCAGTTCTCGGCTTGAGGACATCCACAGACGTCGCGCACCGCCATCATGCATTAAACGCATAACCCAAGGTCATCCCGGCCTTGGACGCCTCTGAAAGCTTTGCGTAAGCTCGCGCCCGTCGCTGACCCATCCGGGCGCGACCAACTTTTCAGAGAGACACACATGAGCACCCCTCAACCATTGCGACCCGCCACAAGCCCGGCCGCCTTCACCCACGCCCTGCCCTCTTACCTCGACCCGCAACACCTGGGGCCTTGGGGCATTTACCTGCAGCAGGTCGACCGCGTCACGCCTTACCTGGGCAGCTTGGCGCGCTGGGTGGAAACCCTGAAGCGCCCCAAGCGCACCCTGATCGTCGACGTGCCGATCCTGCTGGACGACGGCACCACCGCCCACTTTGAGGGCTACCGGGTGCAACACAACACCAGCCGCGGCCCCGGCAAAGGGGGTGTGCGCTTTCACCAAGACGTGACGCTGTCTGAGGTGATGGCGCTCTCAGCCTGGATGTCGATCAAAAACGCGGCGGTCAACGTGCCTTACGGCGGCGCCAAAGGCGGCATTCGGGTCGATCCGCGCCAGCTCTCGCGCGGTGAACTGGAGCGGGTAACGCGCCGCTACACCAGTGAGATCGGCATCATCATCGGCCCGACCAAGGACATCCCGGCGCCCGATGTGAACACCAACGAACAGGTCATGGCCTGGATGATGGACACCTACTCCATGAACGAAGGCGCCGCCGCCACCGGCGTGGTCACCGGCAAACCGGTGGACCTGGGCGGCTCGCTGGGCCGGCGCGAAGCCACCGGCCGTGGGGTGTTCACCGTGGGCGCCGAGGCGGCCCAACGCATTGGCATGGACATCGGCACCGCGCGGGTGGCGGTGCAAGGTTTTGGCAATGTGGGCGGCGTGGCCGGCAAGCTGTTTGCCGAGGCCGGCGCCCGCGTGGTGGCGGTGCAAGACCACGGCGGCACCATCTACCGCGAAGCCGGGCTGGACGTGCCGGTGCTGATGGCGCATGTGGCGCAAACCGGTTCGGTGGCGGGTTTTGCCGGCGCTGAAGCGCTGGCCAACGACGCCTTTTGGGACGTGCCCTGCGACATCCTGATCCCGGCGGCGCTGGAGCAGCAAATCACCCGCGACAACGCCGGGCGCATCCAGGCGCGCATGGTGATTGAGGGCGCCAACGGCCCCACCACACCCGAGGCGGATGACATCCTGCACGACCGGGGTGTGCTGGTGCTGCCCGATGTGATCGCCAACGCCGGTGGGGTGACGGTGAGCTATTTCG
>JBEIEH010000104.1:0-8938 GCA_040383055.1 Burkholderiaceae bacterium
CAGCGGCCCAGTCCAGATCGCCACCGTTGGCACCGGAGCCCGGGTCTTTCGACTCTTTCTTGGCCAGCTCTTCAAAGCTGGCACCACCTTTGATCTGGGCGATCAAGGCTTTGGCCTTGTCTTCACCTTCCACCAAGATGTGGCGAGCGCGGTATTCTTTGCCGGCGTTGGCCGACACAAACTTGTCGTACTCGGCCTTGGCTTCGGCGTCGCTGACCGTGGCTTTTTTCTCTTCGTCGGCGAACAGCGCGCGGATCATGATGCTCTGGCGCGCCAGTTCCATTTGCGCCTTGTATTCGGGCGAGGCAGCCATGCCGCGGCGTTGGGCCTCTTGCATGAAGATTTCGCGCAGGATGACTTCTTCGCGAATTTGGGCGCGCACGGTGTCGTCCACTGGACGACCCGAGGCTTCGACTTGCTTGACCAGTGCGTCCACGCGGCTGCTGGGCACGGCTTTGCCATTGACCACCGCCACGTTTTGAGCGGACACCAAGGGAGCGGCCACCAGCAGGGCAGCGGCCATCACAGCGGACAGGGAAAACTTCATGAATGCCTCAAAGGGAAGAGAGAGAAAAGGAAAAAGCGGTCGAAAAAAACGCCCGTCAGGGCTGAATTTCAATGGCCAGCGCGTGCAGGCCAGCATCGGTGAAAGGTTGCAGCGCATCATACACAAGGCGGTGCTGTGCCACCCGGCTGCGCCCAGCGAACGCGGGCCCGCCAATGCGCACCCGAAAGTGGGTGCCGTAACCCAAGCCGTTGGCCCCGGCGTGGCCAACGTGATCGGCGCTTTCGTCCATCACCTGCAGGTGTGTGGGCGCCAGGGATTGGCGCAGTGCGGCTTCTATGGCTGCAGCGGTGGGCACGGCGCTGGGGTTCATGCTTGGCCCTCGGAGTTGTCGTCTTTCAGGTGGCGGGCGATGTAGACGCCTTGGCCGAGCAAAAACACCACGGGGAACACATAGCCCCAGAGCTTGAAGTTGAACCAGGCTTCGGTGCTGAAGGCCACCGCCACATAGGCGTTGATGGCGGCCATGAAGATGAAATACAGCACCCAAGCCACGGTCAGCCGCCCCCAGACGCTCTCGGGCAGCTGAATTTGGGTGCCCAGCAGCATGTGCAGCACATTCTTTTTCCAGACCCACAGCGCGGCGGCCAATGCCACAGCCATGGCGCCATAGAGCACGGTAGGCTTCCATTTGATGAAGCGTTCGTCGTGCAGGCCGATGGTGAGCGCGCCAAAGATCAGCACCAAGGCCAGTGTGGCCTTGTGCATGGTCTGCAGCCGGCGGTCCATGGCGTAGATGATGGCCATCTGCAGCGCGGTAGCGGCCATCAGCACACCGGTGGCCACGTAGACGCCTTCAAACTTGTAGGCGGCAAAAAACAAAACGATGGGAAAGAAGTCGAGGAGCAATCGCATGGGCGGGATTATGGCCGCGCCGTTGAGGCGGCGTCGCGCGCCGGCCGCGTCTGCAGCAGGGTGATGCGCCGATAACCCAGGCGGATGACGCCTTCGCGCTCCAACCGTTTGAGCTCTTGCTGCACCCGTGGACGCGACGCATTGAGCGACTGGGCAATGTCTTGCTGAGACAGCGGCAGTTCTACTTGCCCCAAGCGATCGAGCCGGCCGTTGAGTTGCGCCAGGCGCTGCAGCCGTTGCCAGACCCGCGCGCGCAGCGACGGCAGGAGATCCGCCTCCATCACGTCGAACATTTCGGTGATGCGGATGGCCAAGCTTTTGATGACACCGATGGCCAGTTCGGGCTTGGTGCGCAACAGCTCCAGCAAGGCTTGGCTGGGGATTTCCAGCGTTTCACCGGCTTCTTCGCACACGACGTCGGTGGGAAATGGCGTGCCGGCCAGCGCCGAGGGCACCCCAAACAGTTCTCCGACCATCAGCCGCCGCATGAAATGGGCCTGGCCTTCAAGACCGTTGAGCAGCACTTTGTATTGCCCGCTCAGGCACACGCTCACGTGGTCCATGCGTTGGCCATAGGAGGCCAGCTCGTCCCCCGCCAGCCAATGGCGCTGCACCCCGGCGGGCAGCAGGGTGCGGATCGTGCTCGCGTCCAGCACAAAGCCGCTGTTGGGCGCCTGTGGGGCGCCATGCGACGCGGCATCGGGAAAACCATAGCTTGGTGTCATCCCTTAAATTGTTACCTGAGAAACATTTTTCAGCCAGCTTGAGACGCAACATCGTGGCCACGGGCGCAGACCCGATAACCAGGAGACAAGCATGATCAAGCACAGCTTCACGCGGTGGATGGTGGCGGCGGCGGCCATGACCGCCATGGCGGCGCAGGCCCAGACGGTGGTGCGCTTTCAGGATTACCCGGGCACCGGTAACTTGCTGGTGCGGGTGGCGCAGGAGCAGGGCTTTTGCCAGCAAGCGGGCATTCGCTGCGAATTGCGGACCATTGCCGCCGCGCCGCTGGGCATGCAAACCATGCTGTCGGGCGATATCGAGGTGTTCTTTGGGCCTACCGAGGTGGCCGCCGCATCGGTGGCGCGCAAGGCGCCGATCAAGATCATTGGCGCCGGCTACACCGACCCGGTGTTTTTTGTGGCGGCCGGCGTCAAGACCGAGCTGCCCACCGAAGGCGAGGGCTATCCCGGCGTGGTCAAGTCCTTCAAGGGCAAAAAAATTGGCGTGACCCAAAGGGGGTCTGGCGCTGAGTTTCAGGTGGTGGACATGCTCGCCGATGTCGGCCTGACCGCCAACGATGTGACCTTTGTCGCCGTTGGCGCTCCCGACACCGCTTTTCCGGCGCTGACCCGTGGGCAGGTCGACCTGATCATGACGTTTTCGCCCACCGATGGCATGTGCGAGGTGCTCAAGGCTTGCCGGGTGGTGGTGGACCCACGCAAAGGCCA
Organism: Burkholderiaceae bacterium; assembly: GCA_040383055.1. Lineage (GTDB taxonomy): Bacteria > Pseudomonadota > Gammaproteobacteria > Burkholderiales > Burkholderiaceae_C > Hydrogenophaga. The sequence continues at coordinate 2,875 of JBEIEH010000104.1, forward strand.
AGGCCCCAAGAGCCTGCTGGCCACGCGCGGTGGATCGGGCACCCTGGCGGTCAAGGCCGATTGGGCGGCGGCCAACGCGCCCACGGTGGCCGCCATTCGCAAGGCGATGGACATGTCTGAGGCCTTTGTGGCCAATCCGGCCAACTTTGGCAAGACGCTGGAGATTTTGCGCAAGACCTTTGGCTTGCAATTGCCCAACGCCGATCAGATCGCCGAAGTGGCTCTTCGCAACAGCCTGGGCAATTTCAAAGCGCGCGGCACGGTGCCCGCGATGCAGGCGGTGGCCGACGCCATGACAGAAAACAAACTGCTGCCGGCCAAAGTGGAGATGGCGCCAGCGGTGCTGCCCTGATCGCCGACGTGAGCGCGCCAATACCCGTTCACCCATGATCGACGCACAGCATATCGACCTCAGCTTCGACGGCGTGTTGCCGGTGCTGCAAGGGGTGAGTCTGCAGGTGCGCAGCGGTGAGTTTGTTGCGCTGGCTGGGCCCAGCGGCTGTGGCAAGACCACGCTTCTCAACCTGTGCGCCGGCTTGGTGGACCTGCCTGCTGGACAGCAGTTGAAGGTCGCTGGTGAAGCGCCGGTCTTGGGAAGCCAGCGGGTGGCGTACATGCTGGCGCGCGACAGCCTGTTTCCGTGGCTGAGTGCGCTAGACAACGCCGCCTTTGGCCTCAAAGTGCGTGGGGTGCCGCTGGCCCAGGCGCGCGAGACCGCTGCGGCCATGCTCAAGCGGGTGGGTTTGGGAGGGTCTGAGCACAAGCTGCCCAAGGCCTTGTCGCATGGCATGCGCCAGCGGGTGGCTCTGGCCCGCACCTTTGCCATGCCCTCGCCGCTGTTGTTGATGGACGAGCCTTTTGGCGCACTGGACGCGCAGACCAGGCTGCAGTTGCAAGACCTGCTGCTGCAGTTGTGCCAAGAAGGCGAGCGCACGGTGTTGTTTGTGACGCACGACCTGTCGGAGGCAGTGGCCTTGGCGGACCGGGTGGTGGTGATGTCGTCGCGGCCAGGGCGCATCGTGGCCGACGTGCCGGTGCGCTTGCCGCGGCCGCGCTCCATCCGCGCGCTGCAGACCAGTGAGGATTTTCACCACACCTACACCCAGGTGTGGAAACACTTAGAAGCGGGATGGGTGCACCATGAAGGCTGACACCTGGCGCGCAGGGGGATTGCACGCGCTGTTTGTGGCCGTGGTCTTGGGCTTGTGGGAGTGGGGCGCGCGCGTGGGCTGGGTGGACCCGAGTTTTGTCGGGAGCCCCTTGGGCATTGCCACATTCACGCTGGAGAACTTCAGCAACGCGCGGCTCTGGGGCGATTTGGGCTGGACCTTGATGGCGGTGTTCGCGTCGTTTGCCATCGGGTCGTTGGCGGCCATGGCCACCGGATTGGCTTTTGTCACCTGGCCTCGGCTTGAGGCGTTTTGTGAGCCCTACATCGCCGCGCTCAATGTGCTGCCGCGCATCGCGCTGGTGCCGCTGTTCATTTTGTGGTTCGGCTTGGGCCTGGGGTCCAAGATCGCCATGGGGGTGTCGTTGACGTTTTTTATTGTGCTGTCGACCATGGTGGCGGGTATTCGCGGCGTGAGCCAAGACCACATCACGCTCACCCGAACACTGGGCGCGAGCAGTGGGCAGATGTTTTTTTGGGTCACCTTGCCCGGTGCGGTGCCGGTGCTGTTTTCAGGCCTTCGCCTGGGGCTGATCTACGCCTTTTTGGGGGTGGTCGGCGCCGAGGTGATCGCGTCCGAGCGCGGCTTGGGCCAGCAGCTGGCCTATCTGGGCTCGACTTTCAATGTCAACGGCGTGTGGTCGCTGTTGCTGGACTTGGCGCTCATTGGCGTGCTCATCATGAAGTTGATGGGTGGGGTGGAGCGCCGCCTGCTGCATTGGCAATGAGCGGATGGTTTTTTCAGGAGACACACCATGCAATTTCGACACATCGAAACCGAGGCCTTGACGCCCACCATCGGCGCCATGATCAGCGGCGTCGACTTGAACAACACCCGTTCAGAAGACGTGTACGAAGAGATCAAACAGGCGCTATGGCAATACGGCGTGGTGTTTTTTCGCAAGCAAGCTCTCACGCCCGAGGCGTACATCCGCTTGGGCCAGAATTTTGGTGAGATGGAGACGCACGAGTTTTTTCCGCACATTGACGGCCATCCGCAGATCCAGCTGATTTCGCACCAGGGCACCGAAGCCCCCGAGACCGACCGCTGGCACACCGATGTGACGTTTCGCAAAAAGCCCAATATGGTGTCGATTTTGCGCATCACCGACCTGCCACCGGCCGGCGGCGACACCATGTGGATGCACGCCGGCGCGGCGTTTGACGCGCTCAACCCTGGCATGCAGCAGATGCTCGAAGGCCTGCAGGCCGACCACGACTTGCCGTGGCATTTCCGCCGCGCCAACATCAACGAGCGGCTGGCGCAGCGCGCCTCGGCCAAGACCGGGCAGGTGGTCACCGCGTTTGCGCAAGAGTGCAAGATGATCGAGAGCACACCGACGGTGACCCACCCAGCGGTCATCACCCATCCCTACAACGGCCGCAAGATTTTGTTTGTCAATTCGATCTGGACCAAGCGGCTGCTGGGCATGCACATGGACCTGTCCGATGCGGTGCTCAACATGCTCTACGAGTGGATCAAAAAGCCCGAGTTCATGGTGCGTTTTCGCTGGGAAAAAGATTCGGTGGCCATGTGGGACAACTGCGCCACCCAGCACTACGCGGTGTTCGACTACGCGCCGCATTACCGCGCCGGGCAGCGCATGACGTGCGGCAGCTTTGTGCCCACGCTGGCGGCCTGAGCGACAGCGGCTCGGGCTCAGCTGTTCAGGTGCAGCGTCTGCACGGGTGACAGGCCCTCGGGCGCTTCGTAGTCCGCCCACAACCAAGCGCGCGCTGGCGTGGCACTGGGGTGGGCTTGTGCCATCACCGCGTCCACCACCGCGCGGCTGGAGGGGGCGTCCAGCGCCGCCAGCGGCGTTTCGAGCAAGGTGATGGGCGCTTGTGCGCACAGGGCTGCCGCCAGCCACACCTTGCGCCGGCTGCCGGTGGACAGCATGTACATCGGCTTGTCCAAGTGGGGGGTGAGGCCCAAGGCTTCGCACAGCGCAGGGGCCTCTTGTGGCTGGGCCTCTGGCCACGCTTGCAGCTGCGCATGCAGCGCTTGGCGGGCGGGGGTGTCGTTCCAGGCCTGCAGCGCCGGGTCGTCCGGGTGCAGCCAGAACACGTGGTGGCGCATATCTTGACCGCCGGCACCCACGTGCCAATGCACTGAGCCTTTCTGCGGCGACTCAGTGCCAGACAGCAGCCGCAGCAGCGTGGTTTTGCCGCTGCCGTCGCCGCCGAGCAGCAGGGTCAACCCTGGCGGCAGGGCGAGCGAGAGTTGATCGAACAGGGTGTGGTCGGGCCAGGCGTGGCACAGCCCTTGGGCGCTGAGCAAAGGCGTGGTCATTGGTGGTTGATGTTGAAGCGGGTGCCGCCCTGGTTGAACACGGCGCTGCGCGGGCCAATGGCTTCCAGCCTCACGCCAGGCGCCACCTCTTGCCCTTCTTGCACCACCTTGCCGTTGACGATGAGCAGGCGGTGGGCCGGGTTGTCGGAATAGGTGGCGCCGCTGATGGCCAGCGCCGGCGCGCTGGCCGGGGGACGGGGCAGTGCGGCGTTTGCAGCGGGTGCGGGCGGTGCAGAGGTGGCCTCGGTGGCTGGCGTGGTCGGTGCGCTGGCCTCCGGTGCTGTGGCGCGCGGTGTGGGGGGCGCCGGCGCGAGGATGGGCAAGGGCGCGGGAGCGGGGGCCAACGAGGGCACGGGCGTATCCGAGGGCGCGATCGCCCGCTCCGATGGCTGAGCGGAGGGAACGCTGGCGACCGGTGTGGTGGGCGGTGTGGCTGGCCCCGCATGGAACAGGCTGCGTTGGTGCCACACCAGCACCGCAAGCGCCATGAGCAGCAGCACTGCGACAGCGGCCCACCAGCGCTGGCCGCTGATCGCGCGCGCTGGCGTGGTCTGACGCACAGCCGATGTCACAGGCGCTTCGCTGCTGTGGCGCCGTTCGGCGTCGGCTTTGGCCAAGGCGTCGAGGATGTACGACATAGGTGACTTTCAGCGCCCAGCGGGCGGGGTGGGCGGTTGGGCCGAGGGGGCTGCGTTGCCCAAGCGTGGCTCGTCCACGCCCAACACACGGTTCATTTGCATAAAGGTCAGCGGTCCGGGCTGCCCGTCGGGGTTGACGCCTTGGGCGCGCTGGAACGCCAACAAACGTTCGTTCAGCGGTCCTGGCGCCACAGTGGTCTGCGGCAGGGCAGCAATTTGGGCGTCGAGCCAGTCGCGCGCAGGGCCGGCGCTGGCCACTCCCACGCGTTGGATCACGCCCGGCGGCAGGCGCCACAGGGTCAGCGTGTCTCCGCCCCACGCGCTGGGCAGGGCGCCCAGTGGCAGGCGCCAAGGCTGGCCATCGCGCCCTTGCAAGGTGAGGTGGGTGGCATCCATGCCGACCAGCAAAGCCCATGCGCTGCGTTCACCGTCTTGCAGGCGCAGCAGGGCGGGGCGTTGCAGCAATTGCAAGCCGTTGAGGGTCATGCGGTCGGTGCGAAAGCACTGCACCCCTTGGCGCAAGAAGCTGGCGCAGGGATCGCCGCCGCTGGCCAAGCCCCAGACTTGCGCCAAGCCGGACCACGCGCTGGTTTCGTTGGTCCACAGCCCATGCAAGGGAGGGCGCTGCAGCTGCGGCGGCAGCGGCACCAAGGCGGGCGACAAGGGGCTGGTTTGGGCGAGGATGGTGGTGGGCGCGTTGGGGGAGCTCACCGCTGTGGATGGCGGCGTGTCTGGGGTCTCGGCTGCCGACACCACGGGCGCAGGCACTGCCTGCGTTGAGCGTTGGTGTTGCAGCCATTGCGAGGCCACCCATCCCCCGCCTGCGCCCAATGAAGCGGCCATCAGCGCGGCCATCGCCCAAGCGCTGCGTCGGGTGGCCGCGGGCTGAGGCCGGATCTGGGTGTCGAACACCTCGCGCGCGGCTTGGCGCACTGTGGCCGCCGACACCCGGCGCTGGCCTTGGGCATAAGCGCCCAGCAGCGCGCGGTCGCACAACAGGTTGATGCGCCGGGGCACGCCCTTGCTCCGGCGCGCCACTGCGTCCAGCGCGGCGTTGTCAAACAACGGTGGGCCGCTGTGGCCAGCGGTCTGCAGGCGGTGCGCCACGTAGTCCCGCGTCTCTGCTGGGTCGAGTGGCCCCAGGTGGTAGCGGGCGATCACCCGCTGGGCCAGCTGCTCCAGCTCGGGTCGCGCCAGCAGCGTGCGCAGCTCGGGCTGCCCAATCAGCACAATTTGCAGCAGCTTGCGCTCGGTGGTTTCCAGGTTGGTCAGCAGGCGCAGTTGTTCCAACACGTCGGTGGGCAGGTTTTGCGCCTCGTCAATGAACAGCAGCGCGTTGCGCCCAGCGGCGTGCTCGCGCAGCAAAAACGCATTGAGAGGATCGATCAGCCGTTTGACGGTCGGTGTTTCGCCCACGGGCAGCGGTGGCAAGTGAAATTCGTCGCACACCGCCTGCAGCAGCTCCAGCACGGTCAGGCGCGGATTGAAGATGTAGGCCACCGAGCAGTGGGCCGGCACCTGCTGCAAAAAATGCCGGCACAGGGTGGTTTTGCCGGTGCCAATGTCGCCGCTGAGCAGCACCACACCGCCGCCGGTGCTGTCTTGCACACCGTAGAGCAGGTGCGCCAAGGCCTCGCGGTGGCGCGGGCTCAGGAACACGCTGTGCGGGTCGGGCGCGATGGAGAAAGGCGGCTTGAACAGACCGAAGAAGGCGGCGTACATGGGGGCCAAGCATAACGGCGCCAGCGGTGCGCGCCACGGTCTTCAGTCGCTCGGTCTTTGGGCGTGCGCGCGCGCCTGCGCCAACTGCGCCTCCAACTCCGCAATGCGCGCTCGGGCCTCGTCGCCGTCGGGAATCGGCCGCCCGCTGTCGCGCCACTGCACCGCCGCCTTGAAGCCCTCTGCCTGGGCATAACGCCGAAACCACATGCCCTCGGGGTTGTGGCGGGTGATGCCGTCAAACAC
>JBEIEH010000105.1:0-8898 GCA_040383055.1 Burkholderiaceae bacterium
ATCGTCGGCCTGCCCAACGTCGGCAAATCCACCCTGTTCAACGCCTTGACCAAGGCCGGCATTGCCGCCGAGAACTACCCCTTTTGCACCATCGAGCCCAATGTGGGCGTGGTCGAGGTGCCCGACCCGCGCTTGCAACAGCTCGCCGCGATCATTTCGCCCGAGCGCATCGTGCCGGCGATCGTGGAGTTTGTGGACATCGCGGGTCTGGTGGCCGGTGCGTCCAAAGGCGAAGGCTTGGGCAACCAATTCTTGGCCCACATCCGCGAGACCGACGCCATCGTCAACGTGGTGCGTTGTTTTGAAGACCCCAACGTCATCCACGTGGCCAACAAGGTCGACCCGATTGCCGACATTGAAGTGATTCAGACCGAGCTGTGCTTGGCCGACCTGGGCACGGTCGAGAAAGCCCTGCAGCGCTACACCAAGGCCGCCAAAAGCGGCAATGACAAAGAGGCCGCTGCGCTGGTGGGCATTCTCACCAAGGTGCAGGCGGTGCTCAACGAGGGCAAACCGGTGCGCACCCTGGCGCTCAGCGATCAAGAGCAGGCGCTGATGAAGCCGCTGTGCCTGATTACCGCCAAGCCGGCCATGTTTGTGGGCAACGTCAGCGAAGACGGGTTTGAGAACAATCCCTTCCTGGACCGCCTGAAAGAGTACGCCGCCGCCCAAAACGCACCGGTGGTGGCCATTTGCGCCAAGATCGAAGCCGAACTCTCCGAAATGGACGACGCCGACCGGCTGGAGTTCTTGAAGGAATTGGGCCAAGACGAACCGGGCTTGAATCGCCTGATCCGCGCCGGCTTCAAGCTGCTGGGCCTGCAAACCTATTTCACCGCCGGTGTGAAAGAAGTGCGCGCCTGGACCATCCACATTGGCGACACCGCGCCACAGGCCGCTGGCGTGATCCACGGCGACTTTGAGCGCGGCTTCATCCGCGCCCAGACCATCGGCTTTGACGACTACATCGCCTTCAAAGGCGAGCAGGGCGCCAAAGACGCCGGCAAGATGCGCGCCGAAGGCAAGGAATACGTCGTCAAAGACGGCGACGTGATGAACTTCCTCTTCAACGTCTGAGCGCGCCCACCCGCCTGGGGTTCAGAACTGGAACCAGGCGGTCGAAAACGACATGCCGGCCGACGCCACCAACGCCAGCACCCGCTGACCGCGTTGCAGCCGGCCGTCTTGGAGTGCCACCGCCATGGCCGCAGGTACGGCCGCCGACACCACGTTGCCGTATTCGGCGTAGATGTCCACTTGTTGTTGGGCCAATCCCAGCTCGCCTGAGAGATCGGTCCAATCGCGTTTGGACGAGGAATGGGTGAACAGGATGTCCACATCGGCGGGGCTGCGCCCACTGCGCTGAAACAGCTCGATGCAGGTGGGAAAGCCGTGCTGGCGCAGCAAGGCCCCGTAGGAAGTGAACAAGCCGGCGCCGTCTTTGGCCAGACGGGGCGAGTCGCCTTGGGTCTGCGTGTACCACGGTGGGGTGATGGTGCAGAAGTCGTACCAGTCGTTGCGGGTGATGTTGTCAAACGCCCAGTCCTGTCCGTCGCTCTCCAGCAAGGTGGCCGTGGCCACCTCACCCAGCGTGTAGGTGGGAAACCGGTGTTCGAGCTGGTCCAGCGACGACAAGCGAAACAGCTCAGGCCAGACGCCCATGCCTGGGGTCATGGGGCATTCGTTGTTGACCACCAGAATGCGGCGGTAGCGGCCGGTTCGCATCAACGCGTCGGCCAGCTTGACCGCTTTCATCCAGCCATCGCAGGCCTCTTTGATGTCCAAGCACTCGGTGTGGTGCAGGCCCAAAGCGTGTGCCACCCGGTTGGCCGATGAGGGCTCCACCAATTCGGGGTAGACGCTGGCGTAGAGCAACAAGTCCACCGCGGGGTGGTTCGCGTCTGCCAGCGCCTGTTGGCAGGCCGACACCACCATATCCAGCGATGTCTCGCCGGCTTCGCGCCAGCGGCGTGTGACGGCTCCCGTGGCCTTGAGCGCTTGGCTGAGCACCCGTTGGGTTTTGGCCCATTGGGGGTCAACGTCTCGGCTGTGTTCGGCCACCAGGTCGATCACGGCGTCGTTGCTCAATTGGCGTTTTGGAAAAGCGGCGGCGATGGATTGAATCCTCATAGGTCCCTCTGTTGTGGTGTGTGGTGTGAGCGGTGAACGCGATGCATCTGATATCTTGGCGCACATTTGTGTTGCAACCAAGGTAAATACCTCACAATCCCCAGCAGATGGGAAGAGGGCACGGCAGACATGGCAGCATGGTTCAACGGGTGGCGACGCCGCTGGGAAACGGCTTTGGCCGAAGCGGCGGCAGGCGAGGCGCGCTCGCGCTTCTTTTTGCGCGTCTGTTTGATCATGTTTGCGGCCAACGCGCTGTTCTTCTATTTTCTGCCCGGTGTGTTTCACGACACCCGCGTCAATGTCGCGGTGGCTTTGGCCCAGTTGGCCATGTTGCCCTTGGTGCCGTGGCGCAGAGGTTTTTTGCTGGTCATGCACACCGCTTTGGTGTTGTCCACGGGCTTGGTGGTGTACGTGGCGGTCCACACCGGTGGCATCAACGCTTCGGTGTTGTTGTGGTTGTGCATGATTCCCATGACCGCCCTGCTCTTGGCGGGCATTCGCCAAGCAATGTGGTGGGTGCTGCTGATTCAGCTGGTGTTGGCGTGGGTGTGGTGGGCCACCCTCAGCGGGCAGGTGTCTGGCGATGTTCGCCAATCGCCTCAGCTGGTGTGGGTGGTTTTCAGCAGCTTGTTGCTGTGCATGCTCACCCCGTTTGCGGCGGTGCACCTGTACGACACCTTGCACCGGCTGCGCCTGTCGATGCTGGAAGACGGCAACGAGGCCTTGCGCACCACCCACGCGGCTTTGGTGCAAGCGCAGTCTCACAAAGACGAGTTTGTAGCGGCGGTGGGTCACGAGCTGCGCACCCCCATGAGCGCGATCTTGGGACTCAACAGCGTGTTGCGCGACCATTTGGCCGGCCACCCCGATCAGGTGGATGCGGTCGACCACATCCGGCGTTCAACCCAGCACTTGCTGGGCGTGGTCAACAACATCTTGGATTTTTCACAATTGCAGGCCGGTGAGCTGCGCCTACAGCCCGACTGGATGGATCTGAAGCAGGCCATGGAGGATGTGCTCGATGAACACCGAGACAAGGCCCGCAACAAGTCGCTGCAGCTGCATTGGCAAATGACCTTGGGCATGCCCGGCCAAGTGATGCTGGACCGTCTGCGCTTCAAGCAAGTGGTGGCCAATTTGCTGGACAACGCCATCCGCTACTCGCCGGAGGGCGCAGCCGTGGGATTGTTTTTGACCCGCCGCGCCCAGGTGCTGCGGCTGGACGTGAGCGACCAAGGGCCTGGTGTCGATGCCGATCAGCAGCTGCGGATTTTTCGGCTGTTTGAAAACAACGATGGCGGTCGGCGCCACAACGCTCAAGGCACGGGTTTGGGTTTGTCCATTTGCCAGCAGCTCGTGGCCTTGCATGGGGGTCGTGTGGGCGTGCATTCCGAGAAGGGCCATGGCGCCACTTTCTGGGTGGAGTGGCCTGTGCAGGCCGACATCGAGCCGCCCCCTGCGGCGAGCGACCCGCAAGCACACGCCACTGTGTCGTTGGAGCTGCTGGTGGTTGACGACGATGGCGTCAACCGCTTGGTCACGGAGTTGCAGTTGCGCAAGGCCATGCCAAACGCGCAGGTCCACAGCGTGGCCAGTGCCGCAGAGGCCCAAAAGTGGCTGCAAACGCGGCGTTGTGATGTGGTCTTGCTCGACATGTACATGCCCGGCATGAGCGGCCTGGATCTGGCGCGCTGGGTGCGCGATAGCCACGGCGCTGTGCAGGGGTTGACGCTGATCGGTCTGACCGCCAGCACCCACCCAGGCGATTGGCAGCGTTGCATCGACGCCGGCATGAACGGTGTCCTCACCAAGCCGCTGGATGTGCCCAGAATCGTGCAAACCATTCATCGCCACTGGCGCCCACGCGAGGGGGCAGGCGCATGAGCCGAGACCGTTTCGATTACCTGCGCGGCTGGTTGGTCCGTGTGCTGCCTTCGGCTTACCGCGACGGTGCCATGCCCTGGGTGTTTTTTGTTGGGCTGACCGTGGGTGTTCTGATGCTCGGTTTGGCCGTTATCGAGTACCACACCTTTGGTGATGTGGCGTCCCTGTTTTTTGCGCTGTCGATTTTTGTGTTGCTGTTGGCTGTGCAGCGTGGACTGACCTTTCGCAGTGCAGTGCAATGGGCCATGGCAGCGGCCTTGTGCGCGCAATGGATGGCGGCGTGGAGTTCGGGGGGCATTTACTCACCACGCTTGGCGTGGTTGGTGCTGCTGCCGCTGACACCTTTCTTTTTCTTTGGTTTGCGTGTGGGGGCGCGCTGGCTGCTGGCGGTGGCCTGCACGTTGATAGTGCTGGCGGTGTCCAACTTGTTGGGTTGGGTGGGTGTGCCGCTCGCCAATACCGCGGTGTCCATGGGCAGCGCTTGGGCCAGCTTCGCTTTGGTGACCGTCTTTATGTTGGTGATCCCCTTGTCCTATCACCGGATGAATGAACGCGCCTTGGCTGAGCAAAAACAGCGCCGCGAGGAGTTAGAGCGCCAGCGCACCGAACTGGAGCGCACCCACGTTTTGCGCGATCAATTCATCGCCAGCGTGAGCCACGAACTGCGCACCCCAATGAACGCCATTCTTGGACTCAACGAATGGCTGATCTCGCGGGTGCCGCGCGACGCCGAGGCCATGGCGGTGCTGCGTCACACCCGACAGTCGGCCGATCACCTGATGACGGTGATCAACGACGTGCTCGATTACTCTCAGTTGCAGTCCGGCACCTTGCAGTTGCACCCTGAGGTGCTGGATTTGCACAGTTGTGTGCGCAGCGCGTTTGACATGCTGGCGCCCAAGGCGCGCGATCAGGGGTTGGAGTACCACTGCCACATCGATGCCGCCGTGCCGCTGTGGGTCGCACTGGATCGCCATCGCTTGGTGCAGGTGTTGGTCAATTTGCTGGGCAACGCGATCAAATTCACCCCCGAAGGCCATGTCCGTTTGGCCTTGACCGCCCACGGTGAGCGGGTGCGCTTTGAGGTCAGCGACACCGGTATCGGCATCGCCGAACACCAGCAATCGCGGCTGTTTCGCCGTTTTGCCCAGGCCGATGGCAGCATCCAGCAGCGCTATGGCGGCAACGGCCTGGGGCTGGCCATTTCGCGGCGCTTGGTGGAGCTGATGGGGGGGGCGCTGGATGTCCGCAGTGCGCTGGGCGAAGGTTCCAACTTCTTTTTTGATCTGCATGTGCTGCCACAGGCGGCGCCTGTTGCTGCCGAGGACTCCGCGCCTGCGCCGCTGAGCACCGCCGAGCAGGCTTGGAGTTTTCTGGTGGTAGACGATCACCCGGTCAACCGCTTGCTGGTGCAACGCGTGTTGGCCTCGAACTGGCCACGCGCCCAGGTGCTGGAAGCCGCCGATGGCTTGGAGGCACTCGCTGCTGTGCAGGCCACGCCAGTGGACGCGGTGCTGATGGACATGCGCATGCCGGTGATGGACGGCATCGACGCCACCGAGGCGATCCGGCGTTTGCCCGGGCACGAGGCGCGCACCGTGATCGTGGGTCTCACCGCCAATGTCAATCAAGACGATCTGGCGCGTTTCCAGGCCGCTGGGCTCGATGCCTTGATGCTCAAGCCCTTCAACTGGCGCCAGCTGTGCGCCGAGATGGAGTCGCTGTTGCTGCAGCGCGAGCGCGACGCCAGATAATCGATCCATGCCTGTTGTCCCTTTGCCTGTTTCATCCGATGCCGACGCGGTTCGTTTGGCCAAACGCGTGGCCGCCCAGCGCGGCTGCTCGCGCGCCGAGGCCGAGCGCCTGATCGTCTCGGGCGCGGTGCAGGTCGACGGCGTGGTGCTGGACCAGCCGCAGGCCCGTGTGTTGCCCCAGCAGACGGTGGTGGTGGGCGATGCCCCGGCCTTGGCCAGCGATGGGCCGCAATCGGTGATCTGGTTCAAACCTGTTGGCGTTGCGCTGCCAGACGCCAAAGCCTTGGGCGTGGCTTGGCTGCGCGCCCAGTTGAGCGACGCGATGGCGGTGTCCGCCACCACCGCCCCTTCAGGCCCGGTGTTTCACGCCGTGGGTCCGCGCTGGCACGTGTTGGCGCCGATCACCGCCGGTGACAGCGGCTTGGTGCTGTTGTCGCAACACCCGGCTTTGGTTCGTGTGGTGGCCGAACGCGCGGCCTTGCTGGAGCAGGAGTGGTTGATCGACCTGCCCAGCGCGGCCAGCGCCGACCACAAAGCGCAGGTCATTCGCTCGTTGCAGGCGCCGCTCAGCCACAACGGCCGCCCCTTGCCGCCGGCGCGCGCCAGTTGGCACAGCGACACCCGGGTGCGTCTGGCCATCAAGGGCGCGGTGGCGGGCCAGGCCGCGTTTTTGGCGCAACGCGCTGGTGTGGCGGCGGCGGTGCTGCGGCGCCAGCGCTTGGGACGACTGTCGCTCAGCGGTTTGTTGCCTGGTCAGTGGCGCACGCTGATGCCGACCGAGCGGATCTGAGCCCGTTTCTCAGCGCAGCAGGCCCACCGTCAGGTCGGCTGGGAAGGCCCAGAGCAAGGCGCTGGTCATCACCAGATAGCGCAGCAGTTTGCCCACCGCCATATAGGCCACGCAAGGCCAAAATGGGAACTTCAGCCATCCCGCCACCGCGCACAGCGGGTCGCCCACCGCCGGCAGCCACGACAGCAGACAGGCTTTGGGGCCAAAGCGCTCCAGCCAGCGCAAGGCGTGCAGTTCGGTGGGGCGGTGGCGCAGGCGGTCGACCGCCGCGTGGGCGCCGCGCCCCATGGCCCAGCTCACCGCACCGCCCAAGGTGTTGCCCACCGTGGCGACCACCACCGCTGGCCAAAACAGCTCCGGGTTGAGCTTGACCAAGCCAAACAACACCGGCTCCGAGCCCATGGGCAGCAACGTGGCCGACACAAAGGCCACCACAAACAGCGTGCTCAGGCCCACCTCGGGCAGGGCCAACACACGCAACACGTCCAACATCCACTCGGGCATGCCCACCACCGGTCAGTTTGCTGAAAAAACAGGCAGGTACAATGCGCGCCTTGCCCCGTTGCGGCCGCCCTCATCGCCTCACTGGCGGCCGCTCCATTGTCACACCCCACCCCTATTCCCTCTCACCCGTCATGCAGATCGGCCCGTACGTCCTGCCGAACGCCCTGTTTGTGGCCCCCATGGCCGGGGTGACAGACCGGCCGTTTCGCAAACTGTGCAAAAAGCTTGGCGCCGGCTATGCGGTCAGCGAGATGGTGACCAGCCGCCCCGATCTGCAGGACAGCCTCAAAACCTCGCGTCGCGCCGACCACCAGGGCGAACCGGCGCCTATTGCGGTGCAGATCGCCGGCACCGACGCGGCCATGATGGCCGATGCCGCGCGCCACAACATCGACCGGGGCGCCCAAATCATCGACATCAACATGGGCTGCCCGGCCAAAAAAGTGTGCAACAAATGGGCCGGATCGGCCCTGATGCAAGACGAGGCCCTGGCCATGGAGATCGTGGAAGCGGTGGTCGCCGCCTGTGTGCCTCATGGCGTGCCGGTGACCTTAAAAATGCGCACCGGCTGGTGCGCCAGCGCCAAAAACGCGCCCACGCTCGCGCGCGCCGCCGAAGCCGCCGGGGTGCAAATGCTCACCGTGCACGGCCGCACCCGCGACCAAGGCTACAAAGGCGAGGCCGAACACCACACCGTCGCCGCCATCAAGGCCGCGCTGCGCATCCCGGTGGTGGCCAACGGCGACATCAGCAGCCCCCAAGCCGCCGCCGCCGTGCTGCGCCAGACCGGGGCCGACGCCCTGATGGTGGGCCGCGCCGCCCAAGGCAGGCCTTGGATTTTTCGCGAGATCGCCCATTACCTGGCCACGGGCGCCGAGCTGGCGCCGCCCAGCTTTGCCGAGGTCAAGGCCTGGATGCTGGAACACCTGCAAGAGCACTATGGCCTGTATGGCGAGCACACCGGTGTGCGCAGCGCGCGCAAACACCTGGGCTGGTACGTGCAGTCGCTGGCCCTGCCGGCCGATGAGCGCCAGCGCTTTCGCGCCCACATCAACACCCTCACCACCCCCGACGATCAGCTGACAAGCGTGAGCGACTGTTTCGACGCTTGGTCGGCTGGCCTGTCAGCGCCTGTCAGCGCCGGGGACGATTGGAAACTTGCCGCATGAGCCAAACCTCCGCCCTGCACGATCTGGTGCGCGACAACCTACAGACCTATTTCCGCGATCTCGACGGCACCGAGCCGGCCAACTTGCACGACATGCTGGTCAAGGCGGTGGAGCGCCCCCTGCTTGAGGTGGTGATGGCCCAAGCCCAGAACAACCAGTCGCGCGCGGCCCAGGGGCTGGGCTTGAACCGCAACACCTTGCGCAAGAAGTTGGTGGAGCACGGCCTTCTAGATTGACCACCCCCTCAAGGGGGCAACACCGGCGGACCGGCGGAGCCGGATACGCGGTGTTCTTGATGTGGGGCTTGGTGCTCGTTCTGCTTCGCGCGCCGGACACTTTTTTGATTCTTTGTTTTTTGGGATTGCACATGCGAGCTTTGATTTCTGTGTCCGACAAAACCGGCGTCGTTGAACTGGCGCGTTCGCTGCACGCGCTCGGTGTGACCTTGTTGTCCACCGGCGGCACCGCCAAGTTGCTGGCAGAGCAGGGCCTGCCGGTCACCGAGGTGGCCGATATGACCGGTTTTCCGGAAATGCTGGACGGTCGGGTGAAGACCCTGCACCCCAAGGTGCACGGCGGGCTGCTCGCGCGCCGCGACCTGCCCGAGCACATGGCCGCGCTCGAGCGCCATGGCATCGGCGCGATCGACCTGCTGGTCGTCAACCTC
>JBEIEH010000106.1:0-8847 GCA_040383055.1 Burkholderiaceae bacterium
CGTTGGCCAGCACCGCCCTCGGTTTCACTCCAGCAGACCTGTGGCTGCGAACACCGCTCGCCAAGCTTCGAATTTGCGCTCAAAGCTCCAGCTGGCGTTGGCGGGGCTGGTGGAGGGTAGGCGGTAGACCGGTAGGCCCAGGGCTTGGGTGTGGCGGGCGTGGCGAAAGCTTTCGCCGCCGTTGTGGGCGATGGCTTGCAGACGCGGGCACTGCGCTTGCACCCAGGCGAAGTCGTTGAGCGTGGCGTGGCGGATGGCGCTGTCCAAACTGCCCTCACGCTCGCAGCTGGCGTAGACGTCCCAGATGCCAAGGCCCCGCGCGCGGACCACCTCCAAGCGTTCTTCATAACTTGCTTCGCCCCATGGTTGATGCCACAGCGTTTCCAGCAAGCGCCAAAACTGGTTCTGCGGATGGCCGTAGTAGCGCTGGCTGCGCAGCGAGGCCACGCCGGGAAAGCTGCCCAGCACCAGCAAGCGGGTCTGCGGCCCGATCAACGGTGGCAAACCATACAGGCGGGTCATGCGCGCAGAGCCGCCAGGCGCGGCAACACTCGGCAGGCGTTGGCGCTGGTGGCCTCGGCCAGGGCCTGCGCACCGATGCCACGCAGGTCTGCCAGCACCGCGCCGATGCGCGGCAGCTCGGCCGGGGTGTTGATGCCCTGCGCCCGACCGGCCGCGCGTTCGGCGGCGGTGGCGTAGAGCCACTGCGGCGGTATGTCAGGCGCGTCGGTCTCCAGCACCACGGCCTCCAGTGGCAACGTGCTGGCCAAGTGGCGCAACTGGCGCGCCGCCTCAAAAGTCATGGCGCCGCCAAAACCGAGCGCAAAGCCCATGTCGATGAAATGCCGCGCCTGCTGATCGCTGCCATTGAACGCGTGCGCGATGCCACCAACCGGCAGTTCGCGCAGGTGTTTGAGCAACAGGTCGGCGCTGCGCCGCACATGCAAGATGACCGGCAAGCCGTGCTGGCGCGCCAAGCGCAACTGGGCGCGGTAGACCTGTTGCTGCCGTTCGCGCATGGCGGGGGTGCACAGCGCCGACACAAAAAAATCGAGGCCAATTTCACCCACCGCCACCAAGCGCGGGTCGTCTCGGTGGCGCTCCAGCGCCTCGGCCAAGGCCTGCAAGTCGGCGTCGGTGGTCTGCGGCACCCACAGTGGGTGGATGCCCAAGGCATAGGCGTCACCGTGTGCGTGGGCCCACTGGCGCACCGATTCGAAGTTGGCTGGGCACACCGCCGGCACCACACACAAGCCCACACCGCGCTCGCGGGCCACGGCGCGGGCCTGCAGCGCCAGCGCGCCGTCGGCCCCGAATTCGGGCGCATCCAAATGGGCATGGGTGTCGATCCACATGTCTGGCATATTGACACGAAACAGCGCGGCCACGCGGCCACACAGAGAGGACTGGTATGAAGCGAATAAGTAGGACAGGCCTGATGGCCTTGGCGATCACAGGGCTGGGGGCGGTGAGTGCTTGTGCCCCATCCAGCGGTGCGGCGCCCGGGCAAGCGGCGGTGTCGGCCGCCATTCCGCTCGACACCCATTGGCGCCTGACCGCGCTGCGCGGAGCGGCACCGCTGGAAGGCCACGTCCCCACCTTGAGCTGGGAGGCGGACGGTCGCATCCACGGCCAGGCCAGCTGCAACCGCTACTTTGGCGAGTGGAGCGGCACACCGCAGCAGTTGCAACTCAAAGCGGTGGGCATGACCAAGATGGCTTGTTTTCCCGATAGCGTGGGACAACAAGAAACCGCCTTTGTGCAGACCTTGGCGCAGGTGCGTCGCCTGCGCATGGACGGCGCACAATTGGTGCTGGAAGACAACGGCGGGCAGGCGCTGCTGCGCTTTGTGCGCACCCAGACCGACTGATCAGGCCAGCACACCCTGGGTCAGGCGCAGCACCCGGCCGCAGCGCTGCGCCAGCGCTTCGTCGTGGGTCACCACCACAAAAGCGGTGCCTTGGTCGCGCGCGAGCTGCAGCATCAGCTCAAACACACCGTCGGCGGTGGCGCGGTCGAGGTTGCCGGTGGGTTCGTCGGCCAGCACACAGGCCGGTGTGGTCACCAAGGCACGCGCCATCGCCACCCGCTGGCGCTCACCGCCTGAGAGCTCGGCCGGGCGGTGGTGCAGGCGCTCGCCAAGGCCCACCCGCTGCAGCATGGCGGCGGCCACCTCGGCAGCGCGCTCTCGCTCTTCGCGGCGAATCCACAGCGGCATGGCCACGTTGTCGCGGGCGCTGAACTCGGGCAGCAGGTGGTGGAACTGGTACACAAACCCCAGATACCGGTTGCGCAGTTCGCCTTGCTGGGCCGCGCTCAGCTCGCTCAAGGCCTGGCCTTGCAGCGTGACCCGCCCGGCGGTGGGCGCGTCCAGGCCCCCCAGCAGGTGCAGCAAAGTGCTTTTGCCCGAGCCCGAGGCGCCGACGATGGCGACCGTCTCGCCAGCGCGCACCGTCAGGTCCACGCCCTGTAACACCGACACATCGAGCCGGCCTTCGGTGAAACGTTTGGTCAGGCCTTGGGCCTGCAACACCACAGATGCGGTCATATCGCCAGCCTCATTCGTATTTCAGCGCTTCGGCCGGGTTGACCCGGCTGGCGCGCCAGCTGGGATAGAGCGTGGCCACAAAAGCCAGCACCAGCGAGATCAGGGCCACCGGCACAATGTCGCCGCGCTGCGGGTCGCTGGGCATGCGGTTGATGAGGTAGATGTCTTGCGGCAAAAAGCTCGCGCCCAGCGCGGCTTCGAGCGCGGGCACCAGGGTGTCGATATTGAAGGCCACACCCAGACCCAGCAGCAAGCCCAGCCCAGTGCCGATCACGCCCACGGTGGCGCCCTGCACCACAAAAATCGCCATCACACTGCCGGGGCTGGCGCCCAAGGTTCGCAAAATGGCGATGTCGGCGCGTTTGTCGGTCACCGTCATCACCAGGGTCGACACCAGATTGAAGGCCGCCACCGCCACGATCAGCGTCAGGATGATCCACATCATGCGTTTTTCCAGCTGCACCGCAGCAAACCAAGTGCGGTTGGCGCGGGTCCAGTCGCGCACCAGCAGCGTGAGCGGCAGGCGAGCCGAGAGTTCGGCCGCTACCTCGCGCGCGGCGTGCAGGTCGCGCAGCTTCAGGCGCACGCCGGTGGCGCCCTCCACCCGAAACAGCCGCGCCGCGTCGTCGATGTGCATCAGCGCCAGCGCGGCGTCGTATTCAAAATGGCCCGAATCGAGCACACCCACCACCGTCATTTGGCGCAGCCGTGGCACCACGCCGGCGGGCGTGACCTGACCACTCGGCGAAATCACCGTCACGGTGTCGCCGGGCACCACCCCCAGGCTGCGCGCCAGCTCACCGCCCAATATCACCCCAAAACCACCGGGCACCAGACGCGGCAGTGTGGTCTGGGCCATGTCGGCCACCACGTCGGTCACGCCAGGCTCCAGCGCCGGGTCGATGCCGCGCACCAACGCGCCTTTCATCGTCTCACCGCGCGCCACCAGCGCCTGAGCGCCCACAAAAGGCGCCGCGCCCACCACCGCCGGGTGCTCGCGCACGGTGTGCAGCACCGCCGGCAGGTCGGCAATCGCCTCGCCCGCGCCGTCGAGCACCTCGACATGCGAGAGCACGCTGAGCATGCGGTCGCGCACCTCTTTTTGAAAACCGTTCATCACCGACAACACGATGATGAGCGCCGCGACGCCCAGGGAAATGCCCAGCATGGACACCCCAGAAATGAAGGAAATAAAGCCGTTGCGCCGGGTGGCGCGTCCGGCGCGGGTGTAGCGCCAGCCAATGAGCAGTTCGTAAGGGGTTTGCATGGGTGTGTGTCCAGCGGCGATTGTGGCATCCCCGACAATCGCGGGCATGAGCCACACCCTGATCGTGCCCTTTGCCGCCACCGGCGACAGCCCCGACGCCGCCGGGCTGGGCGACCTGCAACTGCCCCAGCTGCAGGCCTTGTTGGCCGGGCTGCAAAACGACTTGTCCTTGGGCGGTGACGCCTACAGCGCCAGCGCTCCCCACGAACTGGCCCATGCCCACGCCCTGGGCCTGTTGGGCGATGCCAGCGCCCAAGACGGCTTGTTACCGTGGGCCGCGCTGGCCAGCGGCACCCCGCACACGCCCTGCGCTTGGGTATCGCCCTGCCACTTTCAGGTGGGCATGGAGCAGGTCAGCCTGCTGCCACCCGAGCGCCTCTCCATCGGCGAGGCCACCGCGCGCGCGCTGCACGCGGCCTTGGCGCCGCTGTGCGCCGAAGACGGTGTGGCGCTGCACTGGGTAAGCGCCGAGCGCTGGCTGGCGGTGGGCGAGCGGCTGGCGGGCTTGCGCTGCGCCAGCTTGGACCGGGTGGTGGGCCGCTCGCTCGACGTCTGGCAACCGCGCGCCGACCCCGCCCACCAAGCGCAACTGGCCTGGCTGCAGCGCCTGCAAAGCGAAGCCCAAATGCTGTTCTACACCCACCGCGCCAACGACGCGCGCGAGGCGCAGCGCCTGCCCAGCCTCAATGGCGTGTGGTTCAGCGGCGTGGGTGCCTTGGCGGCCCTGCCCACGGTCGGTGCACCGGCCATCTGCGAGAGTTTGCGCCAGGCCGCTCTGCACGGAGGGCGCAGTGAATGGCAAACCGCCTGGGCGGCGCTGGACGCCGGCCCGCTGGCAGAGCTGCTGCAGCGCCAACAAGCGGGCGAATCGGTGGCGCTGTGGCTGTGCGGTGAGCGCTGGGCGCGGCGCTGGGTGAGCGCACCCGCCACCGGGTGGGCGCAACGCCTGCGGCGCGCGCTCGGTCTGCAGCCCAAGCCCTCGGTGGCGGATATCCTCGGCAGTCTATGAAGATCACACACCGCGACGTCCCGCCGCGCGCCGCTTGGGCGCTAGAGCAAGCCGGCATCCATCCCCTGCTGGCGCGCCTGTTTGCCGCTCGCGGCATCGCCCACCCCGACGAACTCGACGACGGCCTGGCCAAGTTGCTGCCGCCCGACAGCCTGCACAACACCCAAGCCGCCGCGCGTGCGCTGGCCGACGCCATGCAACAAGGCTTGCGCCTGTGTGTGGTGGCCGACTACGACTGCGACGGCGCCACCGCCTGTGCGGTGGCGGTGCGCGGCCTGCGCCTGCTGGGCGCGCCGCTGGGTTTTGACCGGGTCGGCTATTTGGTGCCCGACCGGGTGACCGACGGTTATGGCTTGACACCCCCAATCGCCGAACGGGTCAAGGCCAGCGGCGCCGACCTGCTGATCACGGTGGACAACGGCATCGCCAGCATCGAGGGCGTGGCACACGCCCTCGCCCTGGGCCTGCAGGTGCTGGTGACCGATCACCACCTGCCGGCGGTGGCGCAGGGCCGGACCCTGTTGCCGCAGGGTTGTGTCATCGTCAACCCCAACCAGCCCGACTGCGGCTTCGCCAGCAAAAGCCTGGCCGGAGTGGGGGTGATGTTTTATGTGCTGCTGGCCTTGCGCGCCGAGCTGCGCGCGCGCGGCGTGTTTGGTGTGCAAGACCAGCCCAAGATCGACAGCCTGCTGCCGCTGGTGGCGCTGGGCACGGTGGCCGATGTGGTCAAGCTCGACGCCAACAACCGCCGCTTGGTGGCCCAAGGCTTGAAGCGGGTGCGCGCAGGCGCCATGCCGCCCGGCATGGCCGCGCTGATGCAGGTGGCCAGCCGCCAGCCGGCGCGCGCCAGCGCGTTTGACTTTGGCTTTGCCCTGGGCCCGCGCCTGAACGCGGCCGGCCGCTTGTCGGACATGACGCTGGGCATCGAATGCCTGCTGACAGACGACCCAGCGCGCGCCGAGGAACTGGCGCGCGCGCTCGACGGCATCAACCGCGAGCGCAAAGCGATCGAAGGCGACATGCGCGACGCGGCACTGGCCTATGTGGACGAGATGTTCGACGAGGGCGACGAGCCACCGCCCGCGGTGGTGGTGTTCGACCCCGAGTTCCACGAAGGTGTGGTCGGCATTGTGGCCAGCCGCGTCAAAGACAAGCTGCACCGCCCGACCTTTGTGTTTGCACCCAGCGGCGCAGCGGGCAAGGAGCACGAGCTCAAAGGCTCGGGCCGCTCCATCCCCGGTTTTCATTTGCGCGACGCGCTCGACCTGGTGGCCAAGCGCCACCCGGGTGTGCTGCTGCGGTTTGGCGGCCACGCCATGGCCGCAGGCTGCACCGTAGCCGAAGAGCACCTCGACACCTTTGAGACCGCGCTGCAGCAAGTGGCGCACGAATGGCTGGACGCGGCCACGCTGCAGCGCCGCATCGAAACCGACGGCCCGCTGCCGCCCGAATACCGCCGGCCAGAGGTGGTGGACACCCTGGCCCAGCCGGTCTGGGGGCAGGGCTTTGCGCCGCCGCTGTTCGCCGACGAGGTGGAGGTGGTGTCGCAGCGCATCGTAGGGGAACGCCACTTGGCGATGAAGCTCAAGCACCAGGGCGCTTTGGTGGACGGCATGTGGTTTGGCCACACCGAGCCGCTGCCGGCGCGGGCGCGCATCGCCTACCGGCTCGACGCCGACGAATGGCAGGGCCAAAAACGGCTGCGCTTTTTGATCGAGGCGGCGGCGGCCTGATACGGCGCAGCGCTCAGCGCTGACCGCTCATGGCCTCACGCACCAGCGGCAGTTGGCGGCGCGACACCGCCAGGCGCTCGGGCACGCCGTGCAGCTTGAGCCACCACACATCGGGCTCGGCCGGGTCGGTGGAACGCTCCAAACCTTGGATGGCGGTGCGCGCCACCAGCGCGTTGCGGTGCACCCGCACCACCCGCGCGGCGTGGCGCTGCTCCAAATCGCTGAGCGAACCGTCGAGCACGTATTCGCGCTCGCGGGTGCGCACCGTGATGTACTTCAGCTCGGCCTTGAAATACACCACATCGGCCAGCGCTACCCGCTCGGTGCGGCCCCGCTCGGTGATCAGCAAGTGATCGTCAGGCGCCGGCTGTGGCACCACGGTCGCAGCCCGAACTTCTATCCGTCGCAAAGCCTTGGCCAAGGCTTGCTCCAAGCGCTCTAGGCGCACCGGTTTGGTGAGGTAGTCCACCGCGTCCAGCTCAAAGGCCTGCACCGCGTGTTCGGCGTGGGCGGTGACAAACACCAGCGCTGGCGGATGCGCCATGGCGCTCAGGGTCTGCGCCAGCGCCAGACCATCGGCCCCCGGCATGTGGATGTCGAGCAGCACCACATCCACCGGTGTGTGCGCCAGCAAGGCCACCGCCTGAGGCGCGTGGGCGGCCTCACCCACCCAATGCGCCGCCGGTTGGCGGCAGTCGCCCAACAGGGTGCGCAAGCGCTGACGCGCCAGCGCCTCGTCGTCCACCACCATCACTCGCAAGCTCATGGCTGATCCTTTCTGGTCTCGCCCGCACTGGGCAAGGGCCACTCCATGC
Organism: Burkholderiaceae bacterium; assembly: GCA_040383055.1. Classification (GTDB taxonomy): domain Bacteria; phylum Pseudomonadota; class Gammaproteobacteria; order Burkholderiales; family Burkholderiaceae_C; genus Hydrogenophaga. Next base: position 7,373 of record JBEIEH010000106.1, read on the forward strand.
GCACCTGAAACACGCCGTCTTGGCACGCCCATTCGAAGCGCGCGTGCACATCGTGCAACAACAACAGGCGCTGGCGCACGTTGTCCAAGGCCATGCCGTGGCCGGTTTGTCCCCGCCCGCCGGGCACGGTGTTGGTGACCTTGAGCACCACCCGATCTCCATCGCGCCGGGCGGTGATGCGCACGTCTGCGCCTTGCAGGCTGGGCTCCACACCGTGTTTGACGGCGTTTTCCACCAACGGCTGCAGCAGCAGCGGCGACAACAAGGCGTGCCCCACGCTGTCGTCGATGCGCCAATCGACCCGCAGACGCTCACCAAAACGCACGGTTTCGATGTCCAGGTAGTGGCGCGCCAAAGCCAACTCTTCGGCCAAGCTCACAGCGTGGGCTCGGTCGGCCAAGGCGACCCGAAACAGCTCGCTCAGGTCTTCGAGCATGCGCTCGGCGCGCGCCGGGTCGTGCCGCACCAGCGCGACCGCGCTGTTGAGGGTGTTGAACAAAAAATGCGGCCGTATGCTGGCCTGTAGCGTGTCCAAGCGGGCTCTGGCCGCCGCAGGCAGCTCAGCGCGCTGGCGCCAGTGGAGCATCGCGGTCAATCCCGCGGCCACCAACGCACCACTGGCCGCGCTGGCCAGCCATGGCGCCCAATCGATGAGCCCCATCCAGAACACCAAGGCACAAGCGTAGGCCCCCGCCGCCACACCCAAGCCGAGCGCAACACCCCATTGCGCAGTCAAGCCCAGACGCGGGCGCCAAGCCTGCACGCCCAGCAAAGCCAGCATCCAGGCCATCAACGCTGGCAATGACGCGCCTGTGAGCAAGCCGACTTGCGACCACCACGCTTGAACGGAGCGGGCCTCAAACAAGGCCGCCACCATGACCAGCGCCTGCACCACCAACACACAGCGCAGTACCCAGCCAGCGTGTCCTGAACGCGAGGATGGCGCGACCTGTGTGGTGGGCTTGGCCGAGCGCACCACAGGCCACTCGCGGAAGCCCGATAAAATTTGGCTGTCTTTCATGTTCTTCGGGTGACTCACAACCGGGCTCGCATCGGACGTTCGGCAGGTCTGCACCGGCCAAGCCGGCGCACCTTGTGAGCCGTCCTTTTCCAGCGGCGCCTGACGCCCTCTTACCGAATGTCCACCAACCAATTCGACAAAAAATCCGAGGCTTGGTCCGCCCTATTCTCCGAGCCCATGAGCGAGTTGGTCAAGCGCTACACCGCTAGCGTGTTCTTTGACAAACGCCTGTGGCAGGCCGACATCCAGGGCTCGCTGGCGCACGCCGACATGCTGGCCGCGCAGGGCATCATCGCCGCGCAAGACTTGGCCGACATCCAGCGCGGCATGGCGCAAATTACGCAAGAGATCGAATCCGGCGCCTTTGAATGGAAGCTGGACCTCGAAGACGTGCACCTGAACATCGAAGCGCGCCTGACCCAGCTGGTGGGCGACGCCGGCAAGCGTCTGCACA
>JBEIEH010000107.1:0-8733 GCA_040383055.1 Burkholderiaceae bacterium
ACACGCAAAGGCACCGTCAGGCCCGCCCCCAAACGTACGCCCAGCGATTGCCCAAACTGGTCATCGGCCTCGACGATGCGGGCCTCAATCATCACTTGACGCACGGGAATGTCCAGCTGGGTCAAAAGTTTTTGCACCTCTGCTAGGCGCTGAGGCAGGTCAGAGATGAACAACTGGTTGGTGCGAGGCTCGGCAATGACACTGCCCCTGCTGGACAACAAGCGGGCCGAGGCACCCGCTGGGCCACCAGCGCCAGCGCCAGCGCCTGCTGCGCCACCTGTGAGTTGGGTCGCCACATCAGCCGCTTTGGCGTAGTTGATCTGGAACCCTTGTGTGCGCAGCACCTCCAGGTTTTCGATCGAGGCACGGGACTCCAAATCTTGCTTTTCACGCGTGGCGATCTCTTCTTTCGGCGCGATCCACAACACATTGCCAAGCTTGCGCATGCCCAAACCTTTGGACTGCATGATGATGTCCAAGGCTTGGTCCCACGGCACGTCCTTCAGACGCAAGGTCAAGGAACCGGACACGCTGTCGGATGTCACCACGTTGAAGTTGGTGAAATCGGCGATGACTTGCAGCAAAGCGCGAATCTCGATGTTCTGGAAATTCAGCGACAACTTTTCACCGGTGTAGCCGGGGCCTTGGCTCACGCGCGAGGGGTCGACACGGATCTCGCGCACCTCCAGCACAAACTGGTTGTCGCTCTGATACGCGGCATGCTCCCAGTTGCCCTGGGGGGTGACGATCATGCGCACCCGATCGCCTTCTTGTTGGGTGGTGATGGTGCGCACCGGGGTGGCAAAGTCGGTCACATCCAAGCGACGGCGCAAACCTTCCGGCAACTGGGTCTTGAGGAAATCGACCACCAAGTTTTGACCCTGCTGGCGAATGTCGACACCCACTTGGTTACTGGGAAGCTCCACCACCACACGACCAGCGTTGCCTGTGCCACGGCGAAAATCGATGTCGCGCAAGGCGGCGACTTCACGATTGGCGCTGGGGGCAAACGGCTGTGCGGGCGCAGCGGGTGCGAGCGCGGGGGCGGGGGCGGCCGCTGCCGCAGCGTCAGCGCGGTCCAAGACCAAGGTCAGAACTCGTCCATCCAAACGGGCTTGGTAGGGCGTGGACTGGCGCAAATTGATCACCACGCGGGTGCGGTCTCCGGCCTGAACAATATTCGCAGAGCGCACATTGCCTTGGTTGACCTCCAGCGTGGATTTGCCGCTGGCGTTGACAACCCCAGGAAAGTCCAGCGCGATGCGAGCGGGGGACTGGATGGAGAAGCCCGTGGGCACCGCGCTCAATGGCGCAGACGTTTCAATGCGGATGACGTCTGTGCCACCTTGCAGACCAGCGCTGACCGACTGGATGGCGTTTTGGGCCCAAGCCGACATCGCAGAGACACACAAGGCTGCGCCGAACAACACTCGCCGAAGGCCCCATCCGGTGGAGCGAGGGTTCATGGAAAGGGACGGCTTGTTCATCGGCTGTTTTCCTCTTGTAATTGCAGCTTGGCTGTTCGCTCTGACCACTCGCCAACGGCGTCCTGCACAATTTCGCGCAAGCTGATCTCGGTCTCGGTGATTTTGGTGATGCGCCCAAAGTTGGGCCCCAGGTAATTGCCCACGCGAACCTGGTGCAGCAATCCAGAGACCTTGAGCAAGGCCACTTTTTGCCCGCCTTTGTCCAGCACCCCCACCATGCCCATGTCCTCAATGGGCACCGACTCCAGCGGCTCCTTGCGGCGGCGCTGCTCGGACTGCAGCAAGGCTGAGCTCGCTACAGGGGCGACGACCCCACTCTGCAAGAGCGAGGCCAGCCGATCGGCGCCAAACGGATCAGAGCCCCCGACTTCGTAGGGCTGCGGGACAAACTGTGTGGGTGGCGTGACCGGTTGCACCTGCGGTTTGCTGTCGTTGTATTGCGACTGCATCCACTGTTGCAGGTCTTCCTCGTTGCCACCGCTGCAGCCCGTGACGATGGCCGCGACGCCCAGCAGCATCCAGTTCAGGGGCTTCATTTTTTGGCTCCCTTCTTCTCGGCTTCAGCTTTGCGTTGGGCTTGCTCTTCTGCGTCGAGATAGCGGAAGGTTTTGGCCACGCATTCCATAGAGAGAATGCCGTCTTTGTCTTTGGCAGGCGTCAAGGAAATGTTGTTCAAGGTGACGATGCGGGACAAGGCTGCGATGTCCGCCGCAAACTGTCCAATGTCGTGGTAGGAGCCCGTGACACGGACCTCAATGGGCAGCTCTGCGTAGTAATCGGACAGGCGCACCTGACCCGGTCGGAAAAGCTCAAACTGCAAGCTTCGCCCGAGCCCTGCTTGGTTGATGTCCGACAACAAGGCGTCCATCTCGGCTTTGTTGGGCAACTGCTTTTCCAAGGTTTCAACGTATTTTTGCACCTGCTCAAGCTGGCGTTTGAGCACATCGAGGTTGATGGCGCGACCGAGCTTGACGCGGTAGTCTTCCCTCAGCTGCTCTTCTTTGGCGCGCGCATCCATCAAAGCGGTGGCGGTCGGCGACAACCAGACAAACCACAGCACCACCATGACAAACACCATGACGCCTGCGAGCAAGGCGTAACGTGGCAAAGCGGGCCAGAGCGACGGGTCGTTCGGATCGAGTTGGCTGAACTGGGACTTGAACTGGCCCTGCAGATCTTCGAGATTCATCGATAAGCGCATGGGGAAATCTCTTGTCGTGGGGTCAGCTGGTCTGAAGCGGCGCAGCAACTCCCTTGGGGGAACGCTGCAACCGCACCTTGACCGAGAAATTGAACACCCGCCGCTGGTCGCGAGCGGTTGGCCCCTGGGAACTGGCGGCGATTTCCAGCAATTCCGGCTGCGCCAACGACGGCGATTGGGTGCCGAGGTTGCGCAAGAACTCGGACACTCGCTCCTGCGACTGAGCGGAACCGGTCAATTGAACGGCTTGCCCTTCTTGCTTGAGGGTCTTGAGCACCACACCTTCGGGCAACAAGCGCCCCATTTCCTGCAGCAAGTGCACAGGCAAATTGCGGTCCGACTGCAGATCTTCCACCGCGCCTTGGCGGGCTTTGAGGGCTGTGATGTCGGTTTGTAAGGTCGCGATATCTTTGATTTGACCGTCAAGCTTGGCCACTTCGGTGGACAGCACGGCGTTGCGCTCCTCCTGCTCAGCCAATCGCTGCTGGGTCACAGTGACAGCCAAGGCGCTGAGCACGCCGCCCAGCACAGCGGCGAGAGCCAGCTGCACAAAAAACCGCTCTTTGCGTTTTTTGCGCGCCGCCTCTCGGTGAGGCAATAGGTTGATGAGAATCATTGGAAAAACCTCCTCAGGGCCAGGCCTGTGGCCGTGAGATAGGCCGGCGCCTCACGGGCCAACCGACGGGCGCTGACGTTGGCGCCCATCTGCATGCCGTCAAAGGGGTTGATCACCGAGCAAGCGCACGCGGTTTGTCGACTGACCGCTTGGGTCAGTCCGGGCAATGAGGCACTGCCGCCGGCCATGTAAACATGCCCCAAGCGGTTGTATGTGCTGCCACTGAAGAAGAACTGCAAAGCTCGGCCCACTTCTTGAGACAAGCTCTCGACAAAAGGCGCCAGCACCGACTGGGCATAGTCTTCAGGAAGATCCCCACCGCGCTTGCGCACCTCGGCCTCTTCTTGTGAAAAGCCGTATTTGCGCTCAATGAGCTGGGTCAGCTGAGCGCCACCAAACGACTGATCGCGCTCATACAACACTTCGTCACCCCTGAGCACCTGCAGAGCAGAGCGGTAAGCGCCCACTTCAAACACCGCAATCAGGGGCAAATCCGCCGCTTTGAGCAAGTCTTCGGTCAAGCGGCCCACCGCCAAGCGTCCGGCAAATGAGTCGACATCCATGACCACCGCGTTCAAACCTGCCCCCTCGGCCAAGCCTTCGCGCTCAGCCACTTTTTCTTTGCGTGCAGCAGCGATCAAAACGTCCACATCGCCGGACGAGCGCAAGCTCGGTCCCAGCACCTGAAAGTCAAGACTGACCTCATCGATGGAAAAAGGGATGTACTGCCTAGCCTCCGATTCGACCTGGGCTTCCAGCTCCACCTCATTGAGGCCATCGGGAAGGCTGATTTTTTTGGTGATGACCGCAGAGGCCGGCAGCGCCATGGCGACATCGTTGGCCTTGGTGCCACTTTTGCGCACCACCCGCCGAATGGCATCGGTCACTTCGTCGAACTTTTCGACGGTACCGTCTCGCACCCAGCCCGGCTCTAAGGTTTCCGAAGCGCAACGCTCCAGCACGAATTCTCCGGTGCGTGCGCGCGACAGTTCCACCAGCTTGACACTGGAGGTGCTGACATCAAGACCCAACAAGGTGGGCGCTTCCCGGCTAAACAAAGACTTTAAGGTGCTCAAGGCCACCCCCAGATGCAGGCGCGGATGCACCCAAACAAGTAAACAGGTGCAATGTTAGCCATTTGACGGCGTCGTTTGCGGAGGCTAGGTGTTTTTTCTAAGGCCCCCAACTCAATCGAAGATACACAAACTTCATTGGTTTTTTCATTTTCCTTCACTTCAACAAGAACAAATCCACACAACTGCCAAAATGCGCACAACCGTCTTGTGGCAAATACGAGAAGGCCAGTTTTTTATAATCTGGAAGTTCACAAAAGGGCCCCATGACCGACAAGCTCCCCGACCCTCCATCGCCACCCGAGGCTCCCAAGGCCGATACCGGGACAACGGATTCACCCCTGTCACGGCGGGTGATGCGCTGGGTGGGCGGTCTGTTCTTGTTGGGTGTGGCGGGCGGCTTGGCGGTGGTGGCGTTGGTCGCCATCGCACTGGCCATGGCTTATCCGAACCTGCCCGATGTGGCCGATCTGGCGGACTACCGTCCCAAGCTGCCGCTGCGCATTGTCACGGCCGACGGCGATCTGATTGGCGAGTTTGGCGAAGAACGTCGAGATTTTCTGCGCGTCAACGAGATCCCCAAGGTGATGAAAGACGCCGTGCTGGCGATCGAGGACGCCCGCTTCTTTGAGCACAGCGGTGTCGACTACCGCGGCATGGCGCGTGCCGCTTTGGCCAATTTGCGCCAAGCCCGCAGCCAAGGAGCGTCCACCATCACCATGCAGGTGGCACGCAACGTCTACCTCACGGCCGACAAAACATTCACCCGCAAGATCTACGAGGTGCTGCTCACCTTCAAACTGGAACACCAGTTGACCAAAGAGCAAATCCTTGAGATTTACATGAACAAGATTTTTATGGGGCAGCGCTCGTACGGTTTTTCCATGGCCGCTCGCACCTACTTTGGCAAAGAGCTCAAGGATGTGACGATCGCGGAGGCTGCGATGCTGGCCGGTCTGCCCAAGGCGCCATCGGCCTACAACCCGGTGAGCAACCCCAAACGGGCCCGCGTCCGGCAGCTGCACATCATCGACCGGATGGTGGAAAACGGCTTCATCACGGTCGAACAAGGTATACAGGCCAAATCGGAGCAGCTGCGCCTGCGGCCGCCGCGTCAGACGGTGGTGCGCGCCGAACACGTGGCGGAGATGGTGCGCCAGTCGATGGTGGCGCAATACGGCGATGAGGCTTACACGCGGGGATTGCGGGTGGTGACCACGGTGCGCCGTCAAGACCAGCAAGCGGCCTATGCAGCTGTGCGCAAGGGGCTGCTGGATTACGAACGGCGCCAGCCCTACAGGGGTCCAGAAAAAACCATCGAACTCCCCGCAGACAAAGCCGCGCGCGACGAGGCGATCATCGATGTGCTCAACGAACACCCCGACAGCGAAGAGTTGCTGGCCGCGGTGGTATTGGAGGCATCGCCCAAACAAGTGCGTGTGGTTCGGCAGGATGGCGAACCCATCACCATCACCGGTGATGGATTGCGGCCTGTGCAGTCTGGGCTGCAAGCCAAGGCGGACCCGAAAGTGGCGATCAAGCCGGGATCGGTGGTGCGCATTGTCAAAACCGGCGACAAAGCGTGGCAAATCACGCAGATGCCGGAAGTGGAGTCGGCGCTGGTGTCCCTGGAAACATCGCGCGGGGGCGTGCGCGCCCTGATCGGCGGTTTTGACTTCAACCGAGGCTCGTTCAACCGGGTGACGCAAGCGTGGCGCCAGCCAGGCTCCAGCTTCAAACCCTTTGTGTATTCGGCCGCCTTGGAAAAAGGGTTGTCGCCAATGACGGTGGTCAACGACATGCCATTGACGTTCGATGGCAACTCAGCAGGCGGCAAGGTGTGGCAGCCCAAAAACTACGATGGGCAATTCGAAGGCCCGATGTCGGTGCGCCGGGCGCTGGCCAAATCCAAGAACTCGGTGTCGATCCAGGTGCTGCAACTCGCTGGCGTGCAATTTGCCCAAGATTGGGTGACCAAGTTTGGTTTTGAAGCCAAAAACCACCCACCCTATCTGACCATGGCACTGGGTGCGGGCTCGGTCACACCACTGGAAATGGCGCAGGGTTACGCGGTGTTTGCCACGGGCGGCTTGCAAGTCACGCCTTATTTGGTGGAGCAGATCACCGACCACGCAGGGCGTGTGCTGTACCAAGCGCCCAAAACACCGGTAGACGAATCCAAGCGGGTGATTCCCGCTCGCAACGCCTACATCATGAACAGCCTTCTGCAAGAAATCACGCGTTCCGGGACGGCCGCGCGGGCACAGGGCACACTCAAACGGCCCGATCTGTATGGCAAAACCGGCACCACCAACGATGCGATGGACGCCTGGTTTGTGGGCTTCCAGCCCTCGTTGGTGACCGCCACCTGGGTGGGCTACGACCAGCCTCGCAATCTGGGCAGCCGCGAAACCGGCGGTGGATTGGCTCTTCCGATTTGGATCCAGTACATGCAGACGGCCTTGCAAGGCGTGCCCGAAGCCGAGTACACCGTACCAGAGGGTGTCATCAGCGCGGGCGGTGACTGGTACTACCAGGAGTTTGGACCTGGCAGCGGTGTGCGCAGCTTGGGCACCGGCGGATCCGGTGGCGACAGCGCCGAATCTGGCACGGCACCTTCAGAAGAAACCGAGAAAAAGAACATCCTCGAGATGTTCCGCAACTGAAGCTGTATCAGGCGGTGAACAAGGTGGTTTGTCCCGACTGTTCGGTGGCAAACCGGCTCAGATCGGCGAAGAACTCTGTAGCGGCCTTGGTGTCGCGCCACACCTGACCGTCAAACCGGTAATGAAAGCCGCCGGCTTTGGCGGCCATCCACACCTCTTGCAGCGGCTTTTGCAGGTTGATGATGATCTGAGTGCGGTTGTGCAAGGTCAAGGTGATCATGCCGCCCACCCGCTGGTTGTCGATGTCGGCGTCAGACTCGTCGTTGATGCGATCACAAGCCTGCTCCACCGCGCGCAACAAAGCCTCTGCGCGGTCCATGTATTCGGTGTCGGTCATTACAATTCACCCATGTTCAAACGTCGGCAAATTGTAGGTGCGCGCCCATCTGTCGTTCGACAAGGTCTGGGCTCTTCCATGGTGGCCGTCGGGTTGTTGGGCGCACTGACGCTCAGCGGCTGTGGCCAAAAAGGGCCCCTCTATTTGCCCGCGCCACCATCGCCTTCGGCCCCGACAGATGCCACTGAGCGTGCGCCGGAGCGCCCTGCTGCCCCACCCGCCCGCTGAGGCGTTTTTATTTTTTGTCGCCACATACGCCATGACTCTGTCCCTGCCCGCGCACGTCCATTACCGCGACCATGCCTTGTGTGTCGAAGACGTGGCGCTTGACGCCCTGGCCCAAGAGCACGGCACACCCCTGTTTGTGTACAGCCAGCAAGCCATGCTCGACGCGCTGGCCGCTTACCAGCGCGGCCTGTCGGGCCGCGAGCACTTGATTTGTTACGCCATGAAAGCCAACGCCAACCTGGCGGTGCTGCGCACCTTGGTGCAGGCGGGCTGCGGGCTTGACATCGTCTCGAGCGGCGAAATGGCGCGTGCCCTGGCCGCCGGGGTGACACCAGCCAAGATCATTTTTTCGGGCGTGGGCAAAACCCGCCAAGAAATGCGCGAGGCCTTGGCCGCAGGCATTGGCTGCTTCAATGTGGAGAGCACCGCCGAGTTGGATGTGCTGGACGCGGTGGCGCGCGAAATGGGCCTGCGCGCCCCGGTGAGCATCCGCGTCAACCCCAATGTGGACGCCAAAACCCACCCCTATATCTCGACCGGACTCAAAGACAACAAATTTGGTATTGCGCACGACGACGTGGTGGCCACCTACCGGCACGCAGCGGCCTGCAGCGGCCTGCAGGTGCTGGGCATCGACTGCCACATCGGCTCGCAGATCACAGAGACCGCCCCCTACTTGGAAGCCATGGACCGGGTGCTGGACTTGGTCGAAAGCATCGAGGCAGCGGGGGTGCCGATCCACCACTTGGATTTTGGTGGTGGTCTGGGCATCGATTACCGGGGCGACACGCCACCGGCGGCCGACGCGCTGTGGCAACAGCTGCTGCAACGCATCGACGCGCGCGGACACGGCCACCGCAAGATCGTGATCGAACCCGGCCGCTCGCTGGTGGGCAACGCCGGCGTGTGTGTGACCGAGGTGGTGTTTGAAAAACCCGGCGCGCACAAAAACTTCCTGATCGTCGACGCTGCGATGAACGACCTGCCACGCCCGGCCATGTACCAGGCTTTTCACCAGATCGTTCCGGTCACACCGCGTGCAGGCTCTGTCAACGCAGATGGCACCTTGTATGACATCGTGGGGCCGGTGTGCGAGAGCGGCGACTGGATTGGCCGCGACCGCCA
>JBEIEH010000108.1:0-8614 GCA_040383055.1 Burkholderiaceae bacterium
TCCAGGTGAGCACGTAATCACCGTTGGACAAAGCGCACACCGAGGGGTCGACGTTGTCTATCCCGTCCACTTCACCAGCTATTTGCACCCGGCTGGCGACGGCTTGTGCCTGGTTGTCGAGATTGAAGCGTTGCACATGGATATCGGTGTCACCCACCGTTCCGACCCCCGTACTCCAGGTGACGACGTACCCGGCATCGGGCAAAGCTGCCAGCTGCACGCGGATGTCGTCCACTCCGCCCGATTGGCTTTGCTGGCGAATCGGCTCACCAATCGTCGAGTTGTCCGCGTTATAGCGCTGGATGAAGATATCCGTGCCTTGGCCATCACTGGTATAGGCGGTCCATGCGATCACGTAACCGCCGTCAGACAATGCCGTCATGGATGAATCGGGGCTATTTTGATCCCAATTCCAGTCTGCGTCGGCCAGGTTGCCCGCCATACCTTGCAAGCGCTGGTCGGACGTGACAATGATGGTACCGGTCAAGCTGGTACTGGCCTGACTTTCGTTGCCCACTGCGTCGATCAGTTTGGCATGGAAGTTGTAGCTGCCGGCATACAAGGCCGATGGAATCACCACCACATAACCGTTGTCGATGTCGGTTTGTGTGATCGTCTGGGCAGAACCCAAGGCCGTGTTGCCGTTGTACAGCTGGATGTGCTCACCCGCCACCACCTGGCTGCCTGTCAGGTCAAAGCGCAGTGTGGGCGTGTTGTCGTCGGTCGTGTCACCATCGCTGAGCAGGCCTTGGATCAGGCCATCGTTGTCAGTGACACTCATCAGGGTCGCCGCGTTGGGCGCTGTGGTGTCCACCGTGAAGGTGGTTGTGCTGGCCGTGCTCAGGTTGCCCGCCACGTCCGTGGTGTACAGCGTGTAGGTGCCGTCTTCCAAGCCGGCCAGGCTCAGGGATGTGTTGGTGTTGACCGCAGAGATGGCCACGCTGTTCCACTTGCTGTCCAGCGCGCCAGTGATGCTGGCCAGGTTGGTGACGCTGACCGGGCTGGTGCCACCGGTCTTGACCAGGTAGGCCATGCCCGTCTCTGTGCTTTGCACCGTCGCGCTGGCGGTATTGGCCGCTGTGCCTGCGGTGAGGGTGGCTGTGGGTGGCGCGGCATCCACGCTGATGGCCACGGCAGGGATGACCTGGGTGGGGTTGCCCGCCGCGTCATAGCCAACCACCTGCACTTGACCTGCCGTGTAATCCGCCGCTGACAAAGTGAAGCTGGTGGCGCTGCCGGTGGTCCAACTGCTGCCTCCGTCGGTGCTGTACTGCCAGGTGGTGATGCCAGAAGGCAAATTGAGGTTGACTTGACCGTTGCTGGTGATCCAGTCCGTGGTGTTGCCCGTGTCGGACTGCAGGCTCAGGGCGACCGTCTTGTTGTAGGTGTTGATCAAGGCCTGCAGTTCGGTGCGGCTGTCGGTTTGCCCGCCATCGTTGGCACGCAAAGCGATGCTGGCCAGAATGCCGCTGAGGTTGCCGCTGTTGACCCCCGTCAGTCCGATCAGGCTGAAATCAGTATCCGTCAACGTGTAGCCTGGGGCTGTGCCCGCCGCCGTGGCCTGCAGGGCATTGACGATGGTGGCGAGTTGGCTGATTTGGGCCACGGTGCTTACACCTGCTGCGCCTTGCACATCGACGATGTCGTTGAGGAGTGCAAGGTTTTCTACATCGGTGGCTGCGTTGCCCATGCTGACACCGATGGCCACATAGGGGGCGGCAGTCAGCGCCGTGGTGCCAGCACCAGCGAATGACAGCACAGCGTTGTACGCGTTGACGATGGCTTGCACGCCCGCTGCCGTGTTGGCTTCTGTCTTGACCACTTCGGCTGTCGCCAGCGCTTCGTTGATCATCGCCACTGTGGGCTGGCCTGCGCCGCCAATGCCGCTGACGGCCAGCGCGGTGTAGTCGCTCAGTTGAGGCACCGTGCCGCTGTTGAGGTCGGCGTAGTTGGCTATGGTGGTGCTAGAACTATTGAAGACACTCACTGCGCCATCGACTGCGCTTAGCAATGCACTCTGAGTGGAGGCGGAATCCACGGCCGCAAGACCACGCAGGACTGCTGGCAAATTGTCGGCCGTAACACCGTTCACCCCCATGGCTGCGAAGTCCGATGCCGTCAATGTGCTGGTAAAACCGTTATCGCCTGGCGCAGCCAGATCGACCACGCGCTGCACTTCAACGATCTTGGCGGCCAGCGCATTGAGTTCATCAAGGCTGTCGACTTTGGTCTGTGCCACCGCGTCGCCGCTGCTGAGTTGGGTCACCACATCGCTATAAAGCGCATTTTGGCTGGCCGACTTCAGACTGTCGGTAATGGGGTTGCTGGCGCCATTGATGGCACTGGCCACGTCGGCCACAGAGATGGCTGCGGTTACAGCGCCTTTGATGATGTCGGCCTTGGCGTTGTCTGCCAGGCTGCCGGTGCTCACATCCAAGGCGTTTACCAGCTGGGTCACGGTGGCCTGGGCATCGCCCGCATTGGCCGAGTCCATGCCCGACAGCGAGGCCAAGACCTTGCCGTAGATGTTGGCCTCGGGATTGGTGCTCCCATCTGTGTTGACAGTTGCCACCACCGTGTCGCTCAGAATGTCGCTCACTCCAAAGGCTTGGCCCACCGCCTGATTGGTCGCCTTCACTTGGGTGACCGCATCGGCCGCCGCCAGATTGAGCGTCGCGGGGACCGAAGCGTCAGCGTTCAAGCCCAGTTTTTGCGCAGCTACTGTGGTCAGCGGATTGATGTTGAGGGTCAGCGTTTGGCCTGCGACAACCACGCCCACGGCCGTCAAATTGACATTCAAATCTTTCAACAGACCGGTGGCCTCGTCGATGTAGTCGTTACCCGTGTCTTTGTCAGACACCACGGCAATGACCACACCTGTGTAAGCACCAACGTCCGCCGTGAATTGACCCGTGACCGGATCAACGGCACTGGTGGCCAACAGGGTTTTGCCATCGGCCGCGTAGAGCTTGACCGTCAGGCCGTTGCCCGCAATGACCGGACCAGCCACCACGTAGCCGTTGACGATGCTTGAAGGTGCGGCATCACCTGAAATGGCATGCACCAAGGCCGCAGCTGCGGCGAAGGCGGTGCCCGCATTGACCAAAGGCAAGTCAAGCATGCCCACACAGGCTTGCACACCCTCACCCGTTGCCACTGCTTTGACGGCCGAAGGCGTCGATGCGACTGGGGTCGTCGTGAGTCCATCGGCAGGAACAGAGGCCGCATTCATTGCAGCCGATGTGTCTGCGACCGTCTGCACCGTGCTGTCGGCCAACGCCTCGACCGGCACAGGCCATTGACCGCCTTCGAGCACCACATCACCCGAGGCGTCTTGCGCATGCAGCTCCAACAACACCTCATCGTCGGCCAACACCTGCAGCTGTGCACCCACCTTTTTCAGCGAGAGCGTTTTGCCATTGACCCGCTCTTTGCCCTTCAGGGGCTGGCCATCCAGGCTCAGCGCAATCCGTGCGCCAGACGGCACCCGGTAAACCGGGTGCCCCTTGACGACAGTGTCTGGCTGCAACAGTGTGGAAGTGGCATTGACGGCGGTATTCAGGACAACGATTTTTTTAGACATTTTCAAATTCGTTTTGAAACAGAGAGAAATGACGTACCCCGAAAAACCTGAAGGTGCAGCGCAGACACATCGACCATGAATCTGTCACAGCTTCCTGATAATCGCTCTCGCCTGCGCGACCTTGTAGGCCGCCAGATAAGCAACCGCTTGGTCTAGCTTCGTCTGCACACTGGCATTGCCCATGTACTGCTTGCGTTTTTGGTACAAGGTGTAGACGAGTTGAAGATCACTCTGGGTGGCACTTACTCCGAATTTTGTCTGCAGTGTCTTGAGAAAGCTGTAACCAAATTCTCGCGTCGGCTCGATCATGGTGCCCTCTCCATAATCATTCCAAGTGGCAATTTGTATGTGGTTCACATTAGGGGCGGCAAGGGCTTTGTCCAGCGTGGTCGCAAACGTGGCTCCATAGGGCAACGTCAAGCCAGGTCCCGACCAGCCACCAGCACTGTAAAAGGGATTGAATCCAGGGTAGGCAACGCCGAACTTCAGATTCAGAGGGCGGTTTTTGTAAAAGTTATCCAAACCGACCATGCCATCGGAATAAATCCAAGGATATTCACCTTTCCCATTGATTCCGGCCCGCGTCCCTTGATACCACAATGTTAAAAAATTGGGCTTGATCATGAATGAAGAAAAAATATTTGTCCATTCCGCCTCCGTACTGAAGGTCTGGGGACCAAAGACCAGCAACAGCGGGGCCCCATTGACCCGAATGTAATTACTCTGGATTATGTAACGATCCTTGAGGTAACCCATATCTTGTTGAGCAGCCGCTACCTTGTCCGTTATCCTTCCCAAGTTGTAGCCGATCTGGATATTTTGATCTTCATACACAATCGCAAAATCAAGTCCAATCTTCGCAGTCTGTGCGATCAACATTTCCGCATTCTGAAGATTCTTCGGATAGTCATACAAACTCTGGGTCCCAGGCCAGTCAATCAGCACGCCATCTGCTCCTGAATACTTCATGAGCAGCAATTGGTATTCGATGATGTCTTTGTCGCCAGACGCGTAGGGACCCGTTTGAGGGTAGTAATACGCAGCAATTTGCCGCCTCCCCGAAGCATCGACCACATCAGGGTTCTGTGTGGCCATCGTCCAATGCAATCCCCAGTTGCCGTTTCCTGAAGTGGTTTTTGTTTCAAACCAGGGCATTATGTGGATGTACATTTTTTTTGAACTGGTTTTAGGAACCGGTCTGGAACCGATCGGCAAAGCGCTCTGCGCTACCGCGCCTTGCGTATTCAACGATGCTGCACTTAACAACAGTGCATTCTCGTTGCCGCCCCCATTGTCACCGTTTGTACTGCTCAAACCATCCACACTGCCACCACCGCCACAGCCCGCCAAGCCCGTACTGATAACAAAAATCAGCGTCAGCATTCGCAGAACACTCCGGAGAAAATCATTATTCTTGTTAATTTTGACTGATAGAAAAAATATCATTTTGACCCACCCAATTCAATTTCAATTCGTAAACAAACATTCAACTGATCTGAGACATCAAAAAGACATTTCAAATCACCCAAAATTCACGAACACAAAGCCACCACAAAAAACCCCACGACGCCTTGATCTGGAAATCAGCGCCGCACATCTTGGCTCACCATGCAACCGCGTCCAGGGCTTCATGGTAAATCGCCTCGATGTCGCGCGTGTGCCGCTCAATCTGGCACAGGCCGCTGGCCTGCATCGCCTGGCGCTGGACTTGCCTCTGCCAAGGCGCTTGACGCACTTGCTGGGCCAGGGCCGTGGCTTTGGCCACATAGCCCTCCACATCGTGGGCCAGCCACTCGCTGCGCCCCAGGTGCGTCAGAAAGCTCGCGCCCATGCGCGAGACAAAATTGTGGCCCACCAGGCTCACCAGGGGGCAGCCCATCCACAGCGCCTGCAAACTGGTGGTGCCGCCGTTGTACGGGAACGGGTCGAGCGCCACGTCTACGTCCAGGTATTCCTGCATCATCAGCGAGAGCTCGCTCGGCCCCCTCAGCTCCAGCCGCTCATGACCAATGCCCTGGGCCGCGAAGCGATCCAAGGTCTGGCGCTGCACCACCGGGTCGGCCAGCACGGCGGACTTGAGCAGCAGGCGTGAATCAGGGCATTCGTGCAGGATGCGTGCCCACACCGCCAGCGTGGCGTCGTCCACCTTGAGCAGGTTGTTGAACGAGCCGAACACCACCGGCCCGGATCGTGGCGTGGACGCATCGGGCGGCAGCGGGTAGTCGTCCACCGGCGCCCAGCAAAACACCGTGCCCGACACGCGGGCAATCTGTTCGGTAAACAGGTGCGCATGCTCGGGCGGTGCCACCACCGCGTCGGCAATCATCCAGTCGATGCAGGGCAGGCCGGTGGAATGTGGATAGCCCAGGTAGCTCATTTGCACGGGGGCGGCCCGGTTGGCAAACACCCCCAGGCGGTGGGTGGAGGTGTGCCCGGCCAGGTCCACCAGCACATCGATGCGGTCATCAATGATCTGCTGACGCAGCGCCATATCGCTCAGATGCGAGGCTTCACGCCAATGATCGGCACAGGTGCGTGCCATGCGCGTGTACTCGTCGATCAAGGTGCCGGTCTGATAAATGAACACCTCCAGCCGCTTGTGGTCATGACGTTGCAGCACCGGCAACATGAACACATTGACCGGGTGCTGGCGGTGCAAGTCACCGCTGACATAGCCCACGCGCAGGCGGCGCTGTCCGTCCCAGGGCAAAGGTTGGGGGGCGACCAGATCGGACGGGAAGCTTTGTTCGGCCTGCGCCTGCATGGCCTGACCGACCCGCCGGTGCAGGTCGGCCACGGCCTCGGGCGCCAGGTGCGCCTGGTAAAGGCTTTGCATCAGCAGGCGCTGCGCGCCCTGGGCGTTGTCCTTGAGGCCCCGCGTCTCGAACTGCGCCAACTCGCTTTCGAACTGCGTGCGGCTGTGGCCGGCGGCCTTCAGATCGTCACGCCAGCGCAGCGCCACGGGGTTGCCGGGCTCCAATTCCAGCGCCCGCGCCACGCTGACCTGGGCCTTGTCGATCTGCCACAGCTTGGACTGGATCTCGGCCAGTTGCAGCCAGACCATGGCATCGTTGGGGCGCAGGCGCGCGACCGCCTCGCGCACCGCCAGCGACTCCGCACCAAAGTTGAACTGAAACAGTTTATCGGCCAGCAAGGCCAGGAACTGCGGGTTTTGCGACCGCCCGGCCCGCTCGAAAGACTGCACGGCTTCGGCCTGAAGGCCCAATTGCATCTGCGCCTGCGCCTGCAGCAACCAGGAGCCATAACGCTGAGGCGATTGCAGCAGCACCGCCTGCAAGGCCACCAAAGCCTGTCCAGGTTGGCCGGAACGCAGGCGCCACTGGGCCAGCAGGTGACCGGTCTCACCGGGCAGAGGCTCCAGATCAATCGCGCGGCGCACCGCCTCGCGCACTTGTGGATCGACCACACCAGGCGGCTGACCCAACTCGCGACAGCGCGCCAGGTACAGCCAGCTCAGCCAATCGCCCGGCTCCTGGGCCAGCACGGCCTGCATCTGCGACATGGCCTGTGCGCAACCCGCCCAGGGCAGCCCGCTGCGGGCCAGCAGCACGTCGCCCTCCTCGCCCCACACAGCCACATCACCCACGGCACTGGCGGGCACCTCGGGCAGGGGCAGGCCCTGCGCGGCTGCGCAGCGCCGGGCCTGCGTGAGCGCGTAGACGCAGTGCCAGGGCAGTTGACGTTGTGCATACAGTGCAGCCAGCACTTGCCACAGGCGTGCATCCACGGGACGGATCTTCAACCCTTGCCAACAAGTGTCCGGAGTGTGGTTGACATCCGCGTGTCGGTGTACAGAAGCAGTCATGGATAAGCCGCCTTAAAAAATCCATCGAATCGCCTATCTTGCATGATGCACTGACCGCAGGCTCGCCATGCCCTCAAACGCCGCTTCCAGATCCCGCGCAAACGCATCGGCATCCCACAGCGGTGCAATGCTGCGCTGCATGGCCAGCTTGGCACGCAGTGCGCTGCGCTGCGCATCGTCCCTCACCAGCCGCAGGGCCAACGCCTCATAGTCGGCCAGGCCGTGGGCAATCAGCTCGGGCAGACCGGCGGCCGTGAGCACGCTCGCGCCCACGCGGGCGGCAAAGCTCTGGCCGGTGCACGCCACATGCGGCACGCCGGCCCACAGCGCGTCGCTGGCGGTGGTGTGGGCGTTGTAGGGCAACGTGTCCAGGCTCAGATCGGCCAGTTGCAGCCGGGCCAGGTGCCGGGCCTGCGGCAGCTGCGGCGCAAACACCAGGCGCTGCGGGTCCACGCCTGCGGCCTGCGCGTGGGCACGCAGGTTGTTTTGCATCGCCTCTTGCCCGGCCAGCAGCCACAGCACCGCATCGGGCCGAGCCAGCAGCAGGCGCATCCACACCGCCCAGACCTCGGGCGTGATTTTGAAGCTGTTGTTGAAACACACCAGCACCAGGCCAGACTCGGGCAGGCCATGGTCACTGCAGCGTTGAGGTGTGGGGTCGATCGGGCGGTCCGGGTCGTTGGGCTGGTAGCTGTGCGGCAGGCGCCACACGCGCTCGGCAAAGTGCGGCTCCAGCGCGGGCGGCAGCACCTGGGCGTCGGCCAGCACCCAGTCCATGTAGGGTGCAGGCAAGCTGCCGGGATGGCCCAACCAGTTGACCTGCACGGGCGCGGCCCGGTGCGCAAAGATGCCGATGCGGTTATCGCGCGTCAGTCCCTTCAAGTCCACGGCAATGTCCATGCCCTCGTCTCGGCACCACTGGGCCACCTGCGCGTCGCTCCAGGCATGAACGTCGACCCAGGTATGACCCATGGCCTGCAAGCGCTGCTGTATGGCGTCCGGCCCGCTGGCCTTGGGCGGCGCGTAGCTCAGCAAATGCACCTGCACCCGCTCGCGCCGGTGGCGGGCCAGCACGCCAGCGAGCAAGTAGCTGGTAGCGTGTTCATTGAACTCACAGGACACATAGGCCACCCGCAGCGGACCGGGCCGGCGGGTGCCTGGAGGATTGGCCAACTGTGGCTTGAGCGGATGCAAGTGCGCCAGCA
>JBEIEH010000109.1:0-8529 GCA_040383055.1 Burkholderiaceae bacterium
CGCGCAGGTCGACTCGGTGGCCGAGCTCAACACCATGGCCGCATCGGCCAGCGCCATCGCCACCCACGCCAGCGGCGGCACACCCACGCCCGCCCTCACCCCGCAGGACTTTGCCAACCTCGGCATCTCCGGCGTCACCAGCGACAACTTGGCGCACTTGCTGCCCTTGATTGGCTCTCCCGCGCCCACCAGCGTGACCGATCTGCAAAGCTTGGCGGCACAAGCCGAGGCGCTGTGGCAAGCGGCGGAACTCGAGCGCCAGCGCACCGCCGAGTCGCTGAACCTGATCACCCAGTACGCCGACAACAACGGTGCGTCCACCGCGCCCATGCTGATCGACTTCACCCGCGTGGCGGTCACCGGGGTGGACGCCGGCAACCTCAAATCGGTGCTCAGCGCGCTGGCCAGCGTACCGGTCACCGCCGCTGCGGTCGACACCCGCGCCGAACTGCAAGCGCTGGTGGACGCCTACATCCGCATCCGCACCGAGGCCAACGGCAGCGCCGCCGACACCGACCCGACCCGCAACCCCAGTGCAGCAGACTACCGCGCCATTGGGGTGGAGCTCACCGCACGCCAAGCCGACCACATAGGACTGCTCAACGAGACGATTGGCCAGCAATCGGTGGCGGGTGTGGACGCTGTGTCCAAGCTGCAAGCCTTGGCAGACGCCATGGGCCGCGTGCTAGACACCACCAGCGACACACCAGCCACCTTGGCCGACTATGCGGCTTTGGGTCTGGGCGGCGTGACCCAGGCCAACCTGGAGATCGTGAACTTCGAAATCGCCACCCTGCTGTCGGAGCAGGCAGGCCCTGTGAGCCGTGACGAGCTGCAGTCGATCATCGACAACACCTTGCAGCTGATGCTCGAAAAAATCCGCGCGTACGCGGACAGCAGCCGCAACCCCGTGCCCACGGTCGAGGACTACACACGCGCCAACATCCGGGGTGTCGATTCGGTCAACATTTTTGCCATCAACAGCGCCCTGGCGTCCGCTCCGGTGGGCTCACCGCAGCTCACCGACGTGGTGGCCACCCAGCAGGTGGTCGACACGTTCTTGCGGATTCTGGGTGAGGCCAACGGCCTCGACGCCGATGTCACCCCGGACAGCGACCCCAGTGCTGCCGACTTCGCTCGCATCGGCGCCACCACTGCGGCCGCACTGGACGCGCCCGCGCTGCGCCTGCTCAACGACGTGATCGGCGACCTGCGCTTCTATTCGGTGGACTCGGTGGCCGAAATCGAATCGCTGGCGCGGCAGGTCAACAAAGTCATGGCCATCGCCCAAGGCCACACCCCAGCCGAACCGCTGCGACCGGAAGACCTGGGTGCCATGGGTATCACCGGCATCACCTCAGCCCAGATCGAAGCGCTGGCCCAGCGCTTCCTGAGCCAGCCGGTGGGACGCGACGCGGTGGACAGCACCGCCGAGCTGCGCACCTACCTGCGCGAAGCCGCTCGCCAAGTCGGTCTGCAGCGCATCGCCGCTTACGCCGATGGCAACACCTCGGTGGCGGTGACAGCGGTCGACTACATCAACGCCGGATTCGAGGGTGTGAGCGCGGCCAACGTGGCGGCCATCAACTCGTCGCTGGCCAGCCCGGCGATCACCGGGGCGCTGGCGGACACGGTGGAGGAAGTGGACGCCATCGTCCGCGCCTACAACCAAGTGCTGGCAGAGGCCAACGGCGCCTTCACCGACGCCTCACCTGGCATCGACCCGACGCGCCAGACCTACACCACCATCGGCGCGACCGGCGCGGCCGCGTTGAGCGACGCGGGCATCGACCTGCTCAACAGCGTGATCGGCAACGCCACCACCGCCGACGTCAACAGCGTGAGCAAGATCGACGCCTTGGCCGCTGCGGTGAACCGCCTGCTCACACCCGGATCGGGGCTGAGCCTGGCCGATCTGGCGCTGCTCGGGGTCAACACCACCGGACTGCAAGCCGCCGACCTGCCCACCCTCAGCGCTGCGCTGGACGCCGCGGTCAACAAAGGCACGCTCAGCGAAGTGCAGACCATCGTCAACCGGATCACCGGGCAATTGCCGCAGGTCTATGGCCTGCGCCTGTCCAGCGACAGCGGCTACTCGGGCAGTGACTTCAAGACCAACGAGCACCTGCAAACCGTATCGGCGCAGCTGACCGCCGTACTTGACGCGAATGAGCGTTTGTATGGCCGCTTGGACGGCGCCAGCTCTGCCACCCCACCGGGTGCGGGCTGGACCGATCTGACACCGCTGGTGGACGGCAACGTGCTGCGCTGGTTCGATGTGGAGCTGCTCGATGGCGAGGACCGGCGCATCGATCTGCAAGTGGTTCGCCAAACCAACGGGCAAAACACGTTGGGCGAACGCCTGAGCCAAGCCTACGCGGTGCTCACCGACGCGCCCGAGGCACCGACCTCAGCGCCCGACATCATCGGCCCCAACCCCACCCCGGTGGGCATCTTCAGCCTGGTGGTGCAGCGGCCCGGCTTCCAGGACGCCCGCGTGGTGCTGGTGGTCGACGGCCGCGAGGTGCCCAGCCTGTACCACGAGGCCACCAACACCCTGATGCCCTTGTCCAACCTGCCCATTGGCAGCTGGAACATCCAGTACCGCTTCCAAGACGCCGCTGGCAACACCTCGGCCAGCAGCCCATCGCTGGTGGTGAATGTGGTGGCGCCACAAAACATCGCCTCGCAACCCGATATGGACGGCGACGGGGTGTCCTTCCAGCTCGAAAAGCCGTTTGTCGACTTGAACAACGACGGCATCGACGACGCCGATCAACGCGATGTGGTGGCGGTGGCCATGACCGACGGCCAAGGCTTGGCGGTGGACTCCAGCAACCTCAGCCGCACCGGATTCGAAGCCTTGCTGGTGGACGCCAGCCTCAACCCAGGCAACAACCTGAAAGTGGAGGTGCAGGTCGACAACGTGGCCAGCCGCCTGGTGACCGACGCCGAGCGCAACGCCGCCTTGGCGGTGCGCAGCTTGGGCAGCGGCGATCTGTTCGTCGCCACCGACGTGGTGGAGTTCCGCCTCTACCCGCAGGTGGTGCGCACCGGCTTGGTGGACGAATCGGTGGTCGACCTGCTCTCCAGCGAGGTGATCAACACCCATGTGGGTCAGATTCACCGCATCGACCTGCGGGTGCCGGAAGGCTTCTACAACACCTACTTCAAGTTCCGCTACGACCCCGTGCAGCAAACCCAGGTGGTGTGGGCCTTCACGTGGGACGATGCCACCGGCACCGGCGCACGGTTCATCGACACCAACAACGATGGCCAGATCGACCAAATCAGCCTCTTCATTCACGACGGTGGCCGAGGCGATGACGACGGCAAAGCCGACGGGGTGATCGTCGATCCGGGCTTTGTGGCCTACACCGCCCCCACGCCCGAAATCGCGCTCGACAGCGCGCTCATCACCCCCGACGGGCTGATCAACGCCGCCGAGGTGAGCAACGTTGGCGTCAGCGGCACCACCACTGGCGTGGAAGCCGGTCGGACCATCTCGCTGGTGTTCCGCGGCAGCAACAGCCAAGGCCAAGCTCTTGAGATTCGGGCCAACACCACGGCAAGCGCGTCCGGCTTGTGGAATGTGAGCGGCGTCGACCTGAGCGCGCTGCGCGACGGCACGGTCACGCTGGACGTGGAGGTGAGCAACGCGGCCAACTACCGCGCCAGCACCGCCACCAGCGCGGTGATCGACACCGAAGCGCCTGCGCCTGGCACGCTGGCGCTGCTGGGTCTGGACAACACCGGCTCGTCTTCCTCGGGCATCGTCACCCAAGACCGCGATCTGGACCTGAGCGTCAGCGGCCAAGAGGTGGGCGCGACCGTTCGCTACCAAGTGAGCACCAATGGCGGGGCGTGGGCCTTGACCACCGCCGCCCAGCGCAACTTGCCCGACGCCCACTACGCGTGGCGCGCCATCGTCACCGACAGCGCGGGCAACGAGAGCGTGGGCAATACAGTGGACATCACGGTCGACACCGGCGCTCCCACCCCCGGCACGCTCAGCCTGCTGAACCTGCTCGACAGCGGCGCCTCGGACAGCGACTTCATCACCCAAGACCGCGATGTCGATCTCAGCGTCGCTGGACAAGAAGCGGGTGCCACGGTGGTCTACCAAGTCAGCGTCAACGGCGGCGCTTGGACCGCCACCACAGCGGAGCAACGCGACTTGGCCGATGGCCATTACGCCTTCCGCGCCATTGCCACCGACAACTCTGGCAACCAGAGCATCGGCAACACGGTGGAGCTGACGGTGGACAACACCACACCGGCAGCGGCGTCGGTGCAGCGCCAGATCACCACCGACAACCGCCCCCTCGTGACCGGTTTGGCCCTGATCCGTGCGGGCGAAAGCGCAGAGGTCTGGATCAACGGCCAACGCTACGACGCCAGCAACGGCTTGAGCTACACCGTCGCCACCGGGGTGTGGAGCATGCGCGCGGGCTTCCTGAACAGCAACATCTACACCGTTCGGGTGGTCATCACCGACCTGGCGGGCAACCGCACCGAGTCGAGCGGCCAGATCGTGATCGCGGTGGTGCCCCCACCGCCAGCGCCCACGCCGCTGGAGCCGCTGCGCCCCCACCCAAAAGCCACGCCGGTGCAGCCGTGGAGCGATGCGGCACACCACAGCGCGCGCGACGCGGGCGATAGCCGCAGCGATCGCTCCGACCAGCCTGGTGCACGGGGCTGGGGCTCGGCCGGTACTGGTGGCCAATCGTGGAGCCAACCGCGCCCGGTCTCGCAGATGGACATGTCCGCCTCGCCGATCGACGACAGCTATGTCAGCGCACGTCCTTGGATCGACCGCTGGATGAACGTCTCCACCACCCTGGCCAGCGGCTTCCCGGTGTTGCTCAACGAGCGCGCCACCGAGCTGGCGGTCTACAAAGGGGTGGGCGACATCCGGGTGGTGCTGGGCCGCGTGGTCAGTGTCGACATACCGGGCGACGCTTTTGTGCACCACAACCCCAGCGCCGAGGTGGTGCTGGAGATCAGCAGCTTGGACGACCGCCCACTGCCGCCTTGGATCCGCTTCGACCCACGCACGGGCCGACTGATCGTGCAGGCGCCCGCCGAGGCGTCCGGCGACTGGACCATCCGCTTGGTGGCGCGTGACCAGTTCGGCAACACCGCCATCACGGTGTTCCGCATCACACTGGAGCGCACCCCAGACGGTGGCGGCGGGCGTGCCAGCCTGAGCGACAAACTGGCCAAGGCACGCGCCAGCACCCCCGTGTTGCTGGCAGCGCGCAGCGAGCATGGAAAATAAGGGCACATCACCCCACAGGGAACGGCACACATGAACCCCTTGCTGACGCTGCACGATTTGTCTCGCCAAGCGCGCGCGGCCGGCTCACCCGATGAGCTGGTGTTTTTGCTGGTCAACAGCACACACAGCTTGGTGCCTTACCGGCAGGCGGTGCTGGTGCGGCGAGAGGACGGTGTGCGCGCCCTGTCGGGCGTGGTCAAACCCGAACTCAACGCGCCTTATGTGGACTGGGTGCGTGCGCTGGTGCGCCAGCACCTCGACGCCGTGTCAGAAGCGCGCGCGCTCAGCCCGGCCGACGTCAGCCCTGCGGTGGGCGCCGAATGGGCCGAATGGTGGCCCGAACACGCGCTGGCGCTGCCCACGGGCGAAGCCGGCACTTGCCTGCTGCTGGCGCGCGACATGGCATTCTCCGAAGACGAGCAGGCCTTGCTCACCGAATGGCTGGGCATTTGGCAGCACGCCTGGGCCGCGCTGCATGCCCACGCACCGGCTGGCTGGGCCCAACGCATCAAACGTTGGGCCACCCGACCACGGGCCCGCCACACGCCGTGGTTCAAACGCAAAACGGTGTGGGCACTTGCCCTGGCTGTGGTGCTGCCTTGGGTGCCGGTGCGCATGACGGTGCTGGCCAGCGCCGAACTGGTACCCGCCTCGCCACAGGTGGTGCGATCTCCCATTGAGGGCGTGCTCGCGCGTTTTCACGTGCAACCCAACGACGCGGTGCGTGAGGGGCAGTTGCTGTTTGAATTCGACGAGGCCTTGCTCAACAGCCGCGTCAAAGTGGCCGAAGAGTCGCTCAACGCCGCACGCGAGCAGTACCGCCAAACCAACCAGCTCGCGCTAGAAGACCCCAAATACCGCACCGAACTGGCTTTGCTAGCGGGTGCCATCGAAGAGCGGTCGAGTGAATACGCGTTTTTGCGGCAACAGCTGGAGCGCACCCGGGTGCTGGCACCGGAGTCCGGTCTGGCGCTGTTCGACGACCCCACCAGCTGGATCGGCAAACCGGTGGCGGTGGGCGAGCGCATCATGCGCATCGCGCCCCGCGACGAGGTGGAGGTGGAGGTCTGGCTGCCGCTGGACGACGCGGTGGTGCTCAAGCCCGGGCACGAGGTGACGCTGTATTTGCAGGCCGAGCCGCTCAACCCAGTGCGCGCGGCCTTGCGCTATGTGTCGTTTGAAGCCCAAAGCCGGCCAGACGGTCAGTTCGCCTACCGGCTGCGCGCCACCCCCACTGGGCCCACCGAGCACCGGGTCGGCCTAAAGGGCACCGCCAAAATCAGCGGCGAATGGACGGTGCTGGGCTATTGGCTGCTGCGCAAACCCTGGGCCATTGCCCGGGCCACCTTGGGTATCTGACCATGGCTTGGCCCCGCCTGCGAGAAGAACTGGACGTGTTCGAAGGTGCGGTGCTGGCCGACGGCCAGCCCAGCTGGGTGCTGCACGACCCGGTGCGCAACCAGTTCTACCGCATCGACTGGCTCAGCTTTGAGCTGTTGCGCCGCTGGAGCATGGGCAACGCCCAGGCCATCTTGCATGCGGTGGGTCGCGACACCACCCTGCACCCGGACAGTGACGATCTGGAGCGCTTGGTCAAGTTTTTGACCGAACACCAGCTGTTGGCCACCGAAGACCCCAAAAGCGCCGGCGAAATGGCCGATCGCGTGGCCAAGAGCCGCAGCAGCATCTGGAACTGGCTGATCCACCACTACTTGTTCTTTCGCCTGCCGCTGGTCAAGCCCGACAAATGGCTGGAGCGCTGGATGCCGCTGGCCGCTCTGTTCTACACCCGCACCTTTTTGGCCATCACCTTGGGCGCTCTGGGCTTGGGTCTGTACCAGGTGTTGCAGCAGTGGGGCGAATTCCGCGCTGCGCTGATCGACACCTTCAGCTTTCAAGGTCTTTTGTCCTATGGGCTGGCGTTGGCTGTCGTCAAAGTGCTGCACGAACTGGGGCATGCGTTCACCGCCAAGCGACACGGCTGTCGCATTCCCCGCATGGGGGTGGCGTTTCTGGTCATGTGGCCCATGCCGTACACCGACACCAACGAAGCCTGGCGTTTGCACAGCCGCCGCGAACGGCTGGAAGTGGCCTGTGCGGGCATCGCCACCGAGCTGGTGATAGCGGCTTGGGCCACGCTGGCCTGGGCCGTGTTTCCGGACGGTCCGGCCCGATCGGCGGCGCTGTTCCTGGCCACTGTCAGCTGGGTGGCCACGGTGGCGGTCAACGCCAGTCCCTTCATGCGTTTCGACGGCTACTTCATTGTCATGGACTGGTTCAACCTGCCCAACTTGCACCAACGCAGCTTTGCGCTGGCGCGCTGGCAGCTGCGCGAATGGCTGTTCAGGCTCAAGGAACCGGTGCCCGAGGTGTTTGCACCGCTGCAACACAAGGCGCTCATCGCCTTCGCTTTTGGCACCTGGCTTTACCGACTGGTGCTTTTTATTGGCATCGCCTTGATGGTCTATCACCTGTTCACCAAACTCTTGGGGGTCCTGCTGTTTGCGATTGAGATCTTCTGGTTCATTCTCAACCCGATCAAAAGCGAGCTGCTGGAATGGCACAAACGCGGTCGACGCATCGCCCAAAGCGGTCGCACCCGGCTGACGGTGATGTTGTTGTTGGGGGCGATGGCCTTGCTGCTGATGCCCCTGCCCGCCCCCATCGCGGTCAAAGGGGTGCTGAAGCCCGGGGAATCTTGGGCCATTTACGCGCCCGGCCAGGCCCACTTGGTGAGCTTGCCGCTGCAGGAAGGCCAGCGCGTCACCGAAGGGCACACCTTGCTGCAACTGGCGGCCCCTGAACTGGAAGCCCAAAAACACGCCGCAGCGGCACGTCAACAAAAACTGCAGTGGGCCGCCGCCAGCGCGGCGGTCCCCGGCGCCAGCACCCAAGGTTTGCAGCTTTCCCAAGCCCGCCTGGACACCGCCAACGCCGACGTCGAACGCTACCGAGAAAACCTGGCGCTGTACGCGCCCAAGGCGCCGTTCGATGGGCAGTTCCATTACGCCCAGCAAGAACTCAAGGCCGGCCAATGGATGCGCGACAAGGAACTGATCGGCACACTGGTGTCAGACCGGCCCTGGGTGGTGGAGACATGGCTAGAAGCCAGCCAAGTGCGGCGCATCGCGCGCTGGCACAGGTCCTAAATGTGGTTGCCTGGTCGACCCGACCCGATGCCGCTGATCGTGGATAACATATAAATCGACGCCTGCCGAGTAATCACCGACCCGCTGCTCTCCGCCGCC
>JBEIEH010000110.1:0-8489 GCA_040383055.1 Burkholderiaceae bacterium
ACCTTGCCAACCTCTCGGGCCAGAATCAGGTTCTCTGCCTCACCCGGGGCGATATCCAAGGTCACGGTGGAGTACATGCGCCGCTCGCCATCGGTGGCACCTTGCTCGGCACGCTGACCGGTGGCCAGCACGCGCACTTGGTGCATCAAAGGGGCCGTGAATTTCTTACCAGCTTGATCAATGGTGATCAGCAGGTCGATTCGGTCCTCCGGCTCCAACATGCCAGAGATGCTGTTGATTTCATCAACCGGAAGCGTAAGCGCGCGCCGCCCATTGGCAACCCGCGCAGAAAAAGTCGATGCGCGACGCTGCTCCAACATGGGCCACATGAGCATCTCACCCGGACGAAGATTGAATGCGAGCGTCTGCCCATTGACACGATCAAATTGCTCAGGTGTCACCGCTGCAGATTGCAACCATTCTGCGGGGATGTCCCGAACAGCCAGGTTGTCCGAAGACAGAATCTGGCCGGACGCAATATCGCTTTTGGCCACCACCACTCCGACCGTCTTGACCTGTGCGCGAGCCTCAATTTCAGCCACCCTTTGCCCGAGATAGGAGCGCGCGGCCCATGCTGCGAGCAAACCAATCATCAAGGCGAGCCCAAGAATGATCAGCGTTTTTCCTTTGCCACTCTTGAAGGCGGCGATAGTTGTGTTCATCAAAAAATCCTCACGGCAGGGAAATGGCAAACGAAAAATTGCGGTAAGCGGTGACAAAAGCGTCGAGCAGTTGTCTGAGCACGCTGTCCTCGCTGGACATGCCAATGCCCAAAGCCACAGCAAGCACCGCAGAAACGATCGCGTAGTCGACCGAAGATTGCCCCCGCTGCGCAGAGCGGCTCAAAGGGTGTTTCATCGAAGCCTCTCCAAACGGGTTGTCTGATGCACCACCAACCAGCTCTCCAGTCCCTGCATGCCCCCCGTGACAATGACCTCGTCACCGCGAGGATGGCTCAGTTGAACGAGCGCTTCTTGCTTGGAGCCGGAGCGCTGTAAACCCCGCAAGACGGCCACCGTCTCATCGGCAGACACAAAACCTTGTTGGCGATACTTTTGCAGCACGCGCTGCAAGCCCAGGGCAAGGGGGTGCGGGTTTATCAACACAACTTGGGTGCTTTGCAGAACGCCATCGACCGATGACTGATGAGCGGTGATGCGCGTGCCGCTGGGCATCGCGTTGAGCCAATGAGACTTCTGCTGTTGATAAGCGTCTTTTTCAGCGGCACTAGGCAAGCGCGTCACGCTGTGAATGGCCGTGGATCCACCGCCATCACGGGATTCGACAATCACGGTGTGCATAAACCGCCCATCCAAGGCGCTGATGACGGTCTTTGCTGGAAAGTCTTGGGTGCGCTGTTCCTTGGGCAGTCGTCGCTGCAGCCACGCAGCAAGATCGGCTGCCGATTGGCGAGACTCCAGCCCTGTGATACGACTAGGGATGCCATTGATGACCCCGTTTTCCATCACGACAAACGGAATGGCACCGTCTGGAACAGCTGCCTCGGGCCAAGGCTGCGCATGCGCTGTCGCACACACCCACCCGAGACACCATTGGAGCAGTAACCTTCGCATGTGGCTCACCTGCGGCGATCGGCGGGCACAAGATCTTGCCAGCGTTGCAGATCGCCCACTTGAGGGGCTCGAACGCCCGGATCAAAGCCGATATTGACCGCTACCTGTGCAGGCACTGCCATCGTGCGCACCGAGGCAGTCTGGAGCTGTGTGGTCCTCGCCACAACCGCGTTGGTGGCAGCATAGCCAGAGGCCGTCCAAGGGTTGACCATCATCACCATGCGGCGCTGCATGCTGATATCAAGAGCGGCCAGAGACTCCAAGGCTTGAACACCCTGTGGCATGCGCGCGAGCGGTGCCGTCACCGTGGCGTTGACCAGGCCAGTGCCGTCAAGCGCCATGGCTGAACGCAACAAAAAAAGGCTGTCTGATGGGTCGCTTGACATCACCCCTCCAGCACGAATATCGGATTTTTGGGGCAACAACGATCTGCCGTTTGGCATGGTCCAGTTGGCGTTGCTGTGCGCCGCAAAATCGCCCGCAACGTCCCGCGTCTTAACAGGTGCGGTTGATTCCGCAAAAAAGCGGCGGCGCACAGCGGCATCGACATCGGCTGAATTGGAAAAGCTGGAGCCCCCCCCACCATTCATCGCCGCGTCGAACGCCACATAACGGCTCGCCATTTGGGTGGCATGCGACACATCTTGGTACTTGCCAATCACTGGCAACAGAACCAGAAAAGCGACGAGCACACCGGACAACACCAGAAACTCGGTCAGCGCCTGACCCGACTGCTCGACTCGACGAGCGCGGCTTACGGCATGGGTGTCAACATTCATCTCACATGCGGCAGTAGCACTCCCCTGCTGACGCCAACACCCAGCTCCACTCGCTCGGCCTCCATGATGTCGAGATGTGGGCTGTTGGGATCCAGTCGCGTCTCGGATCGCAACAGCAATCCCCTGATAAGAGCAGGCGCTCGGTTTTCTGTATCGACATCAGCGACATCCATGACACACCGCCGATGCAACTTGGCGAGATCGCCCATCCCCGCAGCCGGTTCTATGTATCGGCATACTCGGCCAGCGTAGTCATGCTTCTCCTGAGACAACCTCATGGCCTTGGTCAAGGAAGCTGCAGGCGCTCTTTGCAGGGCCTCCATGCTGCAATTGGGTTGATTGCGGGCCACCTGAGGTCGACTCAGGTCGACCACACAGCTGGTTCCATTGAAGGACTGGATGGTGACCTTGCGATAGATTTGCCACTTCAGCTTGCAAGGTCCTGCCGCACGCCTCCACTGGAGATAGGTGACATGAAAACGGTCGGTGATGTAGTGGTCTTCGTAGGCCAAATACCTCTCATCGGGATCTGTCGGAAGAGGCGCCTTGGATTCACCCATGTGTCGACACGTATCCGCTGACACCATGGCCTCCGCGTCGTGTTGAAAGTTCGCCAATCGGTTCGGATGCACAACACTTTTCAAGCGCACAAAATGAGCCTTGATGTCACCACCTTGACGCTCGTGGGGAGGAGCGTCCATGGTTGGCATATTGGCCACAGTGACAACATTGACCTGTGCCAACGCGCACGTGCTAAACAACACGAGTGCAGCGATACCAATTCGTCTAAGGGGCATCACACATCCAATCAAAAAACAGAAGCAATGCCCAAAGGCAACCAGCTCTGGCCAAGGCTGACAGCGCTCAAGCGCACTTGCCAATACGGCAGGAACAAGCTGCCCAGCTCGGCTTGTCGACCCGCATTGGGATTGCGGTAATACACCTCGACCATCGAGACCCCGTGCATGGCTGCGCCCCTGCCGGACGAAGCGGCATCGGTGACAAAGGTAGACAGCTGCCCCTGACCCTGCTTGATCGCTGCGCTGCCATCCGTCACACGCAAGCGCTGCCGGTCGCGCTCCACGCGAATACCCAAACGCATCACCGGCTCGGCGGACTGAGTCAAGACACTCTTGGACAGATCGTAAAAATTCTGTATGCCCGCGTAGTTGGTAGATGTGGTTTTGCTGACCTGAGACAACCGAAAAGCCGCACCGGTATCGGTAGGTGCACCACCAAATATGCCGGCCTCTGGCTGATCGCTGTTGTAAGCCTCTTGAGCCGACCACCCCGTTGGACTCTCTCCACTGCGGCATTGTGGTCCTGACCATCGCCAACGAGTCCAGTAGCGCTGAAAACTCTGGGTGTCTGCTGCATGCCACTCATCAAAGCCCAGCAGCTCAGTGCCACCGCGACGCCTCACCTCTTGCCGCCTGAAACCCCAGCCGCACAACACGGGTAACACTGCACGCGACGTCCAACTTCTTTGCAGTACAAATCCGTCGTTCGCTGCGGTCAGCGCCAAATCTTTCATCCGCTGGCGCTCATCGCCTTGGTACATCTGAGTGAAGGTCAACCAATCGTCAGGGAGACCCGCCTCAACGCCCACCACCAAGCGTGTGCCATCTGGACTTTCGGGGAAGTTTTGTTGCGCTATGGTGCGCAAGACCCGCTGGCGATCTGCACCAGCAGCCATCCTCGACATCAGCATGCTTTGGCTCAGCGACAAGGCTTTTTGCGAGGCGTAAACAAGTCCCAGACTAACTTCGCCAACCTGGTCAACAGCAGTGGCCAAAGTACTCACCACCCCCGTACCCTGCACTTGGTCTTGCGCTAGCAACCAACAGGGCAGCGCGTATTTGAGGTCAAATTTAAAGCTGGCGGAAGCACCACCAACAACCATAGACCACGGATCACGAGCAAAACACTCTGGATGGGCGCCCATCAAGTTGCCCTGCCACGACCCCAAGTAGCCAGCCCAAGACTTCAAACTGACAGCCTGAGCGACAAGCACCTCATTGGCAATAAAAGAGCGGTTGGTGTAGGCCAGATAGTTCAGGGATTTGGCCTGCAGCACACCTGCGCTGTAAGCCACCGCATCGGCGGTATTCACGAGCTGATTCTTCTCCCTAACCAGCTGCCCGGTGTTGAAAAGAAAAAAAAGCGCAGCCGCACTGCCCATGAGCGTAAACAACCCATAGACCAAGGCCGCACCCCTCTGCGAGCGGCGCATACCCTCCCCCTTACCTTCAAACCAACATCAATTGGCACACACTGACCAACGACGTTGCTTTAGCGCTTATCGCTGAGAGTTGCTGTTGGTGTTATAGGTCGAAAGACCCTTAGTGCTATTGCCTTCTGTCGAAGCGCTGGTCGCCGAGGTCTGGGAGTTTTGGATCTGGGCCTGAGCGTTCTGGCCCGAAATCTCAGCCGCGATACCGGCCGTCTGGTTGCGCACTGTCTGGCCGAAGAACTGGTAGGTACCGATGGCTGCGACGGCAATCAGCGCTACGATGATGATGTACTCGGTCATGCCCTGACCTCGTTGTCTATGGATTGATGTATTAATCACGAGCCATCTCCTTCAAAAAAATCTACCTCTATAGTACACCATCATAAGAAATATTTTTTACGTAAATAATTACATTTTTATACCACCGGAAGAGCCAGCCATGAGTGTGTGGATGTCGCTCACCGTAGCTTGCGGGCTGTGTCTTTGAGGGTACGGCGGATCTATGTCAGCGCAAGAGTACGCTGCAGAAGTTGGTCGCAATCGCAGCTCGAATGGCGCTCGTGGCAGTTACATGGCTTATGCCTCGCGCCGGAAGCGGTGTGCGCTTCAATTGATTTAGCTCCCCCTCGCACCCCTGATGAAAGACAATCAGGACTCGTTTTGATACTCCAGAATAAAAAAGCCACCCGAAGGTGGCTTTTTTTGCTTGCGCTGACAATCAGCGGATCACAGCAATGGTGGTGCGCTCACCACCCTTGTAGGTCATCAGCGTCAGCGCGCCATTCTTGATGTCGCCTTTTTCGTCGAAGGTGATCGTACCGGTCACGCCGTTGTGGTTGATGGCTTTGAGTGCCGGCAGGTACTTAGCAGGATCGGCCGAGTTGGCGGCGACCATGGCGTTGGCCATCACCATCACAGCGTCGTACACATAGGGTGCGTACACCTGAACGTCGGCACCAAACTTGGCCTTGAAGTCGGCGCGGAACTTCTCCATGCCAGCCTTCTGTTCACCTTCAACACCACCGGCTTCAGCGCAGAACACTTGCTCGTCGGCCATACCGTCGCCAGCCAGCTTGGGCAGTTCGCTCGAGCAGATGCCGTCGCCGCCCATGAACTTGGCGTTGATGCCCAAGCTCTTCATTTGCTTGAGCATGGGGCCGGCCACGGCGTCCATGCCGCCGAAGAACACCACGTCGGGCTTCTTGGCTTTCAGGGTGGTCAGGATGGCGTTGAAGTCGGTGGCCTTGTCGTTGGTAAATTCGCGACCCACAACTTTACCGCCGGCAGCGACCACGCCTTTCTCGAACTCGTCTGCCACACCTTGGCCGTAGGCGGTGCGGTCATCGATCACAGCAACCGATTTGGCCTTCAGAGTTTCCACGGCGTACTTGCCCAGGGTGCCGCCCAGATGCACGTCGTCAGCGACCATACGGAACGCTGCGGCGTAGCCCTGACGGGTGTACTTGGGGTTGGTAGCGGACGGCGAAATCTGGGGGATACCAGCGTCGTTGTACAGCTGCGATGCGGGGATGGTGGTGCCCGAGTTCAGGTGACCGATCACGCCGTTGACTTTGGCGTCAACCAGCTTTTGAGCGGCGGCAACACCTTGCTTGGGATCAGCGGCATCGTCTTCAGCCAACAATTCGAACTTCACAGGCTTGCCGTCGATCTGCAGACCCTTGGCGTTCAACTCTTCGATGGCCATGCGGGCACCGTTTTCGTTGTCCTTGCCGAGGTGGGCGATGGCGCCGCTGGTGGGGCCCACGTGACCGATCTTGATCACTTGCGCTTCAGGAGCTGCAGGCGCTGCAGCGGGTGCGGCAGCTTCTTCTTTTTTGCCACATGCGGCAAGAGCCACTGCGGCGGCGATGACGGCCAGTTTGACGTTCATTTGCATAAGGATCCTCGGAAAGGAAAGATGTGTGTATGCGGAGGGAACTTTCTTTCTCCACCCCGCAACGATAACGCAAATCAAGCGTCCACTCAGGACTTCCACTGATATTTCAGGGCTTCAGCAAGGGTTTGCACCGGTTATTTATCAGTTGCTTGATGGTTTCATAAGAAAAACTTATTCAAGCCAATACAAGGGGAGTTTCGCGCTCACACACGCTCGTGCTTTTGTGGTGTCCATCCACGTGACATGTAACTGCGCCATCGGTTTCTGGCCGCGCTCACAGCCGCCTCTTCCGATCCAACCACTTCGATCACCTTGTGGAGTGCGACATGAGGCGCGAGACCCACTTCACGCGTCCCCAGGTTCACCACCACAGAGCAAACAGGCTCAGCGGTTTGCGTGGCGTCCAACCAGAGGCGCGTCCTATTGCCTTCCTTTTGGAAGCGATCAGGTTGATAGATAGCGTGGGGCAAAAAGTCGGCATCGGGCAGTGCCCACAGCATGCTGCTGAGCCGCTGCGGGTCGTACTGCCCCATGAGCACTTGGGTCTGGGCGCCCGACTGGTAGGCCTTGCGCAGCAGTCGCATGGTATAGGCCAAGACGTCCGCCACGTTCACATGGAACATGACCGACGGCGCACTTGGGTTGTCGCTTGTCACTTGCTGCGGCGTTTGCTGTTGGCCCGTTGCACTTGAGGTGCTTGCGCTTGCGCCGCCTGGTCAAGCAGGTACTGCAACAGCAAGCCCACCGGACGCCCTGTGGCTCCTTTGGCGGCACCACTTTTCCAAGCTGTGCCGGCGATGTCCAAGTGGGCCCAGTTCAGCTCGGCGGTGAACTTTTGCAAGAACTTGGCGGCGGTGACCGCACCCGCTTGGCGCCCAGCGACGTTGCCCATATCAGCGAAGTTAGAACGCAAGCCTTCGGCGTAGTCGTCGTCCAAGGGCATGCGCCAGCACTGATCACCAGCGCGCTCACCGGCCGCTTGGAGAGCTTGGGCCAATTCGTCTCGCGCCGAGAACAGTCCACTGCGCACCGCGCCCAGCGCAATCACACAGGCGCCGGTCAGGGTGGCAATGTCGATCACCGCTTTGGGCTTGAAGCGGTGAACATAGGTCAAGGCATCGCACAGCACCAAGCGACCTTCTGCGTCGGTGTTGAGGATTTCAATCGTCTGGCCGCTCATGCTGGTGACCACGTCACCGGGTTTAACGGCGCGGCCATCGGGCATGTTTTCGCAAGCGGGAATCACCCCGACCACGTTGACTTCCGGCTGCAACACGGCCAAGGCTGCAAAAGTGCCAAGCACCGATGCGGCGCCCCCCATGTCGAACTTCATTTCGTCCATTTCGGCGGCGGGCTTGATGGAGATGCCGCCCGTGTCAAAGGTGATGCCTTTGCCAACCAGTGCCACAGGGGCCTCGGTTTTGGCTCCGCCTTGGTAGCGCAGCACAATAAAACGCAGCGGTTCTTCCGACCCTTGGGCAACGGCCAAAAACGCCCCCATGCCGAGCTTGGCCACCTCTTTCGGGCCCATGACCTCCACCGTCATGCGATCGGCTTTGGCGATCTGCTTGGCGGCTTGGGCCAGCATGGACGGGGTGGCGTGATTGGCGGGGCGATTGGCCCACTCGCGAGCGGTAGACACACCAGTGACAAAGGCTCTGCCCTCTTCAAAGCCGCGATGCACCGCTGCCGCGTTGGGCACACCCAGCCACACCTCGTTGAGGACATAAGGCTTCGCGCTGGGTTTGGTATGGGTGTAGACGTAGCTTGCCTCTGCTACCGCTTGCATCGCGGCGCGCACCGCCGCGTTGTCAGGCTCGGTGGCCCACACCAGCGCCATGCGCCGCACTTGGGTGTGCTTCCACACGCTGGCTGCCGCCGTCAAGGCCCTGCGCACTGCGGCGGCCGAGCCGTCGCCACAGCGCACCGCACACAGGCGTGGCGCCTTGACGCCGGCCACTCGGCTGCCTTGAACCGCCTTGCCAACGCCCTCTTCTAGATCACCG
>JBEIEH010000111.1:0-8426 GCA_040383055.1 Burkholderiaceae bacterium
GCCAAACAGGTGGCCGAGCTGATCGAGTTGATCAAGAACCCGCCCGCTGGCGAAGATGCCTTTCTGATGGATTTGCTGACCCACCGTGTGCCTCCGGGTGTGGACGATGCGGCCAAGGTCAAGGCGTCCTTCTTGGCCGCTGTGGCGCATGGCGACTTGGCTGTGGGCTTGGTCTCCAAGGCCAAGGCCACCGAGCTGCTCGGCACCATGGTGGGCGGCTACAACGTCAAGCCTTTGATCGATCTGCTCGACGACAAGGATGTGGCCGGAGTGGCAGCCGAAGGCTTGAAGAAAACCCTGCTGATGTTCGACGCCTTCCACGACGTGGCCGAGAAGTGCAAGGCCGGTAACGCCAAGGCCAAAGAAGTCATGCAAAGCTGGGCTGAGGCCGAGTGGTTCACCACCCGTCCCGAAGTGCCCAAGAGCATCACCGTGACCGTGTTCAAGGTGCCTGGCGAGACCAACACCGACGACCTGTCGCCCGCGCCCGATGCCTGGAGCCGCCCGGACATTCCGATGCACACCCTGGCCATGCTCAAGAACACCCGTCCCGACGCGGCATTCAAGCCCGAAGAAGACGGCAAGCGCGGTCCGATCCAGTTCATCGAAGACCTCAAGAAGAAAGGCCATCTGGTCGCCTACGTGGGTGACGTGGTGGGCACCGGTTCGAGCCGCAAGTCGGCCACCAACAGCGTGATCTGGGCCACCGGCCAAGACATCCCCTTTGTGCCCAACAAGCGCTTTGGTGGCGTGACCCTGGGCGGCAAGATCGCTCCGATCTTCTACAACACGCAGGAAGACTCGGGCGCGCTGCCCATCGAAGTGGACGTGAGCAAGCTCGAAATGGGCGACGTGATTGAAGTGCTGCCCTACGACGGCAAGATCACCAAGGGTGGCCAGACCGTCACCGAATTTCAGCTCAAGAGCGATGTGCTGTTCGACGAAGTGCGCGCCGGCGGCCGCATCAACCTGATCATCGGCCGCAGCCTGACCGGCAAGGCGCGTGAGTTCCTGGGCTTGCCCGCATCCACCGTGTTCCGACTGCCCGTGGCACCGGCCGACAGCGGCAAAGGCTTCACCCTGGCACAGAAGATGGTGGGCCGCGCCTGTGGCCTGCCCGAGGGCAAGGGCGTGCGCCCCGGCACCTACTGCGAACCCAAGATGACCACCGTCGGTTCGCAGGACACCACCGGCCCGATGACCCGCGACGAGCTCAAAGACTTGGCTTGCCTGGGCTTCTCTGCCGACATGGTGATGCAGTCCTTCTGCCACACCGCCGCCTACCCCACGGCGGTGGACGTGAAGATGCACCGCGAACTGCCCGCTTTCATCAGCAACCGCGGCGGCGTGGCCCTGCGTCCGGGCGACGGCGTGATCCACAGCTGGCTCAACCGCCTGCTGCTGCCCGACACCGTGGGCACCGGTGGTGACTCGCACACCCGCTTCCCGATCGGCATTTCCTTCCCCGCAGGCTCCGGCTTGGTGGCCTTCGGCGCCGCCACCGGCGTGATGCCGCTGGACATGCCCGAGTCGGTGCTGGTGCGCTTCAAGGGCACGATGCAGCCCGGCGTCACCTTGCGCGACCTAGTGCATGCGATTCCGCTGTACGCGATCAAGGCTGGTTTGCTGACCGTTGAGAAGAAGGGTAAGAAGAACATCTTCTCCGGCCGCATTCTCGAAATCGAAGGTTTGCCTGACCTCAAGGTGGAGCAGGCGTTCGAGCTGTCCGACGCGTCTGCCGAGCGCTCGGCTGCCGGTTGCACCATCAAGCTCAACCAGGAGCCCGTGGCCGAGTACCTGCAGTCGAACGTCGTGCTCATGAAGAACATGATCGCCGACGGTTACCAGGACAAGCGCACGCTGGAGCGCCGCATCAAGGCCGTCGAAGCTTGGCTGGCCAAGCCCAACCTGCTGGAAGCCGACAAGGACGCCGAATACGCCGCCGTGATCGAGATCGATCTGGCCGACATCAAGGAGCCCATCGTCTGCTGCCCGAACGACCCGGATGACGCCAAGTTCATGAGCGAAGTGGCCGGCACCAAGATCGACGAAGCCTTCATCGGTTCGTGCATGACCAACATCGGTCACTTCCGTGCAGCATCGAAAGTGCTGGGCGGCGCGCGCGACATCCCGGTCAAGCTGTGGGTGGCCCCGCCGACCAAGATGGACGAGACCGAGCTGATCAAGGAAGGCCATTACGCGACCTTTGGCGCCGCCGGTGCCCGTACTGAAATGCCCGGCTGCTCGCTGTGCATGGGCAACCAGGCGCAGGTGCGTGAAGGCGCGACTGTGGTGTCCACCTCGACCCGCAACTTCCCGAACCGCCTGGGCAAGAACACCAACGTGTTCCTGACCTCGGCCGAACTGGCCGCCGTGTGCTCCAAGCTCGGTCGCATCCCGACCGTGGCCGAGTACCAGGAAGCCGTGGGCATCATCAACACGGATGCTGCCAACGTCTACAAGTACATGAACTTCGACCAGATCGAAGAGTACGCTGAGACGGCCAAGGGCGTGAACGTGTGATCGTTCGCTGAGCAGCTGGAAAAAAGCCCCGCTGGCCACAAGCCGGCGGGGCTTTGTTTTTGGGACGTGTTGCCTTAATCCGGTGCCAAATCCCACCCCACCCGCTGGTTGCTCTTGTCGTTGGTGTAGTGCCAGTGCGCGCCGCAGCGGTCGCAGAAGTAGCCGGTGACGGTGACCATGGTGTTACCGCGCATTTCCTTGAGGTGGCGCCCTTGGTGCAGTTCGGCGTGCCCGCGCGCGCCGCGCCAGTTGCGTTGAATGCCTTGGCAGGGTTCGCACAGTTCGGTGTCTGGCGTGGGGGTGGTGGAGGTGGATGTGTCGCTCATGGAGGGCTCGTAGGGGTATGGAGTGCGTGGGCGCGGCTTATTCGGTGGCGTCGGTCAACACCCGAACCTTCACCGCTTTGCCCTTGATCTTGGTGTGGCCCAGGCGGCTGGCCACCTGCTCGGCAATGGCGCGGTCCACCGCCACATAGGTCGACCATTCGTTGACGTTGATTTTGCCCACCTGTTCGCGGGTGTAGCCGAGGTCGGCGGTGAGTGCGCCCAGCACATCGCCGGGGCGGATTTTTTCTTTGCGTCCGCCCTGGATGTGCAACGTGGCCATGGGCGGCTGGAGTGGTTCGGGGCTCGTGGGGGTGAGTTCACTCAGCGGGTGCCAGTCGGACTCGCGGCCTTGCAGATGTTCAATTTTGCCGACGCTGCCCATCTCGTTCATGCTGGCCAAGTTCAGCGCCAGGCCGCTGGCGCCAGCGCGCCCGGTGCGGCCAATGCGGTGGATGTGCACCTCGGGGTCGGGTGTCACGTCCACATTGATGACCGCGCCCAAGCTGGCGATATCGAGCCCGCGCGCGGCCACGTCGGTGGCCACCAGCACGCTGCAGCTGTTGTTCGCAAAGCGCACCAGCACCTGATCGCGTTCTCGCTGCTCCAGCTCGCCAAACAGCGCCAGCGCGCTGAAACCCTGCGCCTGCAGCACCGCCACCAGATCGCGGCACTGGGCTTT
This sequence comes from Burkholderiaceae bacterium, assembly GCA_040383055.1. Taxonomy (GTDB): domain Bacteria; phylum Pseudomonadota; class Gammaproteobacteria; order Burkholderiales; family Burkholderiaceae_C; genus Hydrogenophaga. The sequence goes on from JBEIEH010000111.1 coordinate 3,529, forward strand.
GGTGTTGCAAAACGCCAGCGCGCTCGCGGGGCGAAAGTGCAGCAGCAGTTGGCTCACCGTGTGCAGGCGCTGGCTTTCGCTCACCTCGTACCAGCGCTGCTCGATGTGCCCTTCGCTGTGTTGAGACGCCACGCTGATGGTCAGTGGCTCGCGCATAAAGCGCGCGCTCAGCTGGGCAATGCCTTCGGGATAGGTGGCTGAAAACAGCAGGGTTTGGCGCTCTGTGGGGCACTGCCGGGCGACCTTCACGATGTCCTCGAAAAAGCCCATGTCCAGCATGCGGTCGGCTTCGTCGAGCACCAGGGTGTTGAGTGCGTCGATCCGCAGTGTCTGGCGCTCTAGGTGGTCCATCACCCGACCAGGCGTGCCCACCACAATGTGCGCCCCGTGCTCCAGCGTGGCGATTTGACCGCGCAGCGGCACACCGCCACACAGCGTGACGACCTTGATGTTGTCCTCGGCCCTCGCCAATCGCCGGATTTCGGTGGTCACCTGATCGGCCAGCTCGCGCGTCGGGCACAGCACCAATGTTTGCACCGCAAAGCGGCGGGGGTTCAGGTTGGCCAGCAGCGCCAGCGCAAACGTGGCGGTTTTGCCGCTGCCGGTTTTGGCTTGACCAATGATGTCTTTGCCCAGCAAGGCGCTGGGCAGGCAAGCGGCCTGAATGGCAGTCATCTGCGCATAGCCCAGGCGCTGCAAATTGGCCAGTGTGGCGGGCGACAGCGGCAGCGCGCTGAAATCGTTGGCGGGTGTGGCAGAAGCGGTGTGAGATTCAGAAGACATTGCCGATTATCCCAGTCGCGATGGGAACGGCGCGTGAGCGCCTCGAATCGGCGCAGCGACGCCCAGGCGCCGTGGCTCAGTCAATGAAGGTGGACTTGGTGTCGCACCCGATGCCGCTGGCGATCCAGCGACGCGCCAGCCGTGACAGCTGCGGCGCCAGCCACTTCAGGCCCCAGGGCAGGGTGCTGCGGGGTGCGCTGATGGCGCCGCACAGGTAGCGGCGCTCCTCGTCGCTCCAGCGCAGGGCGCTGCAGCGCCCCATGCGTTTGAGCGAGAGCACCGTGCCCAGTGGACACGGAAAAGCCAAGCAGCACACGCCACAGCCGTTGCAGGGCTCGCCAGTGCGCGGCTGTGCAGGGGCCAGCGGATGAATTTCAATGACGGTGGTGATGGGCTTGCGCTGCGCCATCTTTGTACCGTTCAGACCATGCGGGCGATCAGCGCGCCATCGGCCGGGCCCTGCACTTCAATCCAGACTTGCACCGGGTTGCCTTGGGCCACTTCGATGGCCTGGCCTTCGGTGTTTTGCATGCGCTCCACCTTGACCTGGCGGTTGCCGCTGGGGTGGATGATCTCGATGGTGTCGCCCACGGCGAACTTGTTTTTGGTTTCCACCCGCGCCCAGCCGTCCTCGCGCACCTGCAGCACCTCACCCACAAACTGGCTGCGCTGGCTGGTGGACTGGCCGGTGATGTAGTTTTGGTAGTCCTGGCTCGGGCGGCGCTCCAGCAGGCCGGTGGTGTAGCCGCGGTTGGACAGGCCTTCGAGTTCGAGCAGCAGCTCGGGGTTGAACGGGCGACCGGCGACCGCGTCGTCGATCGCGCGGCGGTACACCTGCGCGGTGCGGGCCACGTAGTAATGGCTCTTGGTGCGGCCTTCGATCTTGAGCGAATCGACACCGATCTTGGCCAGACGCTCCACGTATTCGACCGCGCGCAGGTCTTTGCTGTTCATGATGTAGGTGCCGTGTTCGTCTTCCATGATCGGCATCAGCTCGCCCGGGCGCTCTTTTTCTTCGATCAGCCAGATCTTGTCGGCCTCGGGGTGGCGCTGGCCGCCGCCGCAGGTCGAGAAGGTGCTGGCGGCTTCTTCGTCTTCGTTGGCGAAGTTGAAGCCGTCCAGGCGCTGGCTGGGCACCGCGTCGCCGGTGTTGGCATCGGTGTCGGCGCTGTGGGTTTTGTATTCCCATCGGCAGGCGTTGGTGCAGGTGCCTTGGTTGGGGTCGCGTCGGTTGAAGTAGCCTGACAGCAGGCAGCGGCCCGAATAGGCGATGCACAGCGCGCCGTGCACAAACACCTCAATCTCCATGTCGGGGCAGTCGTTGCGGATGGCCTCGACCTCGTCCAGGCTGAGTTCGCGGCTCAGGATGATGCGTGAGACGCCTTGCTTCTGCCAGAACTTCACCGCTGCGCTGTTGGTGGTGTTGGCTTGCACTGATAGGTGAATCGGCACCTCGGGCCACAGGCCTTTTTCCATTTGTTCACGCACCAGCATGATCAGGCCGGCGTCGGCCATGATGATGGCGTCGGGCTTCAATTCGATCACCGGCTGCAGGTCGCGCAGGTAGGTACGCACCTTGTCGTTGTGGGCGATCAGGTTGCTGGTGACAAAGAACTTTTTGCCGCGTTGCTTGGCCTCGGCGATGCCGGTGGCCAGCTGTTCGAGCTTGAATTCGTTGTTGCGCGCGCGCAGGGAATAGCGGGGCTGGCCGGCGTAGACCGCGTCGGCGCCAAAGTCGTAGGCGGCGCGCATGCGTTGCAGCGTGCCGGCGGGGAGCAGCAGTTCGGGGGCTTTCATGGGGCTGAATTGTCCCGCATTGGCTCGGGCGGCGCACGAGCCATCTGTCGGCGGGGTTTTTGTGGTGGCATGGGCCTGTGGCACCTGCGGGCGATCAAACCCCACGCCTTCCTGCACAATCCGCACATGACAAATTCTGTCCTGATCGCGGGTGGTGGCATTGGCGGCTTGGCGGCGGCGGTGGCCTTGTCCAAAGCCGGGGCCACCGTGGAGCTGCTGGAGCAGGCCGATCGATTTTCTGAAGTGGGCGCAGGCATACAGCTTGGGCCCAATGCTGTGCGGGTGCTGGACGCTTGGGATTTAAAGGCCGCTGTGTTGGCTGTCAGCTCGCGTCCCGAGCGCGTTCAGGCGTGTGATGCACGCAGCGGGCGGGTCCTCTCCACCATGCCGTTGGCCGATGCAGTGGAGCGTCGCTACGGCCAGCCCTACCTCACCATCCACCGCGCCGACTTGCATCGCGTGTTGTTTGCGGCGGTGCAGGCGACGCCAGGCGTTCACTTGCACCTGGGTACCCGTGTGCAGGCGGTAGATGCGCAGCCCGACGGGGTGCGTGTGCAGACCGAGCAGGGCGGCTGGGTGGCCAGTGCCGATGCGTTTGTGGCCGCTGATGGTGTGTGGAGCCAAGTGCGTTTGCTGTGGGACCGCAATGAGGTGGCCCAGCCCACAGGTCATCTGGCGTACCGGGGTCTGTTGCCCGCCGCCGACGTGCCCGACGGAGTCGCCTTGGAGCAGGTCACGGTCTGGCTCGGCCCACGCATGCATGTGGTCACCTATCCGGTGCGCCGAGGACAGTTTTTGAATGTGGTGGCGGTGGTGCACGGCCAACTGCCGAGCCGCGCCGACCAAGGCTCTTGGAGCCACAGCGCTCAGCAAGCCGATCTGATGCGAGCGGTGGGCCGGGTGCAACCCGCCTTGGAGCGGGTGTTGACCGCCGTGCAGGGTTGGACCTTGTGGGCCTTGCACGACCGACCACCCGAGCCTGGCCCCGAGTTTCATGCGCAGGGCCGTGTGGCGTGGTTGGGCGACGCAGCTCATCCAATGCGACCCTACTTGGCGCAGGGAGCGGCCATGGCGCTAGAGGATGCGTGGACCTTGGGTGAGCTGGCGCAAGGCGCTGCCCCCGCCGATTGGCCAGCGGTGTTGGCGCGCTACGCCGATTTGCGTTGGGAACGCAACGCCCGGGTGCAGGCCGAAGCGGTGCGCAGCGGCGAGATTTTTCACGCCAGTGGCCCCATGCGCTGGGCGCGCGATCTGGCCTTGGCGCTGGTGGGGTCACGGCTCATGGACCGTCCTTGGCTCTACAGCGGCCCGTCGCCCTTGGGCCGGCGTTGACGCAGAAGGTCAGCGCGGTGCCTGTGGCCACAGCGGTGGCACAGCCCGTGTGGGCATGATGTGGATGGCGCGTCTGTCCAGTTCCAGCACCACCGCTTGCCCCACCTGCAAGTCTTGCCACTCGGCGCCGGTGAGCTGCAGTTGAAACATCGCTTGCAGGGTGTTGTCGCGCAGCTTGACCAGCCAGACATCGCCCAGGTGGCGCACGCTGTGCACCGTGGCCTTGAGGGCCATGACGCCCTCGCAGCCGGTGCTCTCTTCAGCAACAGGCCCATTTGTGAGCAAGCGCAGGCCAGCGCCGGGCACCACCCAGTTCACCGTTTGCCCGGGGTCGATGCGGCCTTTGTCGGTTACGCACACGCGGCGGCTAGCGCCGTCATGTGTCCATTCCAACCAGCCGTGCCCCGAGGGGCTGCTGCCATCGGGACCACGCCACACGCCGGTGAAGCGGTTGGCAATGCCCACCACATCGGCCACTTTGGCGTTGCGCGGTGCGTTGTGAATGGCTTGTGCGCTGCCTTGCTGCAGCACCTCGCCATCGGCCATCACCACCAGCTCGTCGGCCAGCAGCCGCGCCTCCTGCAGGTCGTGCGTCACCAGCAGCATGGGCACCGCAATGTCGGCACGCAGATCGGCCAGCAGGGCGTAGAGCGACTGGCGCGTCATCTGGTCCACCGCCGAAAACGGTTCGTCCAGCAGCAGCACCGAGGGCTGACGCACCAGCGCGCGCGCCACCGCCACGCGCTGCTGTTGCCCGCCCGACAGGGCGCTGGGGCGGCGCAACATTTGCTCGTCGCTCAGGCCCACGCGCTGCAGCATCTGCCGGGCTTGTTGCAGCCGGTCGGCGTTGCGCAGGGGCAGGGCCACGTTGTCCAGCGCGCTCAGGTGCGGCATCAGCGCGTAGTCTTGAAACACCATGCCCACCCGCCGGTGCTGCGGCGGCACAAACACGCCGGTGCCCGAATCGCTCCACACCGCGTCGCCCA
>JBEIEH010000112.1:0-8393 GCA_040383055.1 Burkholderiaceae bacterium
ACAGCACGCCCACCAAGGCCAGAATGCCGGCAAAGCCCAGCCCCCAAGCGGTGGGGATCACATTGGCCAGCGCAATGCCGATCAGGCTGCAGCTCATCCACGCGCCGTAATTGACCGCGCAATTGCCCATCAGATAGGCCATCTGCGCGGTGCACTCAGCGTCGTTCGCGCCCGGCTGGTGGTAGCGCTTAGCAAAAAACACATAGGACAAATCGCCGGTCACATAACCGCTGATGGCGCGCTGCCAGCGCGGCAGGTGCATCAGGTGCGGCCGCAAGTGGGCCGAGAACACCACAAAGCGCAGGTTCACACAAAACGCCGCCGCCAAAATCACCCACAGCGGGGCGCCCGCCGCCATCAGCGGCACCGCGGCCAGCTGGGCGCTGCCGGCGTAGACGATCAGTGTCATCAGCGTGGCCTCCAGCGGGCTCAGGCCCGACTTGACCATGGCCACACCGGTCATCAGCCCCCAGGCGGCGATGCCCAAGGCCACGCTGGTTTGGTCGCGCCAGCCCTGGCGAAACTCGCTGTGGGCGCGCAGATGCGCTTGCCAAAACATCAGAGCGCCACACCGTCGGGTTGGGGGCCCAGCCGCTCACCCACGGCGATGAGATGGCCGCGCAGGAATTCGCTCGCGCTCAGGCGCTTGCTGCCGGCGCGCTGCAACTCGGTCAGCAGCAAGCTGCCCACACCCGTCTGCACGCGCACCCCCGTGTCGCCCACCGCCAGCACCGCGCCAGGCAGCACACCCGCCGGCCCATCGGGCAGCGCCTGTGCGCCCCAGATCTTGAGGGGCTCACCGGCCCACAGCGCCTGCACCCCGGGGAATGGGTCAAAGGCCCGCACCCGGCGCGCCAGCGTGGCCGCGTCCTGCTGCCAGTCGATCAGCGCCTCGGCCTTCTCAATCTTGTGCGCATAGGTCACGCCCTCTTCGGGTTGGCGCACCGGCGTGAAGCCACCGCAGGCGGCCAGCTCCAGCGCCTCCACCACCAAGCGGGCACCCAAGTCGGCCAGCTTGTCGTGCAGCGTCGCGGTGGTGTCGGTGGCGGCGATCTGCAAGCGCTCGACCAGCAGCATGTCGCCGGTGTCCAGCCCCGCGTCCATTTGCATGATGGTGATGCCGGTCTCGGTGTCGCACGCCTAGATGGCGCGGTGAATGGGCGCGGCGCCACGCCAGCGCGGCAGCAACGAGCCGTGGATGTTGATACACCCCAAACCCGTGGCCCCGACGCTCCGCCGCTGCGCTGGGTCGCGCCCCCCCACGGGAGCGTTTGCGCCTTGTGGCGGACCAGCGGCGCTCATCAGGTCCAACACCCACTGCGGCAGGATCAGCCCGTAGGCGGCCACCACCATCACATCGGCGCGCGCGTCGATCAGGGCTTGGCGCGCGGCGGCCGCGTCCTCGGGGTATTTGCCGTCGAGTTTGAGGCTGCGCGGCTGCGCCACCGGGATGCCGTGCGCCAGCGCCGCTTGTTTGACCGCCGAGGCCTGCAGCTTCATACCCCGCCCAGCCGGCCTATCGGGCTGGGTCAGCACCAGCGGCACGGTGAAGCCGGCGCGCACCAAGGCTTCCAACGCCACGCGGGCAAACTCAGGTGTGCCCGCAAAAACCACTCTCATGTTCTGTCCTTGTAAGACCTACCGCCCCGCCTCTTGGGCTGGTGGTGGGGCCGGCAACCGGTCGGTCAGCGTCGCGCGTCGCGCTCGGCCTTGACCAGTTTCGATTTGATGCGGTTGCGCTTGAGCGGCGACAGGTATTCCACAAACACCTTGCCCAGCAGGTGGTCCATCTCGTGCTGGATGCACACCGCCAACAGGCCCTCAGCCTCGATCACCCGGCTCTGGCCTTGTTCATCCAGCGCGCGCACGCGAATGGCCACCGAGCGCTCCACGCCGTCGTAAATGCCGGGCACCGACAAACAGCCTTCGTCACCTTTTTGTTTCTCGGGGCTGGCCCACTCCACCTCGGGGTTGATCAACACCAGGCGTTGGTTGCGCTCCTCGCTCACGTCGATCACGATCAGGCGCTCGTGCACGTCCACCTGGGTCGCCGCTAGGCCAATGCCATTGGCGTCGTACATGGTGGCAAACATGCGGTCGACCAAAGCGCGGACGCGATCGTCCACCGCGGCCACCGGCTTGGCCACGGTGTGCAGGCGTGGGTCGGGATAGCGCAAGATACTCAGCAAGGCGGGGGTGGCGGTGTCACTCATGGCGGCAAGAGGGTGCAAAGGCGGGAAATGCGCATATTTTCCCGTTTTTTGGCTTCGCCCGCCGGCAACAGGGGTGGTATCGTAGAGCGTTAGCGCTGGTCAGGCCCCAATGAGCCTGCCGCAGCCGGTCCCTCTTGATCCTCTAGCCATCACCCATGATCCGTCTTGCCCACACCCACACGTCCGCCCTGCTGTGGGGCCTTTGCAGCCTGACCCTTCTTGCTGGCTCAAGCGCGTGGGGCCAGTCCAACGCGGGTGCTGAGCCGCCCACGGTGAAACTGTCGCCCCGCGCCCGCGTGGAGGCCGCGCCCACCGACTTGGCCGCGCTGGTGAGCCGTTCCGGCTTGGACGCTTTTCTGGCCGAGGTGGAGGTGGTGGCACCGGCGGACCTCGAACGCTTTGCTCGCATCGTGGCCACGCCAGAAAACCGCCTCATCCTTGGCCAAGGCGACCGGGCTTTTGCGCGCGCCAGTGTGGGCACCGAAGGGCCTTGGCTGACGCGGGCCCAAGGCACAGAGTTTCGCGTGGGGCGGACCACCCGCCCTTTGCTCGATCCCGCCACCGGTGAAGTGCTGGGACACGAGGTGCAGTTTGTCGGCAAAGCCGACCTGATCGACGACGAGCGGCTGAGCGTGCGCGCCGACGGCAGCAGCGGCGCCCCCGTGGTGCCGGCGGTGCTGCGCATCACGGCGGTGAAAGAAGAAATTCGCACCGGTGACCGCTTGTTTCCTGGCTCGACCAACCCCTTCCAGCCACTCAAGCCCACGCAACCCACCCAAGCCGTGCAAGGGCAGGTGCTGGGGGTGTACGGCAACGCGGTCACCTTCGCTGGCCAAAACCAGGTGGTGGTGCTCAACCGAGGCACCGTCCACGGCTTGGAAGCCGGGAACGTGTTGTCCACACTCAAAGATTCGCGCCAACTGGTGGACCGCACCGACAGCAAAGCCACCGCACTCGAGATCAACGGCGAGACCAATGGCCGTCTGATCGTATTCCGCAGCTTCGACAAGGTGTCTTACGCCCTCGTGCTGCAAAACACCGAAGCCATCAAGGTGGGTGATCGCATCACCTCGCGCTGAGACCGTGTCGCCCAGCCTGCGCCCATCGCCTGACGAAGCCCACGCCTGGCTGCGCCTGTTGCTCACCGCGGGTGTGGGACGCGACACCGCTCGAGCCTTGCTCAGCGCCTTTGGCGTGCCACAGGCGATATGGCGCCAGGCCCCATCGGCCTGGGAAGCGGTGGTGGGCAAAAAACTGGCCAACAGGCTTCACAGCCCACCCGACGACTTGGACGAGGCCACAAGCGCACTCATGCGCTGGCTCGATTCCGCCCCCGACCACCACTGGCTGCCCTTGGGCCACCCCGACTACCCGGCCGAGCTGCTGCAGACCGACGATCCACCGCTGGTGCTGTCGGTGGTGGGGCAACTCTCGGCCCTGCGCTGGCCGCGCCGACTGGCCATGGTGGGCAGCCGCAACCCCACCCCCCAAGGCGCCGACAACTCACTCGCCTTTGCCCACAACCTGGGCGCGCAAGGGGTGGCGATTGTCTCGGGTTTGGCGCTGGGCATCGACGGCGCCGCGCACGAAGGCGCGCTGCGCGCCGGTGCGCCCACCCTGGCCGTGGTGGGCACCGGCTTGGACCGGGTCTACCCCGCACGGCACCGCGATCTGGCCCACCGCATTCGCCAGCAGGGCGCCGTGATCAGCGAATACCCCCTCGGCACACCCCCGCTGGCCCACCACTTCCCTCAACGCAACCGCATCATTTCGGCCTTGTCGCAGGGCACCTTGGTGGTCGAGGCCGCCTTGCAATCGGGATCGCTGATCACCGCGCGCATGGCGCTGGAACAAGGACGCGAGGTATTCGCCATTCCCGGCTCTATCCACTCGCCCCAATCGCGGGGGTGTCACGCGCTGATCCGCCAAGGCGCCAAGTTGGTCGAGTCCGCGCAAGACGTGATGGAAGATCTGCACTGGCCCGCTCACCCATCCACCCAGCCCCCCGACGAACCCACCGGCGAAGACAACGGCAGTGGCCTGTTGGCGCATTTGGGTCACGACCCCGTGAGTCTGGACGCCCTACAAGCCCGTTGTGGTTGGCCCACCGCTGCCTTGCAAGCCGAATTGCTGACACTGGAACTTGACGGCCACGTGCACCGCCTGCCTGGCGGGCTGTTGCAGCGCCGCGTGGTGACCTGAGCCCCCAGCAGTCGCTCAGGTCAGCAGGCGCTCTGGATTGGCGTCGAGCTTGGCCAGTGCGTCGCGGGTGGCGCGCACCGTGAGCGCTTCGTCTTCGGCAGGCAAGAGCAAGCCCGCCTGCAAGTAAGCGCCCACCCGCTGCAAAGGGAAGAGCAAGCACCGCTGCTGCACATCCACAAACAACAGCAACTGCCCCCGCTGGCTGCGCCACGCCAACTGCACTTGGCCCATCTGACCGTTGTGGTCCAGTTCAAACCACTCGCCCACCGGCAGCTCGCTGGCCCAGTCCATCATCGCCTCGGTGGGCATGCTGCCTCCGCGTTCCACCCACTCAAAGTCGCCCAGTTCTTCGCCCACCAACAGCGCCACGCTTTCGGGGTCGAGCGACAAGTCAATCAGATCGCCTTCGGGCAGCATGTCTTCCAAATTGGCCAGCTGCGCCGCCAACTCGTCGAGACGGTCCTGTGGAATCGTGGGCCCACGGGACATAAAGGCATCGGTCAGGTGCTGCCGCACCACCACAATGTGGGCGTCCTGGTCTTGGGCATCCAAGCCCAACAGGCCCATGCCATCGCGCAACTGCTGCAACAAAGCGGGCATTTGCTCGATCACGCGGGCGCGCTCGGCCCGGCTGGGTTTGGCGCTGGCCGCCCACAACAAATCGTGCGCCGTTTGTTTGTGGCGCAGCGTCTTGCTGTCTTTGGGTCCGTGCTTCACCGCCGACACCGCCAGCACCTCCACCCAGACCTTGTAAATGAAATCTCGCAAGGCCTCATCCACCGGCAAATCGGTGAGCCACTTGCGCAATTCAATCGTGTATTGAATGGCCAGTGTTTCCTTGTGCTCGACCTGCTGCGCCACCCCCACCACCTTGCGGGTGTGGTCCTTGCCGGTGAGGAAGCCGGCAAGGAATTTCTCAAACTCCTCGCTCATCAGCTCAAACACCCGACGTCCCGTCTCAGGGTACTGCTCAATCACCTGCACCACGCGGCGAATCTCGGCTTCCAGCTCCTGCGGACTGGCGCTCGACTCAAAACCCATCACGCACGATCCCATGCGATCGATCAGCTTGCGGGCCGGGTGGTGCAAGGCGCCAAAAAAAGTCGGCTCGGACAAAGCCAAACGCAACACCGGCATCTGCAGACGGGCAAACCACACCCGCACGCTCGGCGGAATGCGCTCTTCAGCCAAGATGCTCAGGAACATCAGTGCCACCATCTCGACGGTGGCTTTTTCCACCGGGGTTTTGGCGGCCTGCTTCAGTGCCCCGGTGCGCTCGCGCACCTCGTCGGCCGCCTTGCTGACATGGATCTCCTCCATGGCGCCGGTCATGCCGTCGTACAGGTTGATGCGTGCGGTCGACTCTTGCGAAGTCCCCACATCAAATCGGCGCAAGGCCTGCTGCAACTCAGTGGACCCGGCCGACATCTGGGTCGGTCGATCCTCAAATTCGAACCCGGCTTTGTCGCCCAAGAGGCGGCGCAATCGGCCCATCACGCCCTGAGCGCGCATGCGCGCGCGGGCCAGCGGAGTGGCATGGGTCAACAAGCGGGTTTCGGCGTCCACATCGGCGCGGCGGCTGGATGGGGCGCCGCCGCCCGTGCGCTGGCCCTCGACCCACGGCGATGCACCGTCATGGGCACCAGAAGCGGCGCCAAAAGTCTGGCCGTAGCCACCTCGCCCGGTGGACAAGTCTGCGCCGCTGCGCATGCTGGCCGGGCCGCTGCCGCCGCCGGTGCCATAACCGGTGCCGGGCCCAGAGGCGGGCATCAACGCACCCGCTTGTGTGTTGCCACTGGATCGCTTGACCAGGGACTGCAGATTGATGCTGCGCAACACACCGCTGTCCACCAGAAAACGGTTGGCCGCCTGATAGGCCTGCAACATGGCTTTGGCCACCACGGGGGCCGCTGCGTCCTGCACCATGCCCCAACCGTTGCGAGGCAAGCCACACTCCACCCATTGGTCCACCAGCACCCGCGTGGCCACCTCAGGCAGCAACACGTCCAAACGCTCCAGCTCGCTGCGCTGCTCCAAGTGTTGAATGCGCAAACGCAACTCGTTGAGCTCGGCGGCGGCATCGTCGAGCACCCGCATGGCCAAGCGAGACGCCATGATCTGGTCGTCGATATCGCCATCGGCCACCAACTCAAATTGCCCGGGAATCCAATGACCCGAGGGCGAAAACTTGGGATACACCGCACTGGCCAGGCCCTTGCCGCAAGCGGCCACCCATGCGTTGTGGAGCTGCTTCCATAAGGTGCGCGCGTCGCGCCGGTCCTGAATTTGATTGGGCGACCCGGCCTCATCGAGCAAGGCTTCAAACCGCTCGTTCACCACCGTGACCACCGCAGGCAAGCCCTCTGCCAACTGCTTGGCAAAGCGCTCCCGAGCCTGTCGGGCCAACACGGACGAGTGCGGATCGTTGCTCACTGCGAGATAGCCTCCCGGCTCCCTGTTGTTTTACACCACGGCGCCACTGTTCGGATCGTTGGGATCGCCTTCTTTGCGGGCGTCGCTCTTGATCAGGTCTTCGCGTTTGATGCCCAGCCACATGGCAATGGCGGCGGCCACAAACACAGACGAATAAATACCAAACAGGATACCGATGGTCAGCGCCATCGCGAAGTAGTGCAGCGTCGGACCACCAAACAACAGCATCGACAGCACCATGATCTGGGTCGATCCGTGGGTGATGATGGTGCGGCTGATGGTGGAGGTGATAGCGTTGTCGATGATCTCGACCGTGGTCTTCTTGCGGTAGCGGCGAAAGCTCTCACGAATGCGGTCAAAAATCACCACCGATTCGTTGACCGAGTAGCCCAGCACCGCGAGCACTGCCGCCAACACGGCCAGCGAAAACTCCCACTGAAAGAAGGCAAAGAAGCCCAGAATGATCACCACGTCGTGCAAGTTGGCGATGATGGCAGAGACCGCGTACTTCCACTCAAAGCGAAACGCCAAGTAGATCATGATGCCGACGATCACCAAGCCCAGCGCGGTCAAGCCGTGCTCCACCAGCTCACGTCCCACTTGTGGACCCACAAACTCGGTGCGACGCAGCTCCACTGCGGGGTTCTGCGCTTTCAGGGCGGCCATCACGGCCTCGCTTTGCTGGCCTGAGGTTTGACCGGCTTGCACCGGCAAACGCAGCAACACATCGCGCGAGGTGCCAAAGTTCTGTACCGGCACCTCGGCATAGCCCAAGTCCGTGATCACCTTGCGCACCGCCTCCAAATCGGCGGGCTGCTCGTACGCCACCTCCATGACGGTGCCACCGGTGAACTCCACCGACAGGTTCAAACCCCGGGTGACGAGAAAAAACACGGCCGCCACAAACGTGACGAACGACACCGCGTTGAGCACCAGCGCGTGGCGCATGAACGGGATGTCTTTGCGAATGCGAAAAAATTCCATGGCGTTTCCCGATCAATCTGCAGCGGCTTCGCGATTTGAGGTCCACACCGTACCGATGGACACCGACTTGAGCTTTTTCTGACCGCCGTACCAAAGATTGACCATGGCACGCGACACCAGAACAGCCGAGAACATGCTGGTCAAAATGCCGATGCAATGCACCACCGCAAAACCACGGACGGGACCAGAGCCAAACAGCAACAGCGCCACACCGGCGATCAGTGTCGTGATGTTCGAATCCAAGATCGTCGCCCAAGCGCGCTCGTATCCGGCAAAGATGGCCGCTTGTGGCGAGGCACCATTGCGCAATTCTTCACGCACACGTTCGTTGATCAACACGTTGGCATCGATCGCCATGCCCAGCGCCAACGCCATGGCCGCAATACCAGGCAGTGTCAGGGTGGCTTGCAGCATCGACAGCACAGACACCAGCAGCACCAGGTTGACACCCAAGGCCACGCTGGAGAACACGCCAAACAGCATGTAGTACCCGCACATGAAGAGCACGATCACCAAAAAGCCCCAGATCACGCTGTTGAAACCCTTGGCGATGTTCTCGGC
>JBEIEH010000113.1:0-8352 GCA_040383055.1 Burkholderiaceae bacterium
AATGCGAGGCTCTGCACGCAACACGTTGTGCTCAGAACATGCGGGAATAGCTCAGTTGGGAGAGCGCAACCTAGCCAAGGTTGAGGTCGCGAGTTCGAACCTCGTTTCCCGCTCCAGTCAGTTCAAAAAAGGGAAGCACAAGCTTCCCTTTTTTTCACCGGGGTCACCCTCGGCGCGATAGCAAATCGGTTATGCAACGGATTGCAAATCCGTCTAGCCCGGTTCGACTCCGGGTCGCGCCTCCAAACCCAGACGCCACGGCTTACCCCCGTGGCGTTTTTTCTGCGCCGTGCCTGCAGCCTGCGACAATACGCAACGGGCCTCGATGGTGAAATAGGTAGACACAGCGGACTTAAAATCCGCCGCTTCCGTAAAAGGGGCGTACCGGTTCGAGCCCGGTTCGAGGCACCACCCACACCATGCCCCTAGCCAAGCCGGGGGCGGCCCGCTACAGTGAGTTTTCATGAGCCGTTTTAACCCCCCCTTCGAAATTCACGTGCATGGCGATGTGCCGCTGCGCGAGGATGTGGTCTTTGGCCAGATTCAGGAGGCGCTCAAGCCGCTGTGGCAGTACGCGGGTGAGCGCTCCTTGGCTGCTGCCGCCGCCAGCCATTACGACGATGAGCCGGGCATCCGTTTTGATACCGAAAATCACCTGTTGCAGATGTGCTGGACGGTGCCTGGCGACGAAGACTTTCGTCAAGTGATCGAAGAGACCTGCATGGCGCTCAACGACATTGCCGCCACTGGCGCGCCGCTGGAGGTGTCGTTCTATGACACCGAATTCGACGAGGAAGAAGCGGGCGAGGACGAAGAGGCACGCGACGATTTCATGATGTGTTTTGTCGGTCCCACACCGGCGGCCATCATGCAGGTGCAGCGCGACTTGCTGGTGCAAGATGTGGTGCACATGATGGAGCGGCATTTTGACGCGTCCGAGCTTGGCGATGTGGTGTCGGCGATTGATCGCCTGTTCAACCAACGCTTCGATGCGCTGGTCAGCTCCATGCAACTCGGGCGCCCTCCGCGTGGATCAGGGGGCTCGTCTGGCCATGGTGGTCCGCGCAAACCCCGCCACCTGCACTGAGGCCAGGCCAATGGCCGAGCAGCCTTAGGCGATGTCAAAGGCGTGAAAGCCAAAGCGGCCACTGCGCCGGTCGGCGAAGTAGCGCTCCAGGGTTTCACGCACGGTGCGAAACGCGAGGTCGTCCCAAAGCACTTCGTGCTCCTGAAACAGACGCGCTTCCTGGGTTTCGTGACCGGGGTTGAAGGTGGCGGAGAGCAGTTGCGCCCGGTAGTAGAAATGCACCTGTCCGACGCGGGCCACGTTCATCAGGGTGAACAGTTCCCCCATGGCGATCTGCGCGCCGGCTTCTTCATCGGTTTCGCGTTGGGCGCCTTCGGCTGTGGTTTCGTTGAGTTCCATAAACCCGGCCGGCAGCGTCCATTTGCCTAAGCGCGGCTCGATGTTGCGCTTGCACAGCAGCACGTATTCGCCGTGTTCGCCCCAGAAGGGTACCGTGCCCACCACATTGAGCGGGTTGTCGTAGTGCACCATGCCACAGGCTGGGCAGACTGCGCGCACCCGGGTGTCGCCATCGTCGGGCAGGCGCAGGTCAACGGCGGTGCCACATTGGCGGCAAAAGCGGGCGGGTTGGCGAATCATGGCTGGAGTGTAGTGGGCCACGAGATGCCACAAAACAAAAGCCGGCCATGTGGCCGGCTTTTCGAGGGCGAGAGGTCTCAGGCTTTCTTGCTGTGTTTGGCGATCAGCTGTCTGGCGGTGTCCAGCAGGCGCTGGCCATTGAAGCCTCGCTTGTCCATGTCCTGCATCCACTCCACTTCCACCAGCCGTGCTTTGCGGCGGAATTCCTGTGCTTCGCTCGCGGGAATGGTGTGGATGGTGTTGCCCAGTTTGGCCGCCGCTTCCCGCCCCGGCCCGTCGCCGGCCTGCTGCACTTTGCCGAGCCAGCCCGAGGTCTCAAGACCCGAGTTGCGGTCGATGATGGCCTTGAGGTCGGGCGGCAGCGCGGCGTACTTGGCTTTGTTCATGGCCATCACAAACGTGGTGGTGTAAAGCGCGCCGCCGGCCGGGTCGAATTGGCTGTGGAACTTGGCGAGTTCGTGCACCTTGACCGAGGGCACCACCTCCCAGGGGATCACGGCGCCATCGATCACGCCTTTGGAGAGCGAGTCGGGAATTTGTGGCAACGGCATGCCCACTGGTGTGGCGCCCAAGTAGCCCAGCATTTTGGTGATCTGGCGCGATGGGCCGCGCACCTTGGAGCCGCGCAGGTCGTCGGCGGTGCGGATGAGCTTGCTGCGCATGTGGAACATGCCCGGGCCGTGCACATGCAGGGCCAGCGGGTGCACGTCGCGGTACTCGTCGGGCGCATGCGTGTGGATGTATTCCCAAAACGCGCGCGAGGTGGCCTCGGCGTTGTTCATCATGAAGGGCAGCTCAAACACCTCGGTGCGCGGAAAGCGCCCCGGGGTGTTCCCAGGCAAGGTCCACACAATGTCGACGACGCCATCTTTGGCTTGGTCAAACAGCTGCACTGGCGAGCCGCCGAGTTGCATCGCGGGATAGCCTTCGAACTTGATGCGGCCGCCCGAGTCTTTCTCGACCTTGTCCATCCACGCTTTGTGCATGTTGAGCCACACATTCGACTGTGGCGCCATGAAGGTGTGGAACTTGAGGGTGACGGTGGACTGAGCGAAACCGGTGAGGGCTGGCGCGCCCAGGGCAAGGGCGGCACCAGATTGGAGCAATTGGCGGCGAGCGATCATGGGAAGTGTCTCCTGTTGGCACAGACAAGCCCCTCGGGCGGGGGCGCAGGCTGCGGACTCTACCCCATGCCAAGCGCCTCAGACCACCGCGCTTACGATGTCTTGCAATCCGTCCACATGGCCGTGCAGTCGGTCACCACGCTGCAGCTTGGACACGCCCGCTGGTGTGCCGGTGTAGATCAGATCGCCCGCTTGCAAGGTCCAGGCTTTTGACAGGTGCTCGATGATTTCTGGGATGGACCAGATCAGCTGTTGCACATGGGCGCTTTGGCGCCGTTGCCCATTGACGTCGAGCCAGATAGCGGCTTGGGTGATGTCGCCCAATTGGGCGGCCGGGGTGATCGGACCGATGGGCGAAGCGTGGTCAAAGGCTTTGCCAATGCACCAGGGGCGGCCCTGTTTTTTCATCTCGGTTTGGAGGTCGCGCCGGGTCATGTCCAGGCCCACCGCGTAGCCGTAGACGTGGGACATGGCATTAGCGGCGGAGATGTCGTTGCCGCCTTGGCCAATCGCCACCACCAGCTCCACCTCGTGCTGGTAGTCCTGCGTCAGCGTCGGATAGGGCAGAGACGTCTCATCTCGGTCGACCACGACCACCGTGTTGGCGGGTTTGACAAAAAAGAAGGGCGGCTCGCGGCCGGTGAAGCCCATTTCTTTGGCGTGGTCCTCGTAATTGCGGCCAACGCAGTACACACGGTGCACCGGAAATCGGGCGCTTGAGCCCGCCACCGGTACAGCGACCACAGGGGGCGGTGCAAACACAAAATCGCTCATGTTCGGGAACTCCTGATGGTGGATGGCAGAGCCGCTCAGTGTGCCACGTTGCTGGCGCACCAAGGCATCGGATCTGTCGCCCACGCGGGGTAGCACAATGGGGGCATGACCACCTTGTTTGAACCCTGCTCCGTTGGTGCTTGGACCCTGCGCAACCGCGTGGTGATGGCACCCCTGACCCGCAACCGCGCCCCCGGTGCTGTGCCGACCGAGGCCATGGCGCGCTACTACCGGCAGCGCGTCAGCGCCGGCCTGATCGTGACCGAGGCCACCGCCATCAGCCACCAAGGCCAGGGCTACGCCGATGTGCCCGGCCTGTACGCGCCTGAACAGGTGAGCGCCTGGCGGCGCGTGACCGAGGCGGTGCACGCCGAGGGTGGTCACATCGTGACCCAGCTTTGGCATGTGGGACGGGTGTCACACAACGAATTGCAGCCAGGCGGCGGCGCACCCGTTGCGCCCTCGGCTATCCGGGCGCAAACCAAAACCGTGTTGATCCGAGACGGTGTGCCCACCTTTGTGGACACCTCTGAGCCGCGCGCGCTGCGCACCGACGAGCTGCCGGGCATCGTGGAGGACTACCGCCGCGCAGCGCTCGCCGCTATCGACGCGGGTTTTGATGGGGTGGAAATCCACGCCGCCAACGGCTATTTGCTCGATCAGTTTTTGAAGACCGGCAGCAACCACCGTAGCGACGCCTATGGCGGCGGCATCCCCGAGCGCGTCCGCCTGTTGTTGGATGTGGTGGCCGCTGTCACGGGAGCCATTGGTGCTCATCGCACCGGTATTCGCCTATCACCGGTGACGCCGGCCAACGACGTGCACGATGACGACCCGCAAGCCTTGTTCCATCACGTGGTCACCCAGCTGGGCGCTTGGGATCTGGCCTATCTGCATGTGATCGAAGGCGCCACCGGCGGCGAGCGAGAACTGGCCGACCGCCCCTTCGACTACGCCGCCTGTCGGGCGGCTTGGCGCGCAGCGGGCGGGCGCGGCGCTTGGATGGTGAACAACGGCTACGATCTGCCACTGGCGCAAGCGGCGCTGGCCGATGGTGCCGATCTGGTGGCGTTTGGCCGTCCCTTCATCGCCAACCCCGATCTGGTGGAGCGGCTCAAGCGTGGAGGGCCATTCAACACGCCCGATCGCAAGACGTTTTACGGCGGTGGCGAGGCCGGCTATCTGGACTACCCCCGCTTGGGCAATGGAGACAAGCGATGAAGCTCTACAACTACTTCCGGTCCTCGGCGTCGTACCGTGTGCGCATTGCGCTGGCGCTCAAGGGCTTGCCGTTTGAATATGTGTCGGTGCACCTGGCCAAGGGCGCACATTTGGCCCCCGATTACCGCGACATCGCCGCCGATGGCTTGGTGCCGCTGCTCGAGCTGGAAGACGGCACCCGACTCTCGCAGTCCATGTCCATCATTGAATACTTGGACGACATGCAGCCCGAGCCGCGCCTGCTGCCGGTGGACGCCCTGGCGCGTGCGCGGGTGAGGGCCTTGGCTCAGAGCATTGCGTGTGAGATCCACCCCATCAACAACCTGCGGGTGCTCAAGTATCTGAGCGGCACGCTGGGCGTGAGCGAAGAAGCCAAAAACACCTGGTACCGCCATTGGGTGCGGCAGGGGCTGGAGGCGTTTGAGCGCCAGTTGGCCCAGCTGCCCACCAGCCTGTATTGCTGGGGCGACACCCCGACCTTGGCCGATTGCTGCTTGGTGCCACAGATTTTTAATGCGCGGCGTTTTGACACACCGCTCGATGGCCTGCCGTTGACGATGGCGGTGTTCGACCGCTGCATGGGCTTGCCGGCCTTTGCTGAGCAACAGCCTTCGGCCTGTCCCGATGCCGAGTGAGCCGGATTGGCCCGCCGATTGGTGGGTGCCCGATTGGCCCGCACCAGTGGGGATACAGGCGGTGTTCACCAGCCGCCACGGTGGCCAGTCGCTACCACCGTTTGACAGTTTTAACCTCGGCGACCATGTGCGCGACGAGCCCGCGCATGTGGCCGCCAATCGGGCGCTGCTGGCGCAGCGCTTGGGCATGCGGCCGGTGTTTTTGCAGCAGGTGCATGGGCTGGAGGTGGTGGCGCTGGACGCGCACACCCCCGACGGCACCGTGGCCGATGCCTGCTGGACCGACCGGCCGGGCGTGGCGTGTACCGTGATGGTGGCCGATTGTCTGCCCGTGCTCTTGTGCGACCCAGACGGCGAGGTGGTGGCCGCCGCCCATGCCGGCTGGCGCGGCCTGCTGGGTCAAGACGGGGTGGGTGTTATTGAACACACTTGGCGCGCCATGGCCCAGCGTCTGGGCGAGCGCGCCGATGTGTCGCGGTTGCGGGTGTGGTTGGGGCCGTGTATTGGCCCACGGGCGTTTGAAGTCGGCCCCGAGGTGCGCGACGCGTTCGTGGCCTCACATGCCGCGCACGCCAGTGCCTTTGTGCCGGGGCAGGGCGACCGCTGGTTGGCCGATTTGCCGGCGTTGGCGCGCCAGCGGCTGCAGGCCATGGGTGTGCGCGAGGTGCACGGCAACAACGGCAGCACCTCGTGGTGCACCGTCAACCAAGCGTCACGGTTTTTCTCGCACCGGCGCGACGCCGCCGTCTTGGGCAGCACCGGCCGCATGGCCGCCTGCATCTGGATCGAGCGCTGAGGCGGTTGGCGCGGTGGCGGCCTGAGCGGCCGACAGTTCGGCCGCTTCGCGCGCCTTGCGCTCAGCACGGCGCTGCGGCGAACGCATCACGTACACAACGATCGCAATCGGCACCAGGCCATAGAGCACAAAGGTGACGATCGCCCCCAGCACCGTGCCCGTGGTGTTGGTGGCCTCGGCCACTGCCATCATCAACACCACATACAGCCAACCCAAGACCACCAAATACACCGTGAGCACTCCTTGTTGTCGGCAAGTGGCCGACCAAAGCCCTGCATTGTCAGCGGGTTGGAAGCCACCCGTCCCACACTGGGTGAAAACCCCTGTTGGACCGATCCCGAAAACCTCATTTTTGGCGGCCATAATGTCACAGAGGAACTTGACTGGAGACACGGATGAAGCAAGACAAGAACGCCCAACAACAATGGTTGGAAGCGGCGCAAGCCCTGCAACAGCAATGGACGCAGCAGTGGCAACAATGGTCCCAGCAATTGTCGGCCGGTCAGGCCGATCCCATGGCGGCGTTCAAGGCCTTTATGCCCGCCGCAGGCGCGGCCAACCCCTTGAACATGGCCTTTCCCATGCCGGGTATGCCCGGTGCCAGCGGTGGCATGCCCGGCATCGACGGTTTGCAGTCCCTGTTCAGTCAAGCCGGTGGCCAAGGTGCCCGCATCGACCCCGCCAAATGGATTGAAATCCAAAACACCTACCTCAAAGACGCCGCTGCGCTGTGGAACCAAGGCCTGCAGGTCAAGCCCCAAGGTGACCGGCGCTTTGCCAGCGACGCTTGGCAAAACAACCCGGTGGCCGCGTTCTCAGCCGCCAGCTATTTGCTCAACGCCCGCACCCTGATGACCATGGCCGACGCGGTGGAGGGCGACGCCAAAACCCGCGCCCGCGTGCGCTTTGCTGTGCAGCAGTGGATCGACGCCAGCGCGCCCAGCAACTTCCTCGCCTTCAACGCAGAGGCGCAGAAAAAGGCCATTGAAACCAAAGGCGAGAGCATCGCCAAAGGCGTGCAAAACCTGCTACACGACATGCGCCAAGGCCATGTGTCCATGACCGATGAGAGTGTGTTTGAGGTCTGCAAGAACGTCGCCACCACCGAAGGTGCGGTGGTGTTTGAAAACGACTATTTCCAGCTCATTGAATACAAGCCGCTCACCGCCAAGGTCTATGAGCGCCCCTTCTTGCTGGTGCCGCCGTGCATCAACAAGTTCTACATCCTGGATTTGCAGCCGGAAAACTCCTTCATCCGCTACGCCACTGAGCAAGGTCACCGCACTTTTGTGGTGAGCTGGCGCAACCCCGATGCCAGCATGGCCCAAGAGACGTGGGACAACTACATCGAGCAAGCGGTTATCCAGGCCATCCACACCACACAAGACATCACCGGCGCCGAGACCATCAACGCGCTGGGCTTCTGTGTGGGCGGCACCATGCTCGGGACCGCGCTGGCCGTGTTGGCCGCCCGGGGCGAAGAGCCTGTGCAGAGCGCGACCTTCCTGACCACGCTGCTGGATTTCACCGACACCGGCATTCTGGATGTCTTCATCGACGAGGCCTTCGTCAAGTTCCGCGAGACGCAGTTCGCCCAAGGCGGCCTGATGCCAGGGCAAGACCTGGCCACCACCTTCAGCTTTTTGCGCCCCAACGATTTGGTCTGGAACTACGTGGTGAGCAACTACCTCAAGGGCGAAACCCCGCCGCCGTTTGACCTGCTGTACTGGAACAGCGACAGCACCAATCTGCCCGGTCCTTGGTACGCCTGGTACCTGCGCAATCTGTACTTGGAAAACCGCTACACCCAGCCGGGCAAAGCGGTGGTGTGTGGCGAGAAGATCGACTTCCGCCAGGTCAAGTTGCCGGTCTACATCTACGGCTCGCGCGAAGACCACATCGTGCCCATCGGTGGTGCTTACGCCACCACCCAATTGCTGCCGGGCAAAAAGCGCTTTGTCATGGGCGCCTCGGGCCACATCGCTGGTGTGATCAACCCGGCGTCCAAAGGCAAGCGCAGCCACTGGATCGGACCGGCCAACAAGTTTCCCGCCAATGTCAATGACTGGATTGACAGTGCACAGGAGTTCAAGGGCAGCTGGTGGACCGACTGGTCCGATTGGTTGGGGTCATTGG
>JBEIEH010000114.1:0-8338 GCA_040383055.1 Burkholderiaceae bacterium
ACACATCGGCCGGGCGGCGACCGCCCCAATACAACACGGAGGGGCGGGTGATGCCTTTGAAGCGCATGTGCTCGATCAGCGCCTTGATCGGCGCAAAACCAGTGCCCGAGGCCAGCAGTACCATGGGTTTGTCGCTGTCTTCGCGCAGGTAGAAGCTGCCAAACGGCCCTTCAATGCGCAGAATGTCCTTCTCTTTCATTGTGCCAAACACCTGGTCGGTGAACTTGCCGCCCGGCATGTGGCGGATGTGCAGCTCAATGCCTGGTGCGCCGCTTTGCGTGTGGGGCGCGTTGGCCATGGAATAGCTGCGGCGCGCGCCATCGCGCAGCAGGAAGTCCACGTATTGCCCGGCGTGGTAGCCGAAGGTGTCGGCCGCCGGCAGCTGCAGCTTGAGCCGCATCACGTCGTGAGACAGACGTTCGAGCGACTGCACCCGCACCGGCATTTTTTTGATCGGGTGGGCGCCCGCTTCAGTCACCTGGCGCGATTCCAGCACCACATCGCTCTGCGGCACACCGCAGCATGTCAGCACAAAACCAGCCGCTTCTTCTTCGGGGCTCAGGGCCTTGCTCTGGTGGGTGCCATGCACCACTGTGCCCGAGAGCTTTTTGCATTTGCAGGAACCGCAGGCGCCGTCTTTGCACCCATAGGGCAAGCCAATGCCTTGGCGAATGCCGGCGGCGAGCAAGGTTTCATCGGCGTTGGCGCTGAACTGGCGGCCACTGGGTTCGACGGTGATCTGGAATGTCATACTGGTGTGAAATAAAACCAATGGGCAGCCGAGGGCTGTGCTGTGGGGATTTTCGCAAATTGCCGGTGTGGGCACCGGCTCGTGGGGAATGGCATGAATCTGCTGGGCGCCTTGCCCGCGCGCTTTCGGCGCGAACGGGTGTTGATCGTTGGTTGTGGCGATGTCGGCTTGCGTGCCGCGCGTGCGCTGGGCGCGGGGCGGCGCACCCGGCTGTTGGCGCTGACCTCCAGCCCCGAGCGCGCGCCCGCGCTGCGCGCCGCCGGCATCCAACCCTTGCTGGGCAATTTGGACGCGCCCGCCACCTTGCGTCGCTTGGCGGGTGTGGCGACCCGGGTGCTGCACTTGGCGCCTCCGCCCACCGCGTCGTCCTCTCGCCCATGGGCCGATCCGCGCAGCGAAGCCTTGTGGCAAAGCCTGGCGCGGCGCAGTCCACCCCGGCGATGGGTCTACGGCAGCACCACCGGGGTCTACGGCGATCGCCATGGCGCTTGGGTGGACGAGACCAGTGGCACACGGGCCAGTACACCTCGCGCCTGGCGCCGGGTGGACGCCGAGCGTTCGGCGCGCCGTTTTGGCTTGAACATGGGCTCACCCGGGGTGATATTGCGCATTCCCGGCATTTACGCGCCAGACCGCGCCGGTGGCACACCGCGCGAGCGACTCGCCAAAGGCCTGCCGGTGTTGGTGCGTGAGCAAGACGTCTACACCAACCACATCCACGCCGACGATTTGGCGCGCGCCTGTGCCTTGGCGCTGTGGCGCGGCGCCGCTCACCGGGTGGTCAATGTGGTGGACGACACCGAGATGCTGATGGGCGACTACGTCGATCTGGCCGCCGATCTGTACGGCCTGCTGCGCCCGCGCCGCGTCGACAGGGCGCAGGCCGCCACCGAGCTGCCGCCCATGGTCTTGAGCTTTATGGGCGAGTCGCGACGCTTGCGCAACCAGCGGCTCAAGGCCGAGCTGCGCCTGGTGTTGCGTTATCCACACGTGCGTCAAGGGTTGGCATTGAGCGCTGCGTGATCAAGCGGTGGTACTCAAACTCCGCAGCAACCACACCAAGTAGGCGATATAAGCCAGCACCAAGAGGGCGCCATCGACGCGACCGATGCGCCCCAGGCGGCCGCGCCAGCCCAGCCCCATGACAAGCAGCAGCGCCGTCAAGCCCAACATCACCGGCCCATCTCGCCACAGCAGCGCAGGATCGGTGGGTGTGGGGCTGACCACACTGGTCAATCCGACGACCACCAAGGTGTTGAACAGGTTGGATCCCAGCACATGGCCCAGCGCCATGTCGTGCTCCCCTTTGCGGGCCGCTGCGATGCACGCCATCAGCTCTGGCAGCGAAGTGCCCAGCGCCACCATGGTCAAGCCGATCACGAGTTCACTCACCCCGAGCGACTGGGCCACCGATACGGCGCCCCATACCAGCAAGCGCGCGCTGACCAGCAGCACCAACAAGCCAGAGAGCAGCCACCACAGGGCTTGGCCCCGCGGCAGGGCGTGCGCCACCAGGGCCTGCTGGGTGTCGTCGGCCAAAGCATCGGGTGTTCTACGCCTTGCTTGCTTCAGTGCCCAGGCCAACAACCCGCCGAACGCGCCCAACAGGGTCAGACCGTCCCAGCGGCTCAGGTCACCGTCCAGCAGCAAGGCGCCCGCCAGCGCCGTCGCGGCCAGCAGCACAGGCAATTCTTTGCGCAGCACCATCGATTGCACCACCACCGGGTACAGGCAAGCGGTCAGACCCATGATCAAGCCGATGTTGCCAATGTTGGCCCCCCAGGCGGTGCCCAGGGCCAGCGCCGGGTTGCCTTGGACAGCGGCCATCACCGCCACCGCCATTTCGGGTGCCGATGTGCCAAAGCCCATGATCGCCATGCCAATCAACAAAGGGGGCACATGGTGGTGGTGAGCGGTCGCAGCCGCAGCCTCCACCAAGCGATCGGCGCTCCACATCATCAGCACCAAGCCGGCCAAAATGGCAGCGCTGGCAATCCACATACACGTCTCCTGAATGGTGTTCGAAATTCTCGCTGTTTGTGGATGCGCGCCAAGTCTGCGAGGCATACTCGGACTTGTCATGATGTCACTGGCCCAGCTTTCACGTCCCCGCCGCGGCTCCGCCAGCTGGCGTGCACTGATGTGGCGCGCCGCGTTGGCGACCTTGGCTGTTGGTGTGATGCTGCTGCTGGTGTGGTGGACTCGGCCCGCTTGGTTGCTGCCCGGCACACAACCGCTGGTGATCCAAGACGGTGATCCGCATATCAGAGCCCTGATGCGCACCATCTCGGCCAGCGAGGCCAACGTGCTACAGCCCTACCATGTGCTGCATGGCGGCGACCAGGCCGACAGCATCGTGGTGCATCCCAATCGCTGTGTTGGCATTCGCACCGGTCCGAACCGAGGCAATTGTTCTACCGCGGCGGGCCGTTATCAACTGCTCTACAACACCTGGCTGGGGTTGGCGCAGCGATACCACCCAAAGGCCACAAAAGATCTGGAAGCCGCTGCTGCGCTCAGCTTTGAACCGCTGTACCAAGACACCGTGGTGTTGGCCTGGCTATCGGATCGCAAAGCCTGGGGTGCGGACTTTGCCGAGCAATTGAAGCAAGGGCGAATCCGAGCCGTTCTACGGCGTTTGTCAGGCACTTGGACCAGCTTGGGTTATGGCATTGAGAACAACATGATGAGCGCTGAGCTGCCCAGGGTGTACCAGCAGCTGTTGGCCATGGAACTGGAGCGCGCTCGCAAAATGGCGTTGTTGCCAGGAGCTGAGAAACAAACAAGCCCGTGAGCGCAAAACGCTGACGGGCTGTTGTGTGGTGCCGGAGGCCGGACTCGAACCGGCACACCATCTCTGGCGGGGGATTTTGCATCCCCTGCGTCTACCGATTTCGCCACTCCGGCGGGTGTGAGACACGAATTATGGCACAGTGTTGGGCATGAATTATCCGACCCTTGAAGATGCGGTGGGCAAGACCCCCTTGGTGCGGTTGCAACGGCTCGGGGTGGAGCAGGCCAGCAGCCGCCGCAATGTGCTGCTGGGCAAGCTCGAAGGCAACAACCCCGCCGGTTCTGTCAAAGACCGCCCCGCCTTGTCCATGATCCGCCGAGCCGAGGAGCGCGGTGACATTCGCCCCGGTGACACCCTGATCGAGGCGACCTCAGGCAACACCGGTATCGCTTTGGCCATGGCGGCGGCCATCAAGGGTTACCGCATGGTGCTCATCATGCCGGAAGACCTGTCGATCGAGCGCGCACAGACCATGAAGGCGTTTGGCGCTGAATTGATTCTCACGCCCAAGAGCGGTGGCATGGAATACGCGCGCGACTTGGCCGACAAGATGCAAGTCGAAGGCAAGGGTCGGGTGTTGGACCAATTTGCCAACGCGGATAACCCCCGGGTGCACTTTGAGACCACCGGTCCCGAGATCTGGGAGCAAACCGGTGGCCGTATCACCCACTTCGTCAGCGCCATGGGCACCACCGGCACCATCACCGGCGTGGCGCGCTACCTCAAGTCGCGCAATCCTGCTATCCGCATCGTGGGTGCGCAGCCCAGCGAAGGTTCGCGCATTCCCGGTATCCGCAAATGGCCAGAGGCTTATCTGCCCGCCATTTATGACCCATCGGTGGTCGATGAGTTGGTGTACGTGTCCCAGGCCGATGCCGAAGAAACGTGCCGAGCGATGGCACGGGAAGAGGGCCTGTTTGCGGGCATTTCTGCAGCTGGCGCTTGCTGGGTGGCGCAGCAGGTCTGCGCCCGGGAGCAAGATGCGACCATTGTGTTTGTGGTCTGTGACCGGGGCGACCGCTATCTGTCAACAGGCGTGTTTCCCGCGTGATGCGGATCTCGATCGTCTTTTTTGGCGATCGGCGAGGCCAGCCAGTCGTGCGGCGCTGATGCATATCCATCGCTCTTTATTACTTTGCCTTTTTATTTAAGTTAGATTTTTAGTTTTATAAAAAGTCATATCTATCGTGAACTTGTGCCATGGCATAGTACCTTTGAAGTGGATATCTCCCCACAAAGTGTTAAGCAAAGCACATGAAATGTGATTTTCGGGCATCAAAGTACTAGTGAATGCCAGTTTCATAAGTAAGAATAAGGCATCCAACTCAGTGGTGATGCCATGCAAAAGACCTCATTTCTTACTTTGTGCGCTGTTCTTCTGGTGTCTGGCTGTGCCATGGTCAGCCCACCCCCCGCTTCCACCGCCCCCAGCAGCCCAGCCGGTGCCACCGCCGCACCTGTGGAATTCGAGCCCGTTCCCGCAGGCATGGTGCGGGTGGTGTTGACCCGACCCGCCGGTGACAAGGCTGGACTGGTGAATGTGTTCCAAGGTGGTCGTTTTCACACCACCTTGCAGCCCGGTGATTTTGCTGTGCTCAACATGTGTGTGGCCGATGCAGGCTACGTCATCACCAGCTTGGAAAGCCCGGCTCAGGTCAATGACAACAACTTGCCCCGCCTGATTGAAATGCGTGAGCGCCTGACCGAAGGTCAGCAGCGCTTCTACCGCGTGTCGCTCCAAGACGCCGGTGCGGTCAATATCCAGCCGGCGGTGCAATCGTCGATCGCTTGGAATGGCCTCAATGAGCAAAAACGTGTGGTCAGTCGTGTGGTGTACGACTGTGGGGGCAAACCCGCTGCACCGCAGGTGGCGGTGGCTCCGGTGGTCGCACCGGTGGCGGTGCCAGCGGTGCCAGCGGCTCCTGTGGCTCCTGTGGCTCCAGTTGCCGCAGCTCCGCAAGCCCCTACACCCGCAGCTCCCGTGGCCCAGGTTTCTACCCTGAGCATTCCTTCGGATCTGGTGTTTCCTTTTGCCAGCTACTCCCTCAACGAGGCGGTGGGTGGTGCTCAGATTCTGCAGCGCTTGCAGCAGTTTTTGCGTGAGTCGGGCATCGACGCCATTGACAGCCTAGTGGTCAAGGGCCACAGCGACCCGATCGGCCAGCCGCACCGCAAAGAGTTGGTGTCGGGCGAGCGGGCCAAAGCGGTGGCCGCCTATTTGGTTCGTGAGCTCAATCTGCCGGCAGCGCGTGTCAAGTCTCAAGCGGTGTCGGACCGCGAATTGCTGGTGGCCAATTGCCCAGCCAAACCTGTCGCCCAGCGCGACGCCTGCAACGCCCCCAATCGCCGGGTAGAGATCGTGGTCACCGGACGCCGTTGAACACCGCTGTGCGCAGGCCTATTCACATCAAGAACACATCACAGGAACAAAGATCATGAGCAAGCAGTACAACGTCAAGGTCATGTTGCAAGACGGCACCGAGCAAATGAACGTGTTTGGCGCAGGCAAAGCGCTGCGCCTTCAAGCGGCGCCCAAAGCCAAGTACATGTTGATCGATGCGCAAACGGGTGTGGCTCCAGATGTGATCAAGGCCAAGCGCGTTGGCAAAGATCTGCACATCGATATCGCCGATGACGACCAGGGCACGGTGGATGTCATCATCGAAGGCTACTACGACGCCAATGAAGCCGCCTCCTTGGTGGGGCAGGCTGAAAACGGTGCTTTGTACGACTACACACCCCAGATGGCCACGCCTGGGTTTGAGTTGGCGTCGTTGTCGGGCGAGCAGGCGATCGCCTATGTGTTGGGTGAATCTACGGTGGCCTCTGGTGCCGCCGTGGGGGTGTTGGCCTTCAATCCCCTTCTGGCTGCCGGCGCCGCAGGTGCTGCGGCCGCCGCTGGCGGCGGTGGTGGTGGCACACCGGTGGTGCGCCCCAATGTGCCGCAAGTCGACGCTGTGAAAAACGTTCAGCCCGCAGGCACCACCGTGACTGGCAAGGCGCAAGCGGGCACGACCGTGGTCGTTCGCGACGGCACCACCGTCATGGGCAGCGCTGTGGCCGATGCCAACGGCGACTACAAGATCACCACATCCCAGACGCTCGCCAGCAAGGACTACACCGTTGTTGCCGTCAACAGCGCTAATAATGTGTCCGATCCCGCTGTGGCGCGTGGCGATGCCACCGCGCCGAATGCTCCTGAAGTCACCTCGGTGACCAACACCGAGAATGGTGCAACCATCGTCGGTAAAGCTGAGCCCAATGCGGTGGTGACGTTCCGCGACCCCTCGGGCACGCCGATTGGCTCTGTGACAGCCAACGCCAACGGCGACTTCACCTTTTCGAGCACAGCCATTTTGCTCGACGGTCAAAAGTACACCGCTGCGGCCACAGACAGGGCGGGCAACACGTCAGAGCCGACCACCGTCACAGGCGACACCACCGCCCCTGGCAAGCCGGTGATCACCGACACCCTGAACCAGTACACCCCGGGCAACGCCACACCAACCTCGACCGAGATCAAAGGCACCGCTGAGCCTGGTGCACAGATCCGTGTCTACGACAGCAATGGCACCCTGGTGCCGGGGGCTACCGCCACCGTGCAGCCCGATGGCTCGTTCCGTGTTGTGGTTCAGCCGGCCATTCCCGATGGCCAAACATACCAAGTGTTTGCCCGCGATGCTTACAGCAACGCCTCTGAACCGGCGGACGTCACGGGTGACCAGAATGCGCCGGGGACGCCTTCCGCGTTTCAGGTGTTTGATGACGTGCAAGCCATCACTGGGCAACTCACGAGCGGCGACTCCACCAACGATCAAACGCCCACGCTGACCGGCACCGGTGCCACGGCGGGCAACATCATCAAGGTCTACAGCGGCAACACGGTGGTGGGTTCCGCTGTGGTGGCTGGCAATGGCACGTGGTCCGTTACCACATCCAGTTTGCCTGAGGGTGCCCGCGAGCTGAGCGTTGTGCAGGCCGACAAATTCAATAACGAGAGCCCGCGCAGTCCAGTGTTCAATCTCATTGTGGACGTCACACCCACCGGTGCGCCCACCGATCTGCTCGTCTCCGACAACGTCGGCCCCGATCAGACACCGATTCTCAACAACGAAGAGACAGACGACACCACACCGACCATCTCTGGCAAAGCGCCTATGGGCGCCGAAGTGGTGAACATCTACAACAATGGTCAATTGGTGGGCACTGCGGTGGTTGACAAGAGCAACCAGTCTTGGAGCTTCACCCCGGATCAGGCCCTGGTACCCGGTAACTATTCGTGGACCGCTGCAGCTGTCGATCTGGCGGGCAACGTCAGTGCTTCCACCAGCCCTGTGGCTTTCAAAGTCATCAACGACGCCCCGAAAGTGGCGGCCATCACCGCGGTGGTCGACAACGTGGGCACCGTGCGGGGCGTGGTGGCCAAAGACAGCACCACCGACGACCAACAGCTGGAAGTGCAGGGCACAGCTGAAGCCAACCGCGTCGTGCGTGTGTACGCCGATGGCGTTCTGGTGGGCTCTGCCACCGTCAACAGCGGTGGCCAGTGGAGCGTGATCACCAGCGATCTGGCCAAAGGCGCGCGCGAAATCACCGCCCGCGTTTTTGAGGGGGCAACAGCCTTGGGTGATGAGAGCGGCGCCTACCGCGTGGTGGTCGACCTGCCAGACACCGCAGCGCCGCAGACACCGAGCTTCACGGTGACAGACAACGTGGGCGCGGACAAAGGGACAGTGGCGGCCAACGGCACAACAGACGACGCGACCCCGACCTTTGCAGGAGAAGGGGCGACG
>JBEIEH010000115.1:0-8126 GCA_040383055.1 Burkholderiaceae bacterium
CTTGGAATTTGTCATGTGTGTCTCCTGGTCCATCAGGCGCGGTCGGCCACACGCTCACCCAGCAGGCCCGAAGGACGCAGGGTCAGCACCAAAGCCAGCACAATGAAGGCGAAGATGTCGGTGTACTGGCTGCCCAAGAAACCACCGGTGAGCTTGCCGAGGTAGCCGGCGCCCAGGGCCTCGATCAGGCCCAGCAGCACACCGCCCAACACAGCGCCACCCAAGTTACCGATGCCACCCATCACCGCCGCCACAAAGGCTTTCAAGCCTGGCATAAAGCCCATGGCGTGCTGCACCGTGCCGTAGTTCGACGCCCACATCACACCCGCCACCGCCGCCAACATGGCGCCGATGATGAAAGTGGCAGAAATCACCACGTCGGGCTGAATGCCCATCAGACCCGCGACGCGGGGGTTCTCTGCAGTGGCGCGCATGGCGCGGCCGAGGTTGGTGCGATTGACCAGCCACATCAGCGCGGCCAACACAATCACTGTCGTAGCCAAAATGGTGATTTGGGTGGTGGAAATCACCGCACCGCCAAGGTGAATTGGCTCGGTCGACAACATCGAGGGGTAGGACTTGGGGTTCGGCTTCCAGATGATCATCGCCAGCGTCTGCAGCAAGATCGACATACCGATGGCGGTGATCAGCGGCGCCAATCGCGGCGAATTGCGCAAGCGCCGGTAGGCGAGTTTTTCGATGGTGTAGTTCAACACCGCACACACCACCATGGCGATCAGGGTAGCGGTCAAAAGCACCACCCAACCGGGGGCTCCGGTCCAACTGCTGGTCATCCAGCCGATGATGGTCCAACTGGTGAGGGCCCCCACCATCAGCACGTCGCCGTGCGCAAAGTTGATGAGGCCAATAATGCCGTACACCATGGTGTAGCCCAAGGCCACCAAGGCGTACATGCTGCCCAGCACCAGACCGTTGATGATCTGCTGAAGCAAGACGTCCATGCAAAGCTCCGTTGTTTTTGACCCACCAGCCCCACCGGTTCTCGGTGTGGTCGGCGGCCGCCTAACAAAAAACCCGCCAGTCAGGGCCCGGGTACAGGCCCTCTGCGGGTGGGTGGTGGGATTCTAGCGAAGGGCGGAATGGGGTCAGATGCGTGTAAGCCCTTAGGGTTCGCGGGTTTACCCTAGATTTCCGACATCATCAGCCAGACCATCACTTCATAAGCAGCACCATTAGATTGGCTTATTCAGTGGATTTTTTCTGGCGCGAATCCGCATCCCATGCCCTGAGCTGGGCCAGTTTGTCGCCGATCTTGATTTCCAAGCCGCGTGGCACCGGCTGGTACCAGCCGGGTTCGGACATGCCATCGGGCCGGTAGGTTTCGCCAGCGGCGTAGGCGTTGGGCTCGTCGTGGGCGTAGCGGTAGGCGCGACCATGGCCTAGCTCTTTCATCAATGCGGTGGGGGCGTTGCGCAAATGCACCGGCACCTCGCGGCTCTTGTCCTTGGCCACAAAGGCGCGGGCGGCGTTGTAGGCCTTGTAGCCGGCGTTGCTTTTGGGCGCCATGGCCAAGTAAATCACGGCCTGCGCCAGTGCCAACTCGCCTTCGGGGCTGCCCAGGCGCTCAAACGTGAGCGCTGCGTCGTTGGCGATCTGCATGGCGCGCGGATCGGCCAAACCGATGTCTTCCCACGCCATGCGCACAATGCGGCGCGACAAATACTTGGCGTCCGCCCCACCGTCGAGCATGCGGGCGAGCCAATAGAGAGCTGCGTCCGGGCTCGATCCGCGCACCGATTTGTGCAGCGCCGAGATCTGGTCGTAAAAATGGTCACCGCCCTTGTCGAACCGGCGCGCGTTTTGGCTCAAGGCGTTGGCAATGAAGGCTTCGCTCACCTCCGTTTGGCCAGCCGCCGCCGCAGCGGTGCGGCATTGCTCCAGCAGGTTCAAAAATCGCCTCGCATCACCATCGGCATACGACACCAAGGTATCCACCGCGCTGCCCTCAAACCGCAGGTGCGACAAGGCTTGGGCTTGGGCGCGTTCAAACAACTGGCGCAACTCGGTGTCGCTGAGCGAACGCAGCACATAGACCTGGGCTCGCGAGAGCAGGGCGGAATTGACCTCAAACGAGGGGTTTTCGGTGGTCGCCCCAATAAAGGTGAACAGGCCCGATTCGACGTGGGGCAGCAAGGCGTCTTGCTGAGACTTGTTGAAACGGTGTATTTCGTCGACAAAAAGAATGGTTTTTTTGCCTTGGGCCCAATGGTGCTGGGCCTGCTCCATCGCGGCGCGGATGTCTTTGACGCCGGAAAACACCGCCGACAGGGCGATGAATTCGCAGCCAAAAGCGTTGGCGGTCAGGCGGGCCAGGGTGGTTTTGCCGACCCCCGGCGGGCCCCAGAAGATCATGGAATGCGGCTGACCCGACGCGAAGGCCAAGCGCAGCGGTTTGCCGTCGCCCAACAGGTGCGACTGACCCACCACCTGGTCGAGCGATTGGGGCCGCAAGGCCTCGGCCAACGGCGCGGCAGGTGGCTGGACAAACAAATCGCTCATCACACCCCGATGCTGTCAGGGCCGCAGCACATCGGCGCCAGCCGGCACCTGAAAGCGAAACCGGTCGGCCGCCATGGCGGGGTTGCTCTGCCAGCCGCTGAAGGTCATGACCGAGACCTGCCCGAGGCCATCGGCGATCTCCAAAATGGCGAGGTCGGTGCCTTTGAAGGCAGCCTTGATGCTGTGCAGCTGCCCATCCTTCTGGCGCGGACGGGCTTCAACCCAGCTCATGCCCTCGCGGTCGGGCAAAGCGCTGAGTTCAAACGATTCGCGCAAAGCTTTGAGATCTGAACCCGCGGCGATCAGTGTGGCAGGAGTAGCACCCAAGGTGTCCTTCTGGTTGCGTACCGTCACCTGGTTCAGGTCGGCGTCGTACAGCCACAAGGTTTTGCCATCGGCCACGATGGTTTGCACAAAGGGCTTGGTGTAGTCAAAGCGAAAGCGGTCAGGCCGCACAAACTCAAAACGCCCGCTTGACGATTTGGCCCGCACCGACTTATCACCTGCCTTGGGTGGCGATGTCACCACTTGGGTGAAGTTGGCGCGCGCACCTTGGATGTCTTTGAGAAAAGCCTCCAGCTGTTGCAGGCCATTGGCCCAAGCGGCCAGTGGCCAAATCAGGGTGGCGATCAGGGCAATCAAAACGGTTTTCATGGTGTCAAGGAGTGGGCGCCGGCGCCACAGGTTCCGGGCCAGATGTATCAGGATGCGTCGCCGCGCACCAGGATGTCGCGCTGGCCGCTGCTGGTGAGCGCACTCACCAAACCGGCTTTTTCCATGTCTTCGAGCAAACGCGCCGCCCGGTTGTAGCCAATCTTCAGCTTGCGTTGTACATAGCTGATGCTGGCTTTGCGGTCTTGCAAGACGATGGCCACCGCTTGGTCGTAGAGCGGATCTTTTTCGCCGCCGGCATCGCCGCCCTCGCTGCCAAAATCACCGCCGTCTTCGCTGATCGGCGCTTCGAGCACGCCTTCCACGTAATTGGGCTCACCACCCTGCTCTTTCAGGTAGGCCACCACCCGGTGCACCTCGTCGTCGCTCACGAAGGCCCCGTGCACCCGAATCGGAAAGCCGGTGCCCGAAGGCATGTAGAGCATGTCGCCCATGCCAAGCAGGCTCTCAGCGCCCATTTGGTCGAGGATGGTGCGGCTGTCGATTTTGCTGCTGACCTGGAAAGACATGCGGGTGGGGATGTTGGCCTTGATCAAGCCGGTGATCACGTCCACACTGGGCCTCTGGGTGGCCAGCACCAAGTGGATGCCGGCGGCGCGGGCCTTCTGCGCCAGGCGCGCAATCAGCTCTTCGATTTTTTTGCCCACCACCATCATCAGGTCGGCCAATTCGTCGATCACCACCACGATGTAGGGCAGGCGATCCAGCGGTTCTGGCTGCTCGGGTGTCAGGCTGAAGGGGTTGCCAATGATCTCGCCACGCGCCTTGGCGTCGTCGATTTTGGTGTTGAACCCGGCCAGATTGCGCACACCCATCTTGCTCATGAGCTTGTAGCGCTTCTCCATCTCGGCCACGCACCAGTTCAGGCCGTTGGCGGCGTGTTTCATGTCGGTGACCACCGGCGCAATCAGGTGCGGAATGCCTTCGTAGACACTCATTTCCAGCATCTTGGGGTCGATCAGCAGCAGGCGCACGTCTTTGGCGTCGGCCTTGTAAAGCAGCGACAGGATCATCGCGTTGATGCCCACCGACTTGCCCGAGCCGGTGGTGCCAGCCACTAAGCAGTGCGGCATCTTGGCCAGATCGGCCACCACCGGCAAACCGCTGATGTCTTTGCCCAAGCCCATGGTCAGCAGGCTCTTGGCGTCGTTGTACACATCGGAGCCGAGGATTTCCGACAGCCGGATGGTCTGGCGCTTGGCGTTGGGCAGCTCCAGCGCCATCAGGTTTTTGCCCGGGATGGTTTCGATCACCCGGATCGACACCAGCGACAGCGAGCGGGCCAAGTCTTTGGCCAAGTTGACGATTTGTGAGCCCTTGACGCCAGTGGCAGGCTCAATCTCATAGCGCGTGATCACCGGCCCTGGCGCCGCGGCCACCACCCGCACATCGACACCAAAGTCTTTGAGCTTTTTCTCGATCAAGCGGCTGGTCATCTCCAGCGTCTGGGCGTCCACCCCGACTTGCTGGGCAGGCGCGGCGTCGAGCAAATCGACCTGCGGCAGCTTGCTGTCGCCCGGGTCCACAAACAAGGTCTTTTGGCGTTCTTTGGCCACCCGAGCGCTTTTGGGCAATTCGCGCACCACCGGCTGCTCAATCAGCACCGGCTCGACATGCTGCTCTTGAATTTCTTCGCGCTCGTGCGCCACCACCACTTCGCGCTCGCGAGCGGCCTGTTCGCCAATGCGCAAGTCTTCCAGCGCCTCTTGTTTTTCCCGACGGGCCGACCAACGCTCATCGATCGCGGCGCCCAGGCGCTCGGCCCAGCGCTGCCAAGAAAAGCCAAATACCCGGGGCAAGGTCACGCCCCACAAGCACACGGCGAACAGTGCAGACCCATGAAAACCCAACCACGCCATGGCGTGACCGCCCATCCATTGGCCCAACACGCCACCAGACTGGCCCGGCACCATCGCGTCCAGACGGTGCAAACGGGTCCACTCCAACACACAGCTGGAAGCGATCAACACCACCAAAGCCAACCAAAACCAGCCCGGATGGCGCATGCGCCCAGGGGAGTCTTCTGGTAGCTCCACCGACTCACCGCTGCGGACCCAGCGCGCCAGCGCGCCCAACCACATGCGCGCGCCCACCGCCAACAGCCACCAAACGGACAGCCCCAAAGCGAAATAACTGGCATCGGCAAGATAAGCACCCAGTGAACCACCCCAATTCACCAACGCTTCCCCATGACCACTGGTGCTCCATGCCGCGTCTTGATCAGAATAGGTCAGCAAGGCCAGCGCCCAAAACGCCCAACACATGCCACCCAACACCAAACCGATTTCCTGGCCAAAACGACCCACCACCGCACCCATCGCAGGACGATCGGCTTCACCTTGAGCGTGTTCAGGGAGTAAGTCATGGGGTTGCTGAAAAACGCAGGGGGCGCCACACAGCGCCCCCGGCCAATCCGTCATCCGCGCATCAGCTCAGGCTGTTGAGGCGGTCTTTGATCAGGGTGCTGCCATCGGGCAAGATTTCAATGAAGCCCCGGTCTTCCAAGTCTTTCATCACCCGGCTCACCATCTCGCGGGAGGCGCCAATCATTTTGGCCACATCTTGACGGGACACACGCTCGCGAATGATTGGGTCGCCCTCAGGACCTGGCTGAGCGAACTCCAACAGAGCGCGAGCCACGCGGCCGTACACGTCCAACAGCGCAAGAGACTCAATTTTGCGGTCGGCGTGTCGCAAACGCTGCACCAAGCCGCGCATCACCGCATAGGCCATCGACGAGTTCTCAGGCAAGCAGCGAGCGAATTCGGCACGGCCCAAGATCAACACATCGGTCTGGATTTCGGCGCGCACCGTGGCCGAATGCGGCTGGTTGTCGATCAGGCTCATTTCGCCGATGTAGTCGCCGGGCTGCATGGTGGCCAAGATCACCTCGCGACCACGGGAGTCGGTGGTGATCACACGGGTGCGGCCAGTGAGCACAATCGCCAAAAAATTCGACTTCTTTCCCTGCTCGACAATGATGTCGCCACGCTTGTAACGGCGCTTAACCACGGTGTTGGCGACCAACTCGGCTTGCGCCTGGGTCAGGGTTGAGAAAAGCGGCACCCGGCGAATGAGATCCAAATTCGACAGAATGGACATGCGTTGCATCCTTTTGTTGTTCAAGGCAGCCGAACACCTATTTTCATACAATCGGTGCATCGTCTTCGACGACCGATGCGACACAGGCCGGTGAACCTCCATCCACGGGCTGCCTCCCCCGACTCTAAACCACACTTCGCCTCTTCCCAAGAGGCTCGACGCATGAAGCACGCCAAAGTACTCATTTTGGGCTCCGGCCCTGCGGGTTACACCGCTGCGGTGTACGCCGCCCGCGCCAACCTCAACCCGGTGTTGATCACCGGCATCGCCCAAGGCGGCCAACTCCTGACCACCACCGAAGTGGACAACTGGCCCGCCGATGTGCACGGCGTCATGGGCCCAGACCTGATGCAGCGTTTTCAGCAGCACGCCGAGCGCTTCAACACCGAGATGGTGTTTGACCACATCAACGAAGTGGACCTCTCCAAACGCCCTTTCACCCTAAAGGGCGACAGCGGCACCTACACCTGCGACGCACTGATCATCGCCACGGGCGCATCGGCCCAATACTTGGGCCTGCCATCCGAACAAGCCTTCATGGGCCGTGGCGTGTCGGGCTGCGCCACCTGCGACGGCTTTTTCTACCGCAACCAAGAAGTCTGTGTGGTCGGCGGCGGCAACACCGCAGTGGAAGAAGCGCTTTATCTGTCCAACATCGCCAGCAAGGTGACCTTGGTGCACCGGCGCGATACCTTCCGCGCCGAACCCATCATGATCGACAAGCTGATGGAGAAGGTCAAAGAGGGCAAGATAGCGCTCAAGACCCACCAAGTGCTTGACGAAGTGCTGGGCGACGACAGCGGCGTGAGCGGCATCCGCATCCGCCATGTGCAAACCCAGGCCACCGAGGACATCGCCTTGCGCGGCTGCTTTATTGCCATTGGCCACAGCCCCAACACCGAGATCTTCAGAGGCCAGTTGGAGATGAAAGACGGCTATTTGGTGACCCGCTCTGGCCTCAATGGCATGGCCACCATGACCAGCGTGGAAGGCGTGTTCGCCGCTGGCGACGTGCAAGATCATGTGTACCGCCAAGCCATCACCAGCGCCGGCACCGGGTGTATGGCGGCGCTGGACGCGCAGCGGTATTTGGAAAATAACTGACCTCCCCCCGCTGCGCTTCGCGCGTCCCCCTCCTCTGGCGCCATCGGCGCCGGGTGGGGGGCGGCACCGGCGGACTGGCAGAGCCAGATCCGCGGTGCCCTGGGGCTGACTCCCCCTCGCTCGAACGGGCTTGGCTGGCGCCTTCGCTTGTCCGCCTCGCTCACCCTGTTATCTGTTCAGACATTGCAACCGGCTGTCGGGCGCTTGTGCGGTGGTTTGGCGGACGTTTAGAGTCGGTTTATAATTTCAGGCTCTGCTGAATCTTGGGTCGCTTTGGCGGCTCCGTTTGGGCAATCCACAGGGTTACCGCCACCCTTTTTCTGTCGAGGTGAGGCTCAACCGCCATTTGGTCTTTGGACCAAGCCGCTGCGGCAGCCGTTTTTGAAGTATCGGAGTGTCCTCATGGCACGCGTCTGCGACGTCACGGGCAAGAAGCCCCAGGTCGGAAACAACGTTTCCCACGCCAACAACAAAACCAAGCGCCGGTTCCTGCCGAACCTGCAATACCGCCGTTTCTGGGTCGAGAGCGAGAACCGTTGGGTTCGTCTGCGCGTCTCGGGTGCAGCCCTGCGCCTGATCGACAAAAAAGGCATCGATGCCGTGCTGGCCGACCTGCGCGCTCGTGGCCAGGCTTAATTTCTGAAGGAGCACACACATGGCTACCAAAGGCGCTCGCGAGAAGATCAAGCTGGAATCCACCGCTGGAACCGGTCACTTCTACACCACCA
>JBEIEH010000116.1:0-8071 GCA_040383055.1 Burkholderiaceae bacterium
ATGAAAGATCAGCCGCCCCCGGCGTCAACACGGGGTACGGCAAGGAAAGCCCAACATTCTATCAAATTTGAGCCCACCCTCAGACTGTGGCGCTGCGGCCCCCAAACGCGGACGCACCGGCTTGGGATATGCGACAGACTGTGTCAATGCAGCCCATGGACTGGTTTCTGCACCGAGTTGTTCGACCAAGCGCTCGAGCGACACATCGTCGGTACTGGGCAGATTGGGCTCCATACCGAGGGTCGCCATCAGCCGGCCTTCTGCAGCGCGCAGCTGCGAAGACGCTTGCAGGAATCGCAATTCGCTGAGGATGGCTGCTGTGTCATTGGCCACCCGATCAAGCGCGCCCATGGCCTGCATCTGCACGCGTGCGCGAATCCGCTCAGCGATTTGCCGATCGGTGTCTGCGATGTCTTTGGCTCGGAGGAGCTGGTCGCGGGCATTGAGCAGGGCTTGGCGAGCCAAATGCACCTGCGTGAGCACCGCCGCATGCGCTGCCAAACGCCGTTGGTCGGCCAAGGCCACGCCAGCTTGTGCCGCCTTGGATTGGGCCGGCGCAGTGATCAAGCTGAACAAGTTCCACGAAATGCGAAGACCGTTTTCTGCCCAATGCTGGTTGACTTGGTAATCGTCGGTGTCGTACTTGAACGCCGCATTGAACGAGATGTTGGGGAACATGCGCACCAGCGTCTTGCGCACCTCGTCACGGGCGATGAACGAGTTGTAATGGGCCTCGCGCAGATCCGCGTTGCGGTACAACGCCTCCTCTTCCAGCCGATCGACGCTCAGCGCAAACACCTTGTCGTCGGGCAGCTCCATCGACTGATCCTGCAGCACAAAGGTTTGCCCAGGTGGCAAATTGAGCAAAGAGGCCAGTTCAATTTGGGCCACCGACAGCTCTTGGTTGATGGTCTCCAGCAGGCGCAGGTTTTCGAGCAATTGCCGGCGATAACGCAGGGAGTCGAGCGGGTTGCGCAGTTTTTCCTGCTCGGCTTTGCGCGCATCAGCCAAGGCTTGCTCACCCACCGCAATGGCGTCTTTGATTTGTGCACCCAGCTTTTGGGCACTGAGCGCGCGCCAATAAGCTGAGCGCACATCCTGCAACAACAAATGGGTGGCTTTGCGACGGCGTTCCACCGCGATGGCAACCCGTCCCGCCTGCTGGCGGCCGTTGTACATACCCAGGCCAAGGTCCAACAGATTCCAGTTCAGGGCCAAGTCGGCGGTCCACGCTGAGCGCTCTTGGGTGATGGAGT
Organism: Burkholderiaceae bacterium; assembly: GCA_040383055.1. Taxonomy (GTDB): domain Bacteria; phylum Pseudomonadota; class Gammaproteobacteria; order Burkholderiales; family Burkholderiaceae_C; genus Hydrogenophaga. The sequence goes on from JBEIEH010000116.1 coordinate 1,257, forward strand.
TGCCCGGAATCAGCTCTCCCGTTTGGATGTTGCGGCTTTGTGTGATGCGGTCGCTGTCGCGTGAGTTGTAACCGGCCTGTGCCATGAGCGATGGCAGAACATCGAAACGCGACACATCGTATTGCCGCAGCGCCAAGGCCTCTTCCATTTGCCGAACACGCCGGTCGAGGTTGAATTTGAGGGCTCGGGCCTGCGCTTCTTCCAGCGACAAGGGGCCGATCAGAGGAGGCACCTCTTGGCGCACACGCGAGTTGTCCTCGGCGTTGACACGCAAGACATCGTCCGCACCTTGTGGTTTGGGCACAACAAAAGCGCACCCCCCTAAGGACGCCAACAAAGCACCGGTTGCCAGAACGCCTCCCGCAGACCGGACGCCGAACCAATCGGACAGGTTTTGCATGTGAATCTGAATAACAAATAATTAATTCTGATTATTGAATTAATTATTTTGAATTTATTGATTTTGACAGTTATATTTTAAATATAAAAGCAGAAAAATCAAAATCAAAATGTTGTCAGTATTAATCAGAACTTTCGCCACTCGTCGATCATCAGATTGCGGTGCGGGTCGTGCTGCGGCCTCAGCCAGCTCACCAACACGATCACCGCGAATCCCACAGGCACACCAAACAAGCCGGCCGAGATGGGCTGAATGCCCCACCACAGCTCAATCGGGCGATCCACACCAAACACACTGCGCAGCCACGGCTGATTGACCGCCATGTAGTAACTGGTCACCGCCAGCCCACTGAGCATGCCCAGCACAGCGGCGGTGCCGGTGGCTCGCTTCCAAAAAATACCCAAGACCAAGGCTGGGAAAAAGGCCGCCGCAGCAAACGAAAACGCAGCGGACACCAGAAACAGAATGTCGGCCGGCTTTTGGGCTGCCACATAAGCGGCCAGCAAGGCCACGATCAACAACAGGACCTTGGAGATGGTGACGCGCCGAGCGGTGGCGGCATCGGGGTCGATCATCTTGTAATACACGTCGTGCGACAGCGCATTGGCAATGGTGAGCAACAAGCCATCGGCGGTGGACAGGGCCGCGGCCAAACCACCCGCCGCGACCAACCCAGAAATGACGTATGGCAGCCCAGCGATCTCGGGCATGGCCAGCACCACGATGTCGCCATCGATGCTGATTTCATTGAGTTGAAGCACGCCATCGCGGTTGACATCGGTGATCTGCAACAGTCCTGAGTCCACACCGCTCCAAGCCGCTACCCAAGCCGGCAGTTGATCCATCGGCGTGCCGACCAGGTGATGAAACACCTCGTACTTCACCATCACCGCCAAGGCGGGCGCTGTCAGATACAGTGCCAGAACAAAAAACAGCGACCAGGTCACCGATCGCCTGGCTGCGCTGACCGTGGGCACGGTGTAATAACGCATCAGGATGTGAGGCAAGCCGGCGGTGCCCAGCATGAGACAGAACAACAAGGCCAGGAAGTTTCGACGCGAGTCGTCGTAATTCGCCTGTTCGGCTGCGGTGCCGTGTGGATCGCCGGCATAGGGTTGGGCACTGGGGGGCATGCCCGCGAGCGGCTGAGATTTGGCCAACGCCTCCTCGCGCTGCCGCTTCCACAGCTCTTGAGCCGCTTCGGGGCTTCTGGGCAACAAGGCATGGTCCATTTCCGCGTCGGCGATTTGCGCAGGTGGTGCGTTTTCGAGCTTCAAAAGCTCAATTCGGGCTTCGGCCTCTGCGCGCTCCTCGCGCCATGTCGCCTCCACCGATTGCAATTTGAGCTCCAGCGCCAAGACTTGTGTCTGATACACCTGTCGCACCGCCACCTCGGCCGGATCGGTGAGCAGCGCTTGTTCTTTTTCGGTGACCTTGGCCAACTGGTATCCGTACACGGCCTGAGGCACCGGCACCCCAGTTTGCTTGACCGACAGCCAGACCACGGGCACCAGATAAGCGGCGATCAACACAATGTATTGCGCGACCTGCGTCCACGTCACGGCCCGCATGCCCCCTAGGAAGGAGCAAACCAAAATGCCGCCCAATCCCAAAAACACACCCAATTCAAACGCCACACCTGTGAGCCGGGATGCGATCAAGCCGACCCCGTAAATCTGCGCCACCACATAGGTGAACGACACCAGCAAGGCCGCTGCAACGCCAATCAGGCGAGGTCCATTGCCCCCATAACGCACCGCCAAAAAATCTGGGACGGTGAATTGACCGAACTTGCGCAAGTACGGCGCCAACAGCAAGGCCACCAAGCAAAAGCCACCGGTCCAGCCCATCACAAACGCAAGTCCGTTGTAGCCTTGCAAGTAAATGGTGCCCGCCAAACCAATGAATGACGCCGCCGACATCCAATCGGCACCTGTGGCCATGCCGTTGTACATGGCGGGCACGCGCCGTCCCGCCACGTAGTACTCCACCGCGTCCGTGGTGCGGCTCATGATGCCCACACCAGCATACAGCGCGATGGTGGCCAACAAAAACACAAAGCCGATCACCTCGCGCGACAGGCCCAGCCACTCCGCCAATGCCAGCGCCAACACAAACCCGAGAAAACCCAAGGTGTAGAGCAGGTACACCCGGTGCAATTGCCGACCGAAAGCCTGTTCGTCGTGCTTCACACCGGCCCCTCGCTCTGTGCGGACGCCGCGTGGCGGGCATCGAGCCAGTCCATCACAGCAGCATAGGTCCAGACAATGACCAAATAAGCGAGCGGCGCGCCTTGGGCCGCCACCCAGAAACCCACGGGCCAGCCCATGAACACCGCGTCCAGCTCACGCGCAAAGTAGGTCACCACAAACGACACCAACAGCCATGGCAACAACAAGCACACCGTGAGGGTCCGTTGCCTCAGCCAATGGCGGCGAGCTCGATCGGACGCGGAGGAAAAAGTCATGGGGTTGATCACCGTCAAGCGCCGCTTGTTCGGCGCCAGTCAAAATGGAAAACTGTGTGGCCGAGCTTACCGCCTGCGAAGTTGGGGGTTTTGCGCAGCAGTGGTGTTTTTGCCTAGGGTTTCCACCGGGTGGCGGACTTGCATCGTCATCATCAATCTGTCGTCTGTATGAACATGCCAACCGTTCCTGATTTTGACCTGTCCACCGCCATGGAGCGCCACCGCGTCTGGTCGGTGCTACCGGTCGATACCCGCGACACACTGGCTCGGGCTTGGGAGCTGCGCTCCGCCCGAGGCGGCGAAGCTCTGCCCCTTGATGGCGAGCTGCACCACCACCTGTGCTGGCTGGTGAAGGGCAGCGTCGGCTTGCTGGACGACGAAGACCGAGTGCGTTTGAGCCTGTATCCGGGCGATCTGTTTGGCCTGCAGTTTGCAGCACGCCTACCGGTCGCGCAGACCAAAGCCTTGACCGATTGCACCATCGCAGTCATGGACGAATCGCAAGCGGTGGGTTTGGTGCAAAGCCATCCGGTGCTGGCGGGTTTTATCGCGCTGGCAGGTGAGACGCCGGCGACAGTGGGTCGGCAAGGCGCTGGCGATAGCGCGATCAACCTGATGACCACCTCGGTGCAGTCGCTGGTGAAACGGCCTCCCATCAGCCTACCGCCCGACACGCCGATTCGGCGCGCTGCCGAGGTGATGCGCGACCAGCGCGTGTCCTCGGTCGTGATATTGCAAGACGAACACCTGTTTGGCCTGATCACCGACCGCGACTTGCGCAATCGGGTGCTGGCGGCAGGACTGGACAGCGATCGCCCGATCATGGACATCGCCACCTTGGCGCCGATGTCGATTCAGGTGCAGCGCCCCGCCTTTGAGGCGCTGATGCTGATGGCGCGCCACAACATCCACCATGTGCCGGTGGTCGACGGTCAGCGGGTCGTGGGCATGGTCACCGCCACCGACGTGACCGAGCAGCACAGTACCTCGGCGGTGTACCTGGCCAGCGACATCCACCAACAAGGCAGCATCAAAGGCCTGCAAGCCAGCACCGCCAAAGTCAAACGGTTGCAACAAAGCTTGGCGGCAGCCGAATCGTCGGCCTATAGCAGCGGGCACATCATCACCGCCATCACCGACGCGGTGACCTCGCGCCTGATACAGCTCGCCGAGCTGCAATTCGGCCCGGCCCCAGTCGACTACGTCTGGGTGGCCGCGGGCTCACAGGCGCGCAGCGAGCAAACAGCCAAAACCGACCAAGACAACTGCCTGGTGCTCAGCGACGACTACGACGAAGCGGCGCACGGCGAGTACTTCGACCAATTCGCGCGTTTTGTGTGTGATGGACTCAACGCCTGCGGTTATGTCCACTGCCCGGGCGAGATGATGGCCATGACGCCCCAGTGGCGCCAACCACGCCAGCGCTGGGCCGAGTACTTCACCCGTTGGACCAGCCAGCCAGATCCCACCGCGCTGATGCTGACTTGTGTGTTTTTTGACCTGCGCGCGGTGCACGGCAACACCGCCATGCTCGACCAGCTGCGCGCCGAGGTGCTCTCGCGCACCCAAGGCAACACCATTTTCTTGGCGCACATGGTCGGCAACGCACTGACCCACCAGCCACCACTGGGCATGTTCAAAGGCATCAGCACCATCCGCAGCGGCGAACACAAAGGCACGATCGACCTCAAGCTCACCGGCGTGGTGCCCATCGTGGACTTGGCGCGGGTCTACGCCTTGGCCGGCGGACACGCCGAGGTCAACACCCATGACCGGCTGACCGCTGCCAGCGCGGGAGGCGCCCTAAGCGAGCAAAGCGCGCACGACCTGCGCGACGCCTTAGAGTTTTTGGCCTTCACCCGCATCCAGCACCAAACCCGACAAATGGCCGCAGGCAAAGCGCCCGACAACTTCCTCAACCCCGACGAGGTGTCGAACTTCGAGCGCTCGCAGCTCAAAGACGCCTTCCAGGTGGTGCAGTCGCTGCAAACGGTGCTCGAACACCGCTACCAATCCGCTAGATTTTGATCCCCCCGCGCCGGCCTGCGGCCGTCACCCCCCAGGGGGCGATGCGAGTGGCCCGGCGAAGCCGGTTCCACCGCATCCTGGATTCAGACACCGCACGCCGGAGGGGGAGTTGGTGCCAGGGCACCGCAGATCCGGCTTCGCCGGTCTGCAGGTGCCGCCCCCTGGGGGGTGACGGCCGCAGGCCGGCGCGGGGGGGGGGGTCAATACTTCAATCTGGCGTAGTAGGTTTTTTGCGCCGCTTCGCGGGCTTGGCCCAAGGTGCGGATGCCTTTGTCGGCCAGCAGCGGGATCAGGCGCAGAAACACCTCGGCGGTGACCATGGCATCACCCATCGCGGTGTGGCGACCGATGATGGTGATGTTGAAACGTTCGGCGATGGCTTCTAGCCGGTGCGAGTCTTGGTTGGGGTGCACCACCGCCGACAACAGCAAGGTGTCGAGCACCGGGTGGTCAAACTTCAGGCCAGTGCTCTGCTCTTTGAGCTGCAAAAACCGCATGTCAAACGCCGCGTTGTGCGCCACCAGCACCGTGTCTTGCGCAAATCGGTGAAACGCCGGCAGCACCTGACCGATGGTGGGCTGGCCTTTGACCATCTCGGGCGTAATGCCATGGATCGGGATCGTGGCTGCAGGAATCGTGCGCTGAGGGTCAACCAGTTGGTCAATGGCCTCTTGGCGCAGCAAACGGTTGTTGACGATGCGCGCCGCACCGATCTGGATGATCTCGTCGCCTTCCGAGGGATTGAGGCCGGTGGTCTCGGTGTCGAACACGGTGTAGGTCAGCTCGCTGAGCAGGCGGTCGTCGAGCGCGCTGTGCTGCTCCGTCGACTGGAACAGGTCGAAGTCGTAGTATTCCGGGCGGCTGTCGCTGCGCACAAAGGTGGCGGCTTCGACTTGTTCTTGCGGCGCGGCCAAGGGCAGCAGAAAGCGGAAAAACGCTTGGTGGCGCACCCGCTCGCGCTCAAACCAAAAGGCGCCGTTGTGACGCTCCACCACGTCGCGCACCGTCAGGCGCGACGCCTCGGCGCCCACCCGCATCGGGTCCATTTCCCAGCTCATCACGGTTTCGGTGCTCATCACCTGGCCCGACCAAATCAGGTCCAACCACGCTTTGCCGTTTTGTTCGGCCACCGGTGCGAGCCGCAGATCGATGTGGCGCACCTCAAATTCATCGCCCAAGCGGGCCGCCAAATAGGCCAAAGCCAGAATGAGCGAAAAGCTCTCCACCTTGAGCCAAACCTGCGCCTCGCTCGGGTGGACGCTGGTGGGCAAACCGCTGGCCGATTCGATGCGGCGCGCCGCCGCCGCCAAGAAGTCGCTGCCGAGCATGTCTTCCAGTGGCCAGCGGGTCTTCAAGCTGTCGGCTGCGCCCGATTCGATGAGCGCAATGCGCTCAGACAAACCCATCGTTTCTTCGCGCAGCACACCCAAAAAACGCTCGCGCATCGGCGCGTCCAGATCGGGGTAGTCGAGCATGTCCAGCGCGGCGCGCATGCTGGCTAGGGCGGCGCGGCTGCGTTCGGTCAAGGTGTGCAACACCTGATCTTTGGCCGCTTCGGTTTCAAACTCGCGCGTGATGTTGTCGAGCATCAGCACAAAACCACTGAGCGCCATCGGATCGGCCGCGCTGGCGTCCATCGAAGGCCGCACCGGCGCCATCTGCACACGCAGCAACTGGCCAGCGGGGGTGGAGGTGACAAACTGGGCGCTGGGCTGCGCTGCGCCACGCGCCATGCGCTGCTGGATGTTTTCCAGCGCGTGCGCCACCAGCTGGCGGTCGAACACGCTGTAAATCGAGCGGCCCAAGCCCATCAGCTCGGCTCCGCCCACCACACCGGGCGTGCTCGACAAGGCACGAAACTGCACCCGGGCGCGGTTGTTGTAGAGCAGGATGCGGCCGTCCAAATTGCACACCACCACG
>JBEIEH010000117.1:0-8004 GCA_040383055.1 Burkholderiaceae bacterium
CAAATACGGTCGTTGTCCTCGCAGCATCTGGACACATTCAATGTTGACAGGCGTGCGAGAAAACCGCTCGACAGCGGCCTCCAAAGACTGCCGCAGCCTGCCCGTCACGGAAGCCACCGCGATGGCAGCGCCAGCGCTGGCTCCCACCAGCAGCCGAGGCTCCCAAGCGGAGCACTCTTTGAGCCCCTCGACAAAACCCGCCTGCCACCAGCAGCGGTTGCCACCGCCGGCAAAGACAACTGTGTGGAAAGACTTGGCGCAAAAATCGGCTGCGTTGATGGGCTGCATGGTTTTTTCTCCCTGAATCTGGCGAGTGTATCTAGCAGGCCGTTGAAAAAGTCGGTGCAGGTTCGAAAAATGGTGATTTCGGGGGTGCCTCACCCCTTACCCACTCTTGAAAAATCGCTTGTAGGCTGTCCTGAGAGGTCGGCCTTTGGCAGTGCATCGTTCCTCAGGACTTTTTCAACGGCCTGCTAGGGCCGCAGCCCATTGGCCGATGTTGGCACTGAGTGTGATGTCAGCCGGCTTTGGCGGCTCGCGCACCAAAAATCGCGCTGCCCACCCGCACCAGGGTGCTGCCAGCGTGTACTGCGGCTTCGAGGTCGGCGCTCATGCCCATGGACAAGGTGTCCAGCGCCAAGCCTTGTGCCTTCAAGCTCTGAAACAACTCACTGGCGCGGTCGAACAGTTGTTTCTGTGTCGCAAAGTCCGGCGCTGGCTCGGGAATGCACATCAGCCCGCGCAAGCGCAAGCGCGGCAGGGCCGCCACCGCCTGCGCCAGCGCTGGCAACTCGGCGGGGGTCACGCCCGACTTGTTGACCCCGGCGTCCACGTTGACCTGCACACAGACCTGCAGCGGCGGCAAATAGGCGGGCCGCTGCTCTGACAAGCGCTGGGCAATTTTGAGGCGGTCGATGCTGTGGACCCAATCAAAGTGCTCAGCCACTGGGCGGGTTTTGTTGCTTTGGATCGGGCCGATGCAATGCCACTCCAGCGCCACGCCGGGGCAAAGCTTGCGCAGCGCCAAGATTTTGTCCACGCCTTCTTGGATGTAGTTTTCGCCAAAAGCGCGTTGGCCAGCGGCCACCGCCTCGGCCACGGCGTCCGAACCAAAGGTTTTGGACACCGCCAGCAGACGCACGTCGTTGATGGGGCGTTGGGCTTGGGCACACGCCCGTTCGATGCGCTGGTGCACCGTCGCGAGTTCGTGGGCAATCGTCGTCATAATCGCTCGTAGTTGTGTTGGAACCCCCAAGGACTCCGGATGGACATCACCCAATTGCTGGCCTTTGCGGTCAAAAACAAGGCCTCTGACTTGCACCTGTCGGTGGGGCTACCGCCCATGATACGGGTGCACGGTGATGTGCGCCGCATCAACGTCGACCCGCTGGACCACCGCCAAGTCCACACCATGATCTACGACATCATGAACGACAGCCAGCGCAAGGTGTACGAAGAGATGCTGGAGGTGGACTTTGCGTTCGAAATCGAGGGCCTGTCGCGCTTTCGGGTCAACGCCTTTAACCAGCAGCGCGGCGCCGGCGCGGTGTTCCGCACCATCCCCACCAAAATCCTGACGCTCGATCAACTCGAGGCGCCCCGCATCTTCGGTGAACTGGCGCTGCGTCCGCGTGGCTTGGTGCTGGTGACCGGGCCCACCGGCTCGGGCAAATCCACCACGCTGGCGGCCATGGTGAACCACCTCAATGAGAACGTGTTTGGACACATTCTGACGATTGAGGACCCGGTTGAATTCATCCACGAGTCCAAAAAATGTTTGGTCAACCAGCGGGAAGTGGGGCCTGACACGCACAGCTTCTCAAACGCTCTGCGCTCGGCGCTGCGCGAAGACCCCGATGCGATTTTGGTCGGTGAGATGCGCGACCTGGAAACCGTCCGACTGGCGCTGACCGCCGCCGAAACCGGGCACTTGGTGTTTGGCACGCTGCACACATCGGGCGCTGCCAAAACGATTGACCGCATCATCGATGTGTTCCCACCAGAAGAAAAAGACATGGTCCGCGCCATGTTGTCTGAGTCCCTGTTGGGGGTGATTTCGCAAGTGCTGTGCCGCCGCAAAGACGGCACCGGCCGCATCGCCGCGCACGAAATCATGATCGGCAGCAACGCCATCCGCAACTTGATTCGGGAAAACAAAATCGCGCAGATGTACTCGGCGCTGCAAACCGGTCAAAGCGTAGGCATGCAGACCTTGGACCAAAACCTGCAAGAGCTGCTCAAGCGCAACCTCATCACCCCGGCCGAAGCGCGCAGCAAGGCCAAGCTGCCGGAAAACTTCCCAGGCTGAAGGACCCACCATGGAACGCGATCAGGCATCCAAATTCATCAACGATCTGCTGGCCCTGATGGTGGCGCGCACGGGCAGCGATTTGTTCATCACCGCCGAGTTCCCACCCGCCATCAAGATCGATGGCAAGGTCACCAAGGTGTCCTCCCAGCCACTCTCGCCCACCCACACGCTGGCGCTGGCGCGCACCCTGATGAACGACAAGCAGGCGGCGGAATTCGAGCGCAACAAAGAATGCAACTTCGCCATCGCGCCATCTGGCATCGGGCGTTTTCGGGTCAACGCGTTTTTGCAACAAGGCAAGGTGGGCTTGGTGCTTCGCACCATTGCTGCGGAGCCACCCACGGTGGATGGCTGCAGCCTGCCCGAAATCATCAAGGAACTGTCGCTCACCAAACGCGGCTTGTGCATCATCGTGGGCGCCACCGGTTCGGGCAAATCCACCACGCTGGCGGCGATGATCGACTGGCGCAATGAACACACCCAAGGGCACATCATCACCATCGAAGATCCGGTGGAGTTTGTGCACCCCCACAAGAACTGCGTCATCACCCAGCGCGAGGTGGGCATTGACACCGACAGCTGGGACATCGCCTTGAAAAACGCGCTGCGCCAAGCGCCTGACGTCATCATGATGGGCGAGATCCGCGACCGCCACACCATGGAACTGGCGATGCGCTTTGCCGACACCGGGCACCTGTGTCTGGCCACCCTGCACGCCAACAGCAGCACCCATGCGCTGGAAACCATCATCAACTTCTTCCCCGAAGAGCGGCGCGAGCAGCTGCTGATGGACCTGTCGATGAACCTGCGTGGCATGGTGTCTCAGCGACTGCTGCAAAAGGAAAACGGCAAGGGCCGCGCGGTGGTGGTCGAGGTGCTGCTCAACACCCCGTTGATCGGGGAACTCATCATCAAAGGGGAGTTCCAGAAGATCAAGGAGGTGATGAAGAAAAGCGGCAACTTGGGCATGAAGACGTTTGACCAAGCGCTGTTTGAGGCCTTTGAAAAACGCTTGGTCAGCTACGAAGACGCGCTGCGTCACGCCGATTCGGTGAACGATCTGCGGCTGGCCATCAAGCTCAACAGCCAGCGGGTGCGTAACCAAGACTTGGCCGCCGGCACCGAGAACCTGTCCATTTTGTGAGAAAGCCATGACCGCCATCGCCGACAAATCGTACGAATCCGTCTCACCTCATCGAGTGGCTTTTGTGGGCCTGGGGGTCATGGGCTACCCCATGGCTGGGCATTTGGCTCGGGCCGGCCACAGCGTGGCGGTCTACAACCGCACAGGCGCCAAAGCCACCGCTTGGGCAAGCGAATTTGGTGGCCGCGCAGCGCCGACGCCCCGCTTGGCGGCGCAAGGCGCCCAACTGGTCATGAGCTGCGTGGGCAACGACGACGACCTGCGCTCGGTCATGCTCGGCGCCGATGGCGTGTTTGCGGGTCTTGAGCCTGGCGCCACAGTGGTCGACCACACCACCACATCCGCCGAAGTGGCGCGCGAGCTGAACGGCGCGGCCGCCACATTGGGCTTGCAGTTCATCGACGCACCGGTCTCGGGCGGCCAAGCGGGGGCACAAAACGGCGCACTCACGGTGATGTGCGGCGGTGACGCTGCGGCTTTTGAGCGGGTTAAGCCCATCGTCATGACCTATGCCCGGGCGGTCACCCGCTTGGGCGACAGCGGCGCAGGTCAACTTGGCAAAATGGTCAACCAAATCTGCATCGCCGGCTTGGTGCAAGGCCTGTCGGAGGCCATCGCTTTCGGACAAAAAGCCGGTCTGGACATGCACCAGGTGCTCGATGTCATCGGCAAAGGCGCGGCACAGAGCTGGCAACTCGACAACCGCGGCAAAACCATGGTCGACGACAAGTTCGACTTTGGCTTTGCTGTGGACTGGATGCGCAAAGACCTGGGACTTGTGCTCGACGAAGCCAAACGCAACGGCGCCCGACTGCCCGTCACCGCGCTGGTCGATCAGTTTTACGCCGACGTGCAGGCCATGGGTGGCCACAGGCTGGACACCTCCAGCCTGATCAAGCGCCTGCGCTAAAGGCCATTCAAGGCTTGTTGGTGGCCGGTGCCGCCGCTGGTGCCGGCTGCATGCGTTTGAGCTCTTCTTCTGAAATCAGCTCAAAGGTTCGCACCACTTTGGCCACGCCTCCCACCGAGCGCGCCACCTCGGCACCCCGGTCCGCTTCTCGCTGGGTAACGCGCCCCATCAGATACACCGTGCCCCGGTTGGTCACCACCTTGTAAGCGGTGGCCACAATATCGGGCGCCTGGGTCAGCGCAAAACGCACACGCCCTGTGATCACCGAATCGTTGGCGCGCTGGGTGAGGCCCACAATGCCGGCGATCTCCAGCTCATTGACGATGGACTGCACATTGTCGACCTGCGCGACGATTTGCTCGGCAGCCTGTTTGTCGGCGCCAGACGATACCTCGCCCAACAGCAGCACACGGCGATTGAAGCTGGCCAGTTCAAATCGCGCCTTGTCGCCAAAGCGTTCGCGCAGACGCGACGCGGCACGGAGCTCAATGCTCTGGTCATCCAACTGCGCACCGCTGGTGCGGCGGTCCACGCCCACCAGCACCGCACCACCCACCAACAAGGGGGCGCACCCGGTGGTCACGAGGCCAGCGGCCAATAAGGACATCAAAAAGGCGCCGCGGGTCATGCGAGGGTTTGGGTTCATGAAAGGTTCTCCGTTTCAGAGGGGGATGCGGGCCAGCCGAGCAGCTGGATGTCAAGTCCGTCGCACATGGCGTGCAAAGCGAGGTGCTGGACCTCCAAAATGCGAGGCGCTAGGTCGGATGGCACACACACGTGCACATCGGTGTCTTTGAGCAACTTCGACATGGCCCCACCTTTGTGTCCCGTCAAGGCGAGCACCACCATATCACGCTCATGCGCCGCTTCGATCGCCGCCAAGAGATTGGCGTCCTGGCCATTGACCGACACCACCAGCAGCACGTCGCCCGCATGGCCCAAGGCCCGCACCGACCGCGCGTACACCGCGCGTCCGCCGTGATCCAACGCCATACCGCTGAGCATCGTGGCATCGGCCGGCAAACAACAGGCCGCCAGTTCCGGGCGCTCGCGCTCGTAGCGCCCAACAAAGGCCCCTGCCCACTGGGAAGCCAATGCGCCGCACGGACCATTGCCACAGGTGAGCACCTTGCCACCGCCGGTAATGCAGGCCACCACCGCTGAAATGGCCGCCTCGATGGTCGGCGCCAGCGTCTGGGCGCACTGGTACTTGAGATCAGCGCTGTCGATGAATTGCTGTTGGATACGTTGCACAAGCATGGGCGCGATGATAAAGCGCGCTGTGAGCGCTCACACAAACCCTTCGGCATCAAAGGCCGCTTGCAGCCATTCTGGATCGGCAGCATCGCCATCCCAAGCCACCACATCGAATCGGCAAGGCGGCACTTGGTCAAAACGCGACAAAAAATGACGTGCCGCCCACACGATGCGTCGGCGCTTGGCCCAGCCCACACTGGCACCAGCGCCGCCGTACTGGGTGGAACTGCGCTGTCGCACCTCGACAAAGACGAGGGTGGCGTCGCGGTCCCGCATAATCAGATCGATTTCCCCACCCCCACGACCGGGGGTCTTGAAGTTGCGCGCCACCAAGCTCAGGCCGGCGCGCTGCAAGTACACCAGCGTGCGGTCTTCGGCGGCATCGCCACGCTGTTTGGTGCTGGGCAGCTGAGCCCGCACCGCTTCCTGTTGCCCCGGAATGCTTGGCATCGATGGACCTTTCCTCCCTGCAGGCGATCACACGTGATGTGTGCGCCCGGCAGCATTATCCCCAGGCCGCGCTTTATATGGTCGCCACGCCCATCGGCAACTTGGCCGACATCGGTCTGCGGGCGGTGCATGTGCTGGGACTGGTGGACGCGGTGGCCTGTGAGGACACGCGCCACACCGGCGGCCTGATGCAAGCCCTGGGCTGCGACAAGCCACTCATCAGCCTGCACCAGCACAACGAACACAGCGCCGCCCAGCAGGTGATGGCACGCTTGGCCCACGGCCAACGCGTGGCCTACGTGAGCGACGCTGGCACGCCGGGGGTCAGCGATCCGGGGGCGCGGCTGGTCGAGGCGGTTCGCGGCGCTGGCCATGTGTGTGTGCCGGTACCGGGCCCCAGCAGCCTGACCGCCTTGCTCTCGGTGGCGGGGCAAGGCGGCGACGATCCGCGCTTTGTCTTCCACGGCTTTCTGCCCGCCAAAGGCGCCGCGCGCGAAACAGCTGTGCAGGCGCTGGCGCAAGACCCGCGTGGCCATATCGTGTTGGAGTCTCCCCATCGCATTGAGGCTCTGGCCCAAGACTTGGCGCGTTTGCAAGAGCGACCGCTCACCATTGGCCGAGAACTGACCAAACAATTTGAGTCGGTGCACCAACTGCGCGCGGCCGACTGGCCAGCTTGGTTGGCCAACGACAAGAACCACAGCCGTGGCGAGTTTGTGGTGTATGTGCACCCCGCACCGCCCGCTGCAGACGACGAAGGTATCCCTGCAGCGGCGGAGCGCACGCTGGTGGCCTTGTTGGCCGAGCTGCCCACCAAGACCGCCGTGAAGCTGTGCGCCGATATCACCGGCCAGCCACGCAACGCCTTGTACGAGCGGGCACTGCAGCTCAAGTCGGCGGATCGATAAGCGAACGGTTGGCAGTGCGTGGCGGCTCGCTGCGCACCACCGCCTCCACATCCACCACGTCGTCGCTGCCCGCGTGGCGCCACGCCCGCTGTGCGGGCCTGTATACCCGTTCGCCAGCCCATCGCATGGGGTTGACTGACACACCGCGCCAACGCAGCCACAACCAAGCCACCACACCCAAGGTGAGGCCCAGCGCCAGCAACACCACCCCCGCCAGCAGGCCAAACAACACAAAAGCCACGCGAAACAACGCGCGCCACAAGCGCTTGAGAACGTTCATCAAGGGAATATGCGGCTTTCCAACAGAAAACCAAGCCACACACGTCAAAGACCTGTCAAAGGCAAGTGTGTGGAGCGGGAAACGAGGTTCGAACTCGCGACCTCAACCTTGGCAAGGTTGCGCTCTACCAACTGAGCTATTCCCGCGCATTTCAGACAACTCGGCATTGTATGCCTTGTTTGCTTCAATGGTCAAATTGTAATGCAATTTCAAGCTGACTTTGAGGTCAGCCTGAAAATTTCGCATCAATGCTTGACCGCCTCGGCTTTGGCTGTGGCCGGCACAGCCGTCAAAGCCGCGGCGGCGACTTCTTCGTCGCTTAAAGGCACGGGTTTGGCTTCCAAAGCCACTTCCAAAACTTGGTCGATCCACTTGACGGGCACGATCTCCAAACCATTTTTGACATTCTCAGGAATGTCCTGCAGGTCTTTCACGTTGTCCTCGGGAATCAACACGGTCTTGATACCACCGCGCAGAGCAGCCAGCAGCTTTTCTTTCAGGCCACCAATGGCGGTGACTTCACCGCGCAAGGTGATTTCACCCGTCATGGCCACATCGGCGCGAACGGGAATACCCGTCATGGCCGACACCATGGCTGTGGTCATGGCGGCACCAGCACTTGGGCCATCTTTGGGCGTAGCACCGTCTGGCACGTGAATGTGCAGGTCTTTCTTTTCAAAGACTTCGTCTTTGATGCCCAGAAGACGCGAGCGGCTGCGAACAACTGTGCGGGCGGCCTCGACC
>JBEIEH010000118.1:0-7973 GCA_040383055.1 Burkholderiaceae bacterium
CGCCCACAACCCCAGACACCACGAAATCCGACACGCCCTTCATGCGCGTGATCAAAACCTACGTGCTGCGTGCTGGACGTATGGGCCCTGGCCAAACGCGTGCGTTTGAGCAATTTGGCCCCAAGTTTTTGGTGCCCTACACGCCTGAGCGTTTGGATGTGGCTTCCGCCTTTGGCCGCTCTGCCCCATTGATTTTGGAAATCGGTTTTGGCATGGGCGACGCCACGGCCAAGATTGCGCACACGCGCCCTGACGACAACTTTTTGTGCTGCGAGGTTCACGCCCCAGGCGTGGGTGCGTTGCTCAAGCGTTGCGGCGAAGAAAGCATTGGCAATATCCGCATCGTGCAGCACGACGCGATTGAAGTCATGGACAACATGCTCGGCCCGGACAGCCTGGACGGGGTTCACATTTTCTTTCCAGACCCTTGGCACAAAAGCCGCCACCACAAACGCCGCCTGATCCAGAGCCCGTTTGTGGCGCGGCTGGCCAAGCACATCAAGCCCGGCGGCTATCTGCACCTGGCCACCGACTGGCAGCCCTATGCCGAACAAATGATGCAGGTGCTCAGCGCCGAGCCGCTGCTGGCCAACACCGCAGGCGCTGGCCAGTTTGCGCCCAAGCCCGACTACCGCCCGCTCACCAAGTTTGAAAACCGCGGCCTCAAGCTCGGCCACGGCGTGTGGGATCTGGTGTTCACGCGGGTCTGATCGCGGGTTAGGCTCATGGCCCATGTGCCCAAAAACCCCGCCATCGCCATGCGCGACGGGGTCTCGCCCAGCTGCTTGGCCTTGCCGCGCCTGCGCGAGGTGCCGTGGCCCAGCCTGCTGGACTACCTGGCGCAGCGGCTGCCGCGCGTGGGCCGCGCCGAATGGCAGCAACGCCTGGCCCAAGGCCTGGTGGTGGGCGAAGACGGCCAACCTCTGGCGCCCGACGCGCCCTATGTAAACGGCGCCCGCGTGTACTACTGGCGCGATCTGCCGCAGGAGCAAGCCATTCCCTTTGAGGCCACGGTGCTGTTTGAAGACGACCACCTGGTGGTGGCCGACAAGCCGCACTTTCTGCCGGTCACACCGGGCGGGCGTTACGTCAAAGAAACCCTGCTGGTGCGCCTCAAAGCCCAGCTGCACTGCCCCGACCTGAGCCCGCTGCACCGCATCGACCGGGAAACCGCTGGCCTGGTGCTGCTGAGCAAACGCCCACAAGACCGCGACGCTTACCAAAGCCTGTTCCGCGAACGCCGGGTCGACAAAACCTACGAAGCCATCGCCCCCTGGCGCGCCGACATCCAGTTGCCACTCACCCGCACCAGCCACATTCTGGAAGACGAACAGGCCTTCTACCGCATGCGCGAGGCCCGGCCAGGCGAGGGCTTGGCGCCCAACAGCGAGACCCACATCACCTTGACCGAGCGGCGCGGCCACTGGGCGCTCTACACCCTGCAACCCATTAGCGGCAAACGCCACCAGCTGAGGGTACACATGTGGGGCTTGGGCCTGCCGCTGCTGGGCGACCAGTTCTATCCCACGGTGCGGCGCGCGCCAGGCGAGGCCGAAGACTTTGTCGAGCCGCTGCGGCTGCTGGCCAAAAGCATCGCGTTCACAGATCCAGTGACGGGTGAGGCTCGTCGTTTCACCAGCGAACGGTCGCTGTCATGGCCATGACGCAACCCGCCAAGTGAGCCTGTCACCGGGCGGGTTGGTGGGCGGAGGGCCGGCCGCGGCAGTATTTTTTCTCGTCGCCGCCCAAGATCACATCGGCGGTTTTGCCAATGACCTTGCCGCCGATTTTGGCCGCACCAATGGTGGCGTCCACCGCCAAGCCGGCGGTGGACGCCACCGCCGACGCCGCCACATCGGCCACGGCAATCACGGCGCAGCCCGACAACTGCAGCAGCACCAGCATCGTCGCGATGGGTTTCACAAGCTTGGGCATGGACACGCTCCTTGGGCCGGAGCTTACACCCGCTCGGCCACCCAGGCCTGCACGCTGGCCAGGGCCTGCGGCAAACCGCTGGCGTCGGTGCCGCCAGCCATGGCCATGTCGGGCTTGCCACCGCCTTTGCCGCCCACCTGCTGAGCCACAAAATTCACCAGCTCGCCTGCCTTGACCTTGCCCACGCTGTCGGCCGTCACGCCAGCGGCCAGCTGCACCTTGCCGCCGTCCACCGCTGCCAGCACGATGGCGGCGGTCTTGAGCTTGTCCTTGAGCTTGTCCATGGTCTCGCGCAGGGTCTTGGCGTCGGCCCCTTGCAGGGTGGCGGCCAACACTTTGAGGCCTTTGACGTCCACCGCCTGGCCCACCAGCTCGTCGCCCTGGCTGGACGCGAGCTTGCCCTTGAGCGCGGCCATTTCTTTTTCGAGCGCCTTGATTTGGTCCAGCGCGCCCTGCACCCGAGCGGTCAGCTCGGCCACCGGCGCCTTGAGCGCGGCAGCGGCCTCGCCCACGGTGTCTTCCAAGCTTTGCAGATAGGCCAGCGCGTTCTCGCCGGTCACCGCCTCGATGCGGCGCACACCAGCGGCCACGCCGCCCTCGCCCACCACCTTGAACAGGCCAATGTCACCGGTCGCTTGCACATGGGTGCCGCCGCACAGCTCGCGGCTGCTGCCAATGTCGAGCACCCGCACCGTCTCGCCATACTTCTCGCCAAACAGCATCACAGCGCCGGTTTTTTGGGCGCTGTCGATGTCCATCACCCGCGCCTGGGTGCCGGTGTTGGCCAAAATTTCGGCGTTCACCTGCGCTTCAATGCGGCGAATTTGCTCCGCCGTGACCGGCGCGTTGTGGGTGAAGTCAAAACGGGTGCGCTCGGCGTTCACCAACGAACCCTTTTGCTGCACGTGGCCGCCCAGCACCTCGCGCAGCGCCTTGTGCATGATGTGCGTGACCGAGTGGTTGCGCATGGTAGCGGCGCGCTGCGCGGTGTTGACCTGCGCCTTCACCGCGTCACCCACCTTCAAGCTGCCCTGCGCCAACACACCTTGGTGGCCAAACACATCGGCTTTGATTTTTTGGGTGTCCACCACCTCAAACTGCGTGGCGCCGGCGCTGATCAGGCCCTCATCGCCCACCTGGCCGCCGCTTTCGGCGTAGAAAGGCGTGGTGTTGAGCACCACCACCCCGGACTCGCCCGCCTGCAGCGCCTGCACTGGCGTGCCGTCGCGGTACAGCGCCACCACTGTGGCGTCGCTGGCGAGCTGGTCGTAACCCACAAAGGTGTTGCCCACGCCGCTGTAGTCCAGCGCCTTGTCCATCTTGAACTTGCCGGCCGCACGCGCCTTGTTTTTCTGCACGTCCATGGCGGCCTTGAAGCCGGCTTCGTCCACCGTCAGGCCACGCTCGCGGCACACATCGGCCGACAAATCCAGCGGGAAGCCATAGGTGTCGTGCAGCTTGAACGCCACCTCGCCCAGCAGTTGCTGGGCGCCACCAACAAGCGCGGCTTCCAGAATCTCCATGCCGTTTTCCAGCGTCTCGTAAAAACGCTCTTCTTCGGCCTTGAGCACCTCGGTGATGCGCTGGGCATTGGCCTTGAGGTTGGGGTAGGCGTCGCCCATGAGCGCCACCAAATCGGGCACCAGCTTGTGGAAAAACGGCGCTTTGCGGCCGAGCTTGTAACCGTGGCGGATGGCGCGGCGCACGATGCGGCGCTGCACATAACCGCGGCCTTCGTTGCTCGGGATCACGCCGTCGGCCACCAAAAAGGCGGTGGCGCGCAGGTGGTCGGCGATCACGCGCAGGCTGGGGCTGTGCAGATCGGTGCAGCCGGTTTCGCGGGCGGCGGCTTTGATCAGCGTGTCAAAAATGTCGATTTCGTAGTTGCTGTGCACGCCTTGCAAGATGGCGGCCAAGCGCTCCAGGCCCATGCCGGTGTCCACACAGGGCGCAGGCAGCGGCGTGACCGAACCGTCTTCGTGCATCTCGAACTGCATGAACACGTTGTTCCAGATCTCAATGAAGCGGTCGCCGTCTTCCTCGGGGCTGCCCGGAGGGCCACCGGGGATGTGCGCGCCGTGGTCATAAAAAATTTCCGAGCAAGGGCCGCAGGGGCCGGTGTCGGCCATCATCCAGAAGTTGTCGCTCTTGTAGCGGCCGCCCTTGTTGTCGCCAATGCGGATCACGCGTTCGGGCGGCAGGCCAATTTCCTTGGTCCAGATGTCGTAGGCTTCGTCGTCTTCCATGTAGACGGTGGCCAGCAGTTTTTCCTTGGGCAGGCCATAGACCTCGGTCAGCAATTCCCAAGCCCACTTGAGCGATTCGCGCTTGAAGTAGTCGCCAAACGACCAGTTGCCCAGCATCTCAAAGAAGGTGTGGTGGCGCGCGGTGTAGCCCACGTTTTCCAGGTCGTTGTGTTTGCCACCGGCGCGCAGGCAGGCCTGCACGGATGCGGCGCGCACATAAGAGCGCTTGTCGGTGCCCAAAAACACGTCTTTGAACTGCACCATGCCCGAGTTGGTGAACATCCGCGTCGGGTCGTTGCCCGGCACCAGCGGGCTCGACGCCACCACGGTGTGGCCACGCTGGGCAAAGAAATCCAGGAAAGACTGGCGAATGTCGGCAACGGTGACAGGGCGGGTCATGGTGTGTGTGGGTTAGAGGGGCGAGCCGAGCACTGTGCTCGGGCAAACGCGCTATTTTCGCAAACTTGCAAGCGGCCCCTGTAACGACGGGACAGGTGGCTCTACAAAGCGGCGGAAAATCGCGCTAAGCTGAAGCCAATTTTCCTGGAGACTGCCATGCAACGCGAACCCCACTTCACCAACGCCGCCCTGATGGCCCGCCGCCGCGCCGCCCTGCCCAACGGGCTGGGCCAGGGCTTTGAGATCTTTGCCGACCGCGCCGAAGGCGCCGAGGTGTGGGACGTGGAAGGCCGCCGCTACATCGACTTTGCAGGCGGCATTGCGGTGCTCAACACCGGCCACCGCCACCCGGCGCTGGTCAAGGCGGTGGCCGATCAGCTCGACCGATTCACCCACACCTGTTTCCAGGTGCTGGCCTATGAGCCCTATGTGGAGCTGGCCGAAAAGCTCAACGCCATGGCGCCCGGCAACTTCGCCAAAAAGAGCTTTTTCCTCACCACCGGCGCCGAAGCGGTGGAAAACGCGGTCAAGGTGGCCCGAGCCTACACCAAGCGCTCGGGCGTGATAGCGTTTGGCGGCGGCTTTCATGGCCGCACCATGATGGGCATGGCGCTGACCGGCAAGGTGGCGCCCTACAAAGCGGGTTTTGGCCCCTTCCCGGCCGAGGTGTTCCACGGCAAATTCCCCAACCCGCTGCACGGCGTGAGCGTGGACGACGCCATGGCCTCGCTGGACGCGCTGTTCAAGTACGACATTGAGCCGGCCCGCGTGGCGGCCATCATTCTGGAGCCGGTGCAGGGCGAAGGCGGTTTTTATGTGGCACCGCCCGAATTTGCCCAGCGCCTGCGCGCGTTGTGCGACCAGCATGGCATTGTGTTGATCGCCGACGAGGTGCAGACCGGCGCTGGCCGCACCGGCACCTGGCTGGCCTGTGAGCAGTGGAGCGTGGTGCCCGACGTGATCACCATGGCCAAGTCGCTCGCCGGTGGCATGCCGCTGTCGGCCGTAACGGGCAAGGCCGAGATCATGGACGCCGCGCCTGTGGGGGGCCTGGGCGGCACCTACGCCGGCAACCCGCTGGCCTGCGCCGCTGCGCTGGCGGTGATCGACACCTTTGAGAAAGAACACCTGCTGGCGCGCAGCCGCGCCGTGGGCGAACGCCTGACCAGCCGGCTCAAAGCCCTGCAGGCGCAGCACAACTGCATCGCCGAGGTGCGCGGTCTGGGCGCCATGGTGGCGATTGAGCTGTGCAAAAACGGCGACCCGCACCAACCCGATGCCGAGCTGACCAAACGCATGGTGGCCGAGGCCCAACAGCGCGGCCTGATTTTGCTCAGCTGCGGTGTGTACGCCAACGTGATTAGGGTGCTGGTGCCGCTGGTGGCCAGCGACGCGCTGCTGGACGAAGGTTTGGACATCATGGCCGCCGCACTGGCCGCTGCAGCTCAATGAGCCTCGAGCGCGAGAACGCCCCCAGACACCACGACGGTCCGCAGTTGCTCGCCGGTGTGCGGGTGCTGGATTTGTCGCGCGTGCTAGCCGGTCCGTGGGCCGGTCAGTTGCTGGCCGATTACGGCGCCGAGGTGCTCAAGGTGGAACGCCCGTGCGCGGGCGACGACACCCGCCACTGGGGCCCGCCCTGGTGGGGCGAAGGCGACACACGCAGCGCGGCCTATTTCATGTGCGCCAACCGGGGCAAACGCTCGGTGGCCATCGACATCGCCAGCCCGGTCGGCATCCAGACGGTGAGAGAACTGGCGCGCGAGGCCGATGTGCTGATTGAAAACTACAAGGTCGGCCAATTGGCCAAATACGGGCTGGACGCGATCAGCCTGCAAGCCATCAACCCGCGCCTGATTTACTGCTCCATCACCGGCTACGGGCAAAGCGGGCCGCTGTCGCACAAGGCGGGTTACGACTTCGCCATCCAGGCCGAGGCGGGCCTGATGAGCATCACCGGCGAACCGGATGGCCAACCGCAAAAAGTGGGTGTGGCTGTCACCGACCTGATGACCGGTGTCTACGCCACCACCGCCATTCTGGCCGCGCTGGTGGAGCGCGGGCGCACCGGCAAGGGCCGGATGATCGACGCCAGTCTGTTTGATGTGCAAGTGGCCATGCTGGCCAACCAGGCCAGCAACGCGCTGATCGGCGGCAAAGCACCGAAACGCATGGGCAACGCCCACCCCAACATCGTGCCCTACCAGGTGTTTGCCACCCGCGACGGCCACATGGTGCTGGCGGTGGGCAACGACAGCCAGTTCGCCAAATTCTGCGAATGCGCCGGCCGCCCCGAGGTGGCCCGGCAGGCCGACTACGCCACCAACCCACAGCGGGTGGCTAACCGCGCCGCGCTGGTGCCGCTGCTGGAGAGCTGGACCCGCGAGCGCGACACCGCCGACTGGGTGGCCCAGCTCGACGCCGCCGGTGTGCCGTGTGCGCCGATCCTGAATGTGGACCAGGTGATGGCCCATCCGCATGTGCGCGCCCGCGGCATGACACTGGCGCCCGAAGCCGGCCAGCCACCCACCGTGGCCACCCCCATGCTGTTCGACGGCCAGCGCCCAAGCGCGGTGTTGCCACCGCCCAAGCTGGGTGAGCACAGCGCCGAATGGTTACATCCCTCGGAGTGACGACATGGGTTTTGTGAGCGACACCACTTTGAGTGGTCAAACGGTGTCCTTGGTGCCCTTGCGCGCCAGCCACCACAACGATCTGGTCGACGCTGTGCGCGACGGCGAACTCTGGACGCTCTGGTACACCGCCATCCCCTCGCCAGAAGGCATGGCCGCTGAAATCGAACGGCGCCTGCGCTTGCAGCAAGCCGGCAGCATGCTGCCGTTTGCGGTGCTCGACGCCAGCGGCCGTGCGGTGGGCATGACGACCTACATGAACATCGACGCGGCCAACCGGCGGGTGGAGATCGGCTCCACCTGGTACCGCCGCTCGGTGCAGCGCACCGCGCTCAACACCGAAGCCAAGCGCCTGCTGCTGGCCCACGCGTTTGACACGCTCCACTGCATCGCGGCGGAGTTCCGCACGCATTGGTTCAACCAGCAAAGCCGACGCGGTATCGAGCGCCTGGGCGCCAAACTCGACGGGGTGCTGCGCAGCCACCAAATCAACCCGCATCCGGACGCCCAAGGCGCTTTGCGCGACACTTGTGTCTACAGCATCATCGCCAGCGAATGGCCGAGCGTGCGCGCGCACCTGGACTTTCAGCTCAGCCGCACCCGACACACCGCATAACACCTTCGGAGACCCCAATCAACATGACCACCTCACCGCTTGCCCAACTCAAAGACCCGAGCCTGCTCAAAACCGACGCGCTGATCAACGGCCAGTGGATCAAAGGCACCAAGCGCTTTGATGTGCACGACCCCGCCACTGGCC
>JBEIEH010000119.1:0-7943 GCA_040383055.1 Burkholderiaceae bacterium
CGATGCCGCCATCGCCAAGCGCCTCGCCTTTCAACAGAATTTGCGAGGTGTGACCAACCGCATTCACTCAGCCTTGGATGTGGACGAAATCATGCTGGAGGTGAGTGAGGCGATTTGTGTGTTGTTTGCTGCCGAGCGTTTGACCATTTACAAAGTGGGCAGCGATGGCAAGGCCCTGGAGTCCCGGGTGAAGACGGGCATGCATGGTTTTAGGGCGTTGAGGTTGCCCATTTCCACTCAGTCGGTGGCCGGTTTTGTCGCGTTGACGGGCAGCACCGTCAACGTCACCGATGTGTACGATCAGAACGAGTTGCAGGCGTATCACCCCGATCTGCGCTTTTTGGTGGAGGTGGACAAGCGCACCGGATTTCGCACCCGCGAGATGCTGGTCGCTGCGATTCGCGATGCGCGCACCCTTGCTTGCCTAGGCGTGGTGCAGCTGATCAACAACCGCATGGGTGGGCCGTTTGACGCCTTGGCGGCCGAGGGTGTGGAGCTGCTGGCAGAAACGCTGGCGGTGGCGTTCCAACACCGCGAAAGTGCGCATGTGATGCGCAACAAATACGATGGTCTGGTGATGCAGGGTGACATCGCCGCCGCCGATCTGGACTACGCCACACGCGTGGCCCGCGATCGGGAGGAACACATCGAGTCGGTGTTGAGCGCTGAGTACGGTGTCACAGCGTCGGCCATCGGGCAGTCGTTGTCTCGGTATTTCGGGGTGCCTTATGAGCCTTTCGGGCGCGATCGCATCCGCCCGATGGATTTGCTCAAGCACCTCAAGCGCGACTTTGTTGAGGCCGAGCAGTGGGTGCCGATTGAGGACAGCGAAGAGGGTTTGGTGGTGCTGTGCTTGGATCCGGAACATGTGCGCAGCTCACGCATTGTCAACAACATTTTTCCGCACCATCGGCCGGTGTACCGGGTCACCACATACAAAGAATTCGAGAGCACGGTTGAGCGCTTTTTCACCGACACAGACAGTGGCTTGATGAACCTGGAGGAGCCCGGTGTTGAGGTGGAAGACCTCGATGATGTGAGCGCGGCGGCCGATAATGAACTGGTCAAGTTGGTCAACAAGATCATTTTGGACGCGTATCACCAAGGCGCATCCGACATTCACGTAGAGCCTTATCCGGGCAAGGCCAAAACCGAGATTCGTTTTCGCAAAGATGGCACATTGGTGCCGTACATGGAGGTGCCCGCCAGCTACCGCAACCCGCTGGTAGCGCGCATCAAGATCATGTGCGATCTTGATATTTCAGAGAAGCGCAAGCCACAAGACGGCAAGATCAAATTCAAGAAATTTGGCCCAGCCGATATAGAGCTGCGGGTGGCCACGATTCCGTCAAGCGGTGGTATGGAAGACGTGGTCATGCGCATTCTGGCGGGGGGTGACCCACTGCCCATCCACAAGCTCGGCCTGTCTGCACCCAATTTGCAAAGGCTGACCGCTGCGGTGAGCAAGCCCTATGGGCTGTTCTTTGTGTGTGGCCCCACTGGCTCAGGCAAGACCACCACCTTGCATTCGGTGCTGGGCCATCTGAACACGCCTCAAACCAAGATATGGACCGCTGAAGATCCGGTGGAAATCACCCAAAAGGGCTTGCGCCAGGTCCAGGTCAACCGCAAGGCCGGCATGGATTTCGCTACGGTGATGAAGGCGTTTTTGCGCGCCGATCCAGACATCATCATGGTCGGTGAGATGCGCGATCAGGAGACCACCCGCATCGGCATTGAGGCCTCATTGACCGGGCATCTGGTCTTCGCCACCCTGCACACCAACTCGGCGCCCGAATCCATCACCCGTCTGCTCGACATGGGCATGGACCCATTTAACTTCGCTGATGCGTTGCTGGGCATCTTGGCTCAACGGCTGGCCAAACGCCTGTGCAGCGCATGCAAGCAAGCTTATGAACCAGACGATGTGGAGGTGGAGGCCTTGTTGCGCGAGTACTGCGCCGAGTTGATGGCGACGCGCGGATTTGTGAACGAGCCCGAGGCGGCGGTGCAGGCGCTGCGCCAGGAGTTGTTGGCCACATATGGGCAAGATGGCCGTTACACGCTTTACCGCAAGGTGGGGTGCGACACCTGCGGTGGCACCGGCTACAAGGGCCGCGTTGGCCTGCACGAGCTGTTGATCGCCAGCGACCGCATCCAGCAACAGATTCAAGAAGGCCAGCGCGTGGCCCAGCTCTTGGCCACCTGCCTCGAAGAAGGCATGCGCACCTTGAAGATGGATGGCATCGAAAAAGTGCTGCAAGGCATCACCGACATGCCGCAGGTGCACGCGGTGTGTATCAAGTGAGGCACACCGGCCTCAATGCCCGTCAAACGCCACCAAGGTGAACAGCGCCAGGCCCGATTCGCGCAGGCGCTGTGAGCCTTGCAGTTCGGGCAGGTCGACAATCGCTGCCCCTTCGGTGACGGTGGCGCCCAATTTTTCGAGCAGCTTTTTGCCCGCCATCATGGTGCCGCCGGTGGCGATCAGGTCGTCTATCAGCAGCACCCGGTCGCCCGCCTTCACCGCGTCGGTGTGCAGCTCCACCGTGGCGCTGCCGTATTCCAGTTCGTAGGTTTCTTCCACCGTGGTGAAGGGCAGCTTGCCTTTTTTGCGAATCGGCACAAAGCCCACGCCCAGTTCATACGCCAGCACCGAGCCGATGATGAAGCCGCGCGCGTCCAACCCGGCCACCACGTCGGGGCGCAGGGCGGGGTCCATGTAGCGGTGCACAAAGGTGTCGATCAACACCCGGAACACCTTGGGGTTTTGCAGCAGCGGCGTGATGTCGCGAAACTGCACACCGGGCGCGGGCCAGTTGGGCACGGTGCGGATGTGCTGGCGCAGGTAGTCGCTGCTGTTCATGGGGTTCTCCTGAAAAATCGGGCGGCTCAGGCGCCCAGCAGTTTGCTTTCGGCCAGCGCCAGTGCGGGCGCTTTGCCGCCAATCACCATCACGTCGCCGCCTTGCAGGACCAGATCGTCACTCACAGCCAGCGCTTTGCCGGCGCGGCGCAGACTCACCACCTGCACGCCCACCGCGTGCAGCGCCAAATCGTCCAGCGTGTGGCCCGCGTGGCGGCTGGCGCTGGGCAGGGTCACGGTGGCCAGGCGCTCGTGTTCGGTGTCGTCGGCGGTGCTGTCGTCGGCGCCGTGGAAATAGCCTTTGAGCAGGTTGTAGCGCGCGTCGCGCTGGTCCTGCACCACCCGGATCACGCGCCGCATGGGCACGCCCACCAAGGCCAGCGCATGGCTGGCCAGCATCAGGCTGGCCTCGATCGCTTCGGGCACCACTTCGGTCGCACCGGCTTCACGCAGTTTGTTGATGTCCACATCGTCCACCGTGCGCACCACCACCGGCACCTGTGGCGCGTGTTCGTGGGTGTGGTGCAGCACCTTGACCGCGCTGGCGGTGTCCAGATAGGTGATCACCACCGCACTGGCGCGGTGCAAGCCGGCGGCCATCAGCGCCTGCAGCCGCGCGGCGTCGCCAAACACCACCGAATGCCCGGCGGCGGCGGCCTGGCGCACGCGGTCGGGGTCCAGGTCGAGTGCCATGTAGGGAATGCCTTCGGCCTCCAGCAGGCGCGCCAGGTTTTGGCCGCAGCGGCCATAGCCGCAGATGATGACGTGGTTGTGGGTGTTGATGGCCTTGCGCGCGATGGTGGTCATTTGCACCGACTGCATCAGCCAGTCGCTGCCCACCACGCGGGTGACGATGTCGTTGGTTTTGAGGATGATGAAGGGTGTGGCGAGCATCGACAGCACCATGCTCGCCAAAATCGGGTTGAACAGCGCGGGCGGGATCAGCTGGTGCTGCCCCGCCAGCGACAGCAGCACCAGACCGAATTCGCCCGCTTGTGTCAGGTACAAACCGGTGCGCAGTGCGGTGCCCATGGGGGTGCCAAAAGCGCGCGCCAGGCCCGTGATCAGCACCAGCTTAAACGCCAATGACAGGGTCAGCAGCAAGAGCACCAGCGGCCAGCGCTCCAGCACCAGCCGCCAGTCGAGCATCATGCCGATGGTGATGAAGAACAGGCCCAGCAGCACGTCGTGAAAGGGCCGGATGTCGGTTTCCACTTGGTGCTTGTATTCGGTCTCTGAAATCAGCATGCCGGCCACAAAAGCGCCGAGCGCCAGCGACAGCCCCGCGTGTTCGGTCAACCAAGCCAGGCCCAGGGTGATGAGCAGCAGGTTGAGCATGAACAGCTCGTCGCTTTTGTGCCGCGCCACCCGCGTGAGCCACCAGCGCATGAATCGCTGCCCGCCGGTCAGCAGCACACCCAGCAGCACCACCGCCTTGACCGTGGCCAAGCCCAGCGCCCACAACAGATCGTCCGGGTCAGCGCCCAGCGCGGGAATCAGCACCAGCAAGGGCACCACCGCCAAGTCCTGAAACAGCAAAATGCCGACCACCCGTTTGCCGTGTTCGGATTCGAGCTCCAGCCGTTCGGCCACCAGCTTGATGACGATGGCCGTGCTGCTCATGGCCATCACGCCGCCAAGCGCCACCGCCATTTGCCAGGACATCTTCCACCACTGCGGCAGCAGCCAGCCCAGCGTCAGCGAGGCCGCGGCGGTGATCAGTACCGTCAGCACCACCTGCGACAGCCCCAGGCCAAACACATGGCGCTTCATGGCCTTGAGCTTGGGCAGGCTGAACTCCAGCCCGATGACAAACATCAGGAACACCACCCCAAACTCGGCCAGGTAGCGCAGGCCCTGCGAGTTTTGCGACAGGGCCAGCGCGTTGGGCCCAATCACCACGCCCACCACCAAATAACCCAGCATGGCCGGCAGCTTGAGCATCCGGCAGCCCACCACGCCCAGCACAGCGGCCAGCAGGTAGAGCAGGGTCAGGTCCAGCGAGGTCATGTCCCGATGTTAATCGGCGCCACCGCCGATAATCGGGCCATGCCCCTGTCCGAACTGCCCCCGCTGCGCCCGGTGTTGCAACACCCCCCCGAACTGCTGCTGCGCGCCCAGCCGGTGCGGGTGGTGTTTTTGGATGTGGATGGCGTGCTCACCGATGGTGGCTTGTACTTCAGCGACCAAGGCGAGGTCATCAAACGCTTTCACACGCTCGACGGCCATGGCATCAAGTTGTTGCAGCACGCCGGTGTGGTCCCGGCGGTGATCACCGGTCGGGACAGCGCGGCCCTGCGCAACCGCTTGGCCGCTCTGGGCGTGCAGCACGCCCGTTTTGGCACGGAAGACAAAGCCCCGGCGGCGCAATCGGTGCTCGATGAGCTGGGGTTGGACTGGGACCAAGCCGCCGCCATGGGCGACGATTGGCCCGATTTGCCCATGCTGCGCCGCGCCGCCTTGGCTTGTGTGCCGCCCGGCGCCCACCCCGAGGTGTTGGCCGTGGCCCACCACGTGACCGAGCGCACCGCAGGTGCCGGCGCGGTGCGCGAGCTGTGCGACCTCATCGTCACCGCGCATGGCCGTTACGCCACCTTGTTGGAGCGCGCCGCCCAATGAACGCCCCGCTGCCGCTCAGCCCCTTGCCCGAGCCGACCCGGCGCGATTCGCTCTGGCGCCAGCGCAGCCACCGCGCGCTCGACGCGCTCACCGTCTACCTGCCGGTGGTGTTGATGGCGGTGTTGGCGCTGGGTTCGTACTGGCTGTTGCGCACCACACCCGGCATCAACGAGCCCGAACCCGTCCGGCCCGAGCGGCGCGAGCCCGACTATTTCATGACCGGTTTTGCGGTCAAGGTGTTTGAGCCCGATGGCCGTCTGCGCGGCGAAATCGCGGGGCGCGAGGTGCGGCACCGCCCCGACATCGGGGGGTACGAGGCCGACGACGCCCGTGTCCGCAGTCTCAGCGTGCAGGGCGCGCTCACCACCGCCAGCGCGCGCCGCATGCTCAGCAACGACGCACAAACCGAGTTCACCCTGGAAGGCGATGCGGTGGTGGTGCGCGAGGCTTGGGGCGATCAGCCCCGCATCGAGATCCGGGGCGAGCGCCTGCACTTCGCCACCGAACCCAACCGCGCCTGGTCCGACCTGCCGGTGCAGGTGCTGCGTGGCCGCGACGTCATCACCGCCGACCGCTTCACGCACACCACCGAACCCGAGGTGCTGGACATGCAGGGCCGGGTGCGCCTGTTGATCCAGCCGACCAAGCCATGAACGCCAGCCCCCCGCTTGTCCTGATCACCGGCGCCTCCAGCGGCATGGGCCAAGCCTTGGCCGCTGAGTACGCTCGCCAGGGCTGGCGCTTGGCTCTTGTGGCGCGCCGGGGCGATGCGCTGCGCGCCTGGACCGCAGAGCAAGGCTTGGGAGACGACCGCTGCGCGGTGTACCCCGTGGATGTGGCCGACACCGCCGCCGTGCTGCAAGCCGCGCGCGACTGCTTGGCTCGCCAAGGTGTGCCCGATGTGGTGATCGCCAACGCCGGCGTCAGCATGGGCGTGGACAGCGCCGAGGCCGACGACATCGAGGTCATGGCCCAGACCCTGGCCATCAACAACGTGGGGCTCATGGCCACGTTTTCGCCCTTCATCGCACCCATGCGTGCGCGCGGCAGCGGCACCTTGGTGGGGGTGGCCAGTGTGGCCGCCATCCGCGGCCTGCCTGGCCACGCAGCCTACTGCGCCAGCAAAGCGGCGGTGGTGGCCTATTGCGAAAGCCTGCGCGGCGAGCTCCGCGGCAGCGGTGTGCGCGTGGTGACGCTGCTGCCGGGGTATGTGAAAACGCCGCTGACCGAGCGCAACCGCTACCCCATGCCTTTTTTGTTGGAGGCCGACGACTTTGCGCGCCGCGCGATCAAGGCCATCGCGGCGCAAGCGAGCCACCGCGTCATACCGTGGCAAATGCAAGGCGTGGCTTGGCTGTTGCGTGGTTTGCCCAATGCCTGGTTCGACGCTTTTTTTGCTCGCCAGCCGCGCAAACACCGCCACCGCGCGGGCCCCAACCCCGACCAATAACCCCCAGGGGCAGGGGCTTTGCCGCGCTGCAACAATTGACACCATGGACATCGTTGTACTTTTCTTTTTGTTGGGCGTGTTTGCCCGTCTGGCCAAAAGCGATCTGCGCTTGCCTGATGCCTTGTACGAAACCTTGTCCATCTACCTCTTGTTGGCCATCGGCCTCAAGGGCGGGGTAGAGCTGAGCAAACAGCCGTTTGCTGAGGTGCTGCCCCAGATGCTGGCGTGCATGGCGCTGGGCTTCGCCATTCCTTTTGTGCTCACGCCCATCTTGCGCGTGCTCGGTTTGTCGCGGGTGGATGCAGCGGCCATGGCCGCGCACTACGGTTCGGTGAGTGTGGTGACCTTTGCGGTGGCCAGCGCCTATTTGGTGGCCCAAGGGGTGGAGGCCGAGGCCCACGCTGCCTTGTGGGTGGCCATCCTGGAGGCGCCTGGCATCGTCGCCGGCATTTTGTTGGCGCGCCTTGGCGCACGAGAAGGGGGTGGCCGCAGCGTGAACTGGGGCGAGCTGGCCCACGATGTGTTTTTGGGCAAATCGGTGCTGCTGCTCGCTGGCGGTTTGCTCATGGGTGCCTTCATGGGCGAGGCCGGCACCGCACCGATCGCGCCGGTGTTCATGGCTCCGTTCAAGGGCGTCTTGGCGCTGTTCTTGCTGGAGCTGGGCCTGGTGGCCGGCGGTCGCTTGGGCGCCCTTCGTCAGCAGGGGGTGGCGATTGTGCTGTTTGCCTTGATCGCGCCCATGGGCTTGGCCGTGGCCGGCGCCTTGACTGGGCTGGCGCTTGGGTTGAGCGTGGGCGGCACCGCCATTTTGGCCACGCTGGCGGCCAGTGCCAGCTACATCGCCGCCCCCACCGCTATGCGCATGGCCGTGCCCGAGGCCAACGCGGCGCTCTCCATCACCGCCGCTTTGGGCATCACTTTCCCTTTCAACATTGTGCTGGGCGTGCCGCTGTACCTGAAGCTGGCCCAGTGGCTGCACGGAGCTTGAGCGCGTCATGGAAAAACACCC
>JBEIEH010000120.1:0-7875 GCA_040383055.1 Burkholderiaceae bacterium
CCACGTCTCTTGGCTTCGATGATGCGGTTCTCGATCTGGTCGCTCATGCCCAGGCCGTGACGGCCGCCAATTTCGTTGGCTTTCAGGAACAGTTCGACCGGGTCGGCGTATTCCACGCCATTGAGCGCGACGGGGATGCCTTCTTCAAAGCGCACCGAGACTTCTTCGGCCTTGACTTCAACTTCGGGCTTCCAGAACGCCACGCCCATGATCGGATTGACGATGCGGATGCCGCTGTTCAGGTGCTCAAGGACCTTGGCCTCGTGGGTGGCGCCGAGCATGTTGGAGTCGGTGCTGTAGGCCTTCTCCACGCTCATCTTGTAGTCAAAGCCGTTGGCGATCAGGAACTCGCTCATTTCAGTGCGGCCACCGAGCTCGTCGATGAAGGTCTGATCCAGCCAGGGCTTGTAGATCTTCAGGCTCGGGTTGGTCAGCAGGCCGTAGCGGTAGAAGCGCTCGATGTCGTTGCCCTTGAAGGTCGAGCCGTCGCCCCAGATGTGGACGTCGTCCTCCTTCATGGCGGCCACCAGCATGGTGCCGGTCACGGCACGGCCCAGCGGGGTGGTGTTGAAGTAGGTGATGCCGCCGGTGCTGATGTGGAATGCGCCGCACTGGATGGCGGCAATGCCTTCGTGCGCCAGCTGCAGGCGGCAGTCCACCAGGCGGGCTTTTTCGGCGCCGTAGGCCATGGCCTTGCGCGGAATTTCTTCGTAGTCGGACTCGTCGGGCTGGCCGAGGTTGGCTGTGTAGGCGTAAGGCAGGGCGCCCTTTTTCTTCATCCACAGCAGGGCGGCGGATGTGTCCAGACCGCCCGAGAAAGCGATGCCGACTTTTTGCCCTTTGGGCAGGTGTTGCAGGATGGTGCTCATGGTGTGTGGGGTTGTGCTGGATCAGCCGAAGTGGCAGACGTAGTGATAAGCCTCGGTCACCTTGATGTCGAAGCTGCTGTTGCCGGGAATGCTGAACTTGTCGCCCGGGCCGGACTTCAGCCAAGCGTCGCTGCCGGCCAGTTTGTATTCGCAGCCACCGGCCACACACTCCATGATTTCTGGCGCGCCGGTGTTGAAGGTCAGGGTGGCGGGCAGCACCACACCGACCGACTTCTTGGTGCCATCGGGAAAGGTGATGCCGTGGCTGACGCACTTGCCGTCGAAATACACATTCGCTTGGGTGGTGACGGACACGCCGTCGATTTTTTCGGTGGTCATGGTGGTGTGAAGGGCTGAAGACGAAACCCAAGATTGTAAAAGTCTGGGGGTGCTACATTGCGCCCCATGCAAGAACTGGCTGGAAAACACATTGTGCTGGGGCTCTCGGGTGGCATCGCCTGCTACAAGGCGGCCGAGCTGTGCCGCGCCTTGGTGAAACAGGGCGCCACGGTGCAGGTGGTCATGACCGAGGCGGCTGAGCACTTCATCACCGCCACCACGCTGCAGGCGCTCTCGGGCCGCCCGGTGTTCACCAGCCAATGGGACGCGCGCAGCGCCTCGGGCCTGGACAACGCCATGCCCCACATCAACCTGAGCCGCGAGGCCGATGCGATTGTGGTGGCGCCAGCCAGCGCCGATTTCATGGCCAAGCTGCTGCACGGCCGCGCCGACGAGCTGCTGTCGCTGCTGTGCCTGGCGCGCCCCATCGACCGTGTGCCGCTGATTCTGGCGCCTGCGATGAACCGTGAAATGGGGGCACACCCCGCCACCCAGCGCAACGTGGCCCAGCTCAAAGCCGATGGGGCCCATGTGCTGGACGTGGGGCAGGGCGACCAGGCCTGTGGAGAAACCGGCGACGGCCGCATGTTGGAGCCCGAAGAATTGCTGGCCGATGTGATCGCGTTTTTTCAGCCCAAGGCCCTGGCTGGTCAGCGGTTGCTGATCACCGCTGGACCCACGTTTGAAGCCATCGACCCGGTGCGCGGCATCACCAATCGCTCCAGCGGCAAGATGGGTTTTGCTATCGCCCAGGCCGCGCGCGAGGCCGGTGCCGAGGTCACGCTGGTCGCTGGCCCGGTGGCGCTGGCCACACCGCGTGGCGTGCGCCGCATCGACGTGATGTCGGCCCAGCAGATGCAGGCGGCGGTGCTGGCCGAGGTGGACCGTGCCAGCGTGTTGGTCGCCACCGCCGCCGTGGCCGATTGGCGCCCAGCCCAGGCGGCCGACCAGAAACTCAAAAAAGACGGCAGCGGCGCGGTGCCCGCGCTCGCGTTTGTGGAGAACCCCGACATCTTGGCCACTGTGGCTGCCAGCGAGCGCGCCCGCAGCGGTGCGCTGTACTGCGTGGGATTTGCCGCCGAGAGCCACGATTTGCTCGCCCACGCGCAAGCCAAGCGGGCGCGCAAAGGCGTGCCGCTGCTGGTGGGCAATATCGGCCCCGACACCTTTGGGCGTGACGACAACGCTTTGCTGCTGGTCGACGAACACGGCAGCACCGAGCTGCCACGCGCCAGCAAACGGGCGCTGGCGCAGCAATTGGTGCACGAGATCGGCCGGCGCTTGGCCCAGCGCTGAAAGGCCTCAGTCGTCGGCCGGCGCGTCTTGGTGGCCTTGCAGCAAGGTGTTGAGCAGGCCCATCAGCTGTTGGTGTTGTGCAGCCGTCAGCGGCGCCAGCAAGCGGTCTTGAACCCGTTGCACGGGGGGCGTGGCCTGCTGCAGCAGTTCTTGGCCCGCGTCGGTCAAGTGCAGCAAGCGCACCCGACGGTCGTCGGGTGAGAGTTGACGGCGCAAGACACCTCGCGCCTCAAGCCGGTCGACCACACCGCCGGTGGTGGACGCGTCCAGAGCCACCCGCCGCGCCAAGCTGCGCTGGTCCAAGCCCGGGTGGCGCGACACCTCGTTGAGCACCGCAAACTGCAGTGGCGTGAGGCCCAGCGCTTGCAGTTCTTCACTGAAGATGGCCACCGACACCTGGTGCAGACGGCGCACCAGATGGCCGGGCAGGGCGTTCAAGGCGGTGGGTGAGCGTGGCATAGGGCCGTGAGTGTAGCCCGCTGCCTCGTGGGCGCCGCGTTTGCATGAGGATGGGCTGGTTGGCTTGTCTGCGCGGTGGTCGAGGCTTATCATCGCTGAATAAGCAATCACTTATTTCTGAGCCTTTCACCATGAACACCTTCCCCACCTCCACCCGTCCAGAGTCCTTGTCGCGCCGCCAATGGTTGCGATGGTCGGGCGCCGCGGCTGCGGGCGTGGGGGCCATGGCCCTGTTCCCTGATATGCAAGCCATGGCGCAGCAGGCGCAAGACTTTATTGAAGGGCCCCCCGTGCCCAACGTGGCGCCGCAGAAGCTCTCGCCCCATGTGTGGATGATTTACGCCAAAGACGGTTTCCCCACCCAAGAGAACTTTGGCCTGATGGCCAACATCGTGTTTGTGGTGACGGCCAAAGGGGTGGTGGTGCTCGACAGTGGCGCTTCGCTGCAGATCGGTCAAATGGCCATTCGCATGATCAAAACCGTGACACCCAAACCGGTGGTGGCGGTGTTCAACAGCCACTACCACGGCGATCATTGGCTGGGCAACCACGCGTTTGCTGAGACTTTTGGCAAGGACTTGCCCATCCATGCGCTGGAATACAGCCGCGAACAGATCGCTGGACACGAAGGCAATCTGTGGCGCAGCCTGATGGAACGCTGGACCAACCAGTCCACCATGGGCACCAAGGTGGTGGCGCCCAACCGCACGGTGGAGCACGGCCAGGTGTTCGACTACGGCGATGTGCAGCTCAAGATGCACTTCTACGGCAAAGCCCACACCCCGTCCGATCTGAGCGTCGAGGTGGTGCAGGACAAGCTCACCTACGTGGCCGACATCGCCATGGAAAACCGCATTGCCAACATCGACGACGGTTCCTACCCCGGCACCTTCAAGTACTACGAGGCGCTGCAGAAAGCCACCGGCCAGCAGCTTTGGGTGCCTGGGCACGGTCGGCCAGGACGTGACCTGCTCAACCGCTACGGGACTTTCATGAAGGGCATTTGGGAGCCTTGTGAGCAAGCGGTCAAAGACGGTGTGCCACTGGACCAAGCCAAGGCCTTGGTGCTCAAGGATCCCCGGGTCGCCAGCCGCGCCAACACCATGGATGGCTTTGGCGCCAACATCGGCAAGTACACCAGCTTGGCGTACTTGGAAGCGGAAAAAGAGGCCTTTTGAACGTCGCCTTTGCCCAGCGTGTCGCTGCTCGATGTGTCAGTTGTGACAAAAATAAGTCACAAAGTAGTATTCTTGTTGCCTCAAATCTGAGGAGCGAGCATGGGGTGGGGATGGGTGCGGCGAGGGCTTGGCCAGTGTGTATTGGCGGTGGTCCCGATGTGGGGTGTGGCCTGGGCGACAGAGCCTTTGGTCATTGAGAGTTGGCGCGAGGAGGACCAGGTGATCTGGGATGAGCATTTGTTGCCCGTCTTTCACGCCCGCCATCCCGATATCCGAGTGGTGTTTCGCCCTGAGCCGCCGCCGGCGTATGACGACCGTGTCAACGACCGACTGAGCAACCGCCGTGCGGGCGACCTGATTGCGTGTCGTCCGTTTGACGAGTCCAACAAAATTTACCAACGCGGCTACCTAGCCCCTCTGCCCCAGGATGTGCTCGCGCCATTTGCGGCATCGGCCCGCATGCCTTGGACGAGTGACGACGGCCAGCACACCTATTGCTTGCCTTTGGCTTTTGTGACCCATGGCTATCTCTACAACACCGAGATTTTTGCGCAGTTGGGCCTGCAGGTGCCGCGCACCCACGACGAACTCCGGTCGGTGTTGCAGCGGGTGTTGCGCGATGGCCGCTACGTTCCACTCGCATTGGGCACCGCCGATCGCTGGGAGACGACACAGGTGCTCTTCACGGGCATGGGGCCCAGTTTTTGGGCGGGCGAGGATGGTCGGCATGCCTTGTTGGCGGGGAAGGCCAAATTCACCGACGCACCTTATGTGAGCGCTTGGCGCTGGCTGGCAGAGCTGGCGCCGTTTTTGCCTCCCGGGCATCGCGACATGGGCAATGCCGACGCACGGTTGTTGTTCGCTACCGGGGGCGCAGCGATCTACCCAACGGGCTCTTGGGATTTGCCGTTTTTGCGTGAAACCCGTTTCCCCGGCCAGCGTCAAGTGGCGCCCTTCGCGGCGTTCGCACCCACCACGCAGACCGCGCAGGATCGGTGTCAGGTGTCGGCGCATCCGGACATGGCCATGGGCATCAACCGGCACTCGCCACGCCAAGAGCAGGCGATGGTGTTTGTGCGCTGGCTGGCGTCGCCCGAATTCAATCGCTTGCTCAACACCGTGATGGCGGGGTTTTATCCCTTGGCGCCACACAATACGCCGATCGCCGATGCCGTGGCAGCGGACATGAAGTCCTGGGCAGAGCGCTGCAGCGCCACCATTCGGCTCAATGCACAAGGCATGAACCGGTCCTTCCCGCCGATGGAGGAGGAGTTGTGGAACGTCAATGTGAATGTGATCAACGCCACCATGTCACCGACCGAGGCGGCGCAACGCATCCAAGCGGTGCATGAGCGCAACCGCGAGCGCTTTTGGCCACTGCGCTGAACGCGGGTTACCACCAGGGCAGCAGGCGCTTCATGGCGGCGACTTCGCCGCTGTGGTCCGCGCGGTAGCCGGTCAGGTGGTGCAGCTTGCTGGCCCATTCGGCGCTGCGCAAATGGGCCAGCAAGTGCTCCATGGCTGGGGTGTCGAGCGAGGCCTTTAAACACACCAACGCGTAGCGTTCCTCGGCCAATGGCACAAAGTCCAACCCCAAGTCGGCCGCCGCCATTTGCGAACCCAGCCCCACGTCGGCGCCACCACTGGCCACGGCTTGTGCCACGGCAGCGTGTGAGCTTTCTTCGCGGTCGTGGCCGTTGAGCGCCTCCAATGTCAATCCCTCTGACTGCAGCAGTTCTTCGAGCAGCAGGCGTGTGCCGGTGCCTCGCGCGCGGTTGACAAAGCGCGCTTGGCTGCTCGCCACGTCGGCCAAACCGCGCAGACCCAGAGGGTTGCCGGGAGCGAGCATCAAGCCCTGGGCGCGGCGGGCAAATCCGATGATTTTGTGCAGGCCGGGTTTGAGCAGGGGCTTATAGGTACGGGCCGACAGGCCGCCGGCCGGGCAGACCGGCTGCACATGAAAGCCCGCCAAAGTGCAGCGGCCTTCGTTGAGCGCGCGGATCGCGTCCACGCTGCCACAAAAGCGGATGTCCAAATGCAGGCGTGGCAGCGCGGTGTCGTCGCCGGTGGCGCAATGGGTCTGCAGCGCGCTCAGGGCGTGGTCGTGGCTGGCGTACAGCGCAATGGTTTCGCTGCTGCTTTGCGCCGCCACCTCAATGGCGCGGGCAAAGGCTTGTTGCAGTTCGGCGCGCAAATGCTCCACCTGGGGCGCCAGCCGCGCCTGCGCCAGTCGCTCGGCGTTGAGCAGGCGTTGGCCAAAAGGCGAGAGCCGAGCCGCTTGGCCACGCTCCCAGACGATCAGCTCGTGGCCCACTTCTTGTTCCCAGGCGCGCAGCTGCCCCCACACATGGCGGTACGACAGGCCAATGGCGCGCGCGGCGGCCGATATCGAGCCTTGGTCGCGCACCGCTTGCAGCACGTCCATCATCGGGTTGCGCAGCAGGGCCGCGCCCCGGGCGGGCAGGGCGGCTGAGCCGCCCCAAGCGTAGGAGAGTTCCACCGGTGTCATGGGGCCTGAGTGTGCCTGAGCTTGGCCTATGCACACCGCTTCATACCGCGCAATCCCGTACATGAACGCCAACGCACAAGCCTTATGCTGCAGCGCAATGAATACTTGGAGTGACAGCCTGCACACCGCGTTGGGCTTGGTGATGTCGGGCGATGCGACCCTGTGGGTCATCGTGGGACGCTCGTTGGCCGTCAGCGCAACGGCCACCGCCATCGGTTGTGCGCTGGGCTTGTGGCTGGGCGCTTGGTTGGGGGTGTCGCGCTTTGCCGGCCGTGGGGCGGTGCTCACGGTGCTCAACACCCTGCTGGCCTTGCCGTCGGTGGTGGTGGGTTTGGTGATTTATCTGCTGCTGTCGCGCTCTGGCCCTTTGGGCTTTTTGGGCTGGTTGTTCAGCTTTCCCGCCATGGTGCTGGCGCAGGTGGTGCTGGTGGTGCCGGTGGTTACGGCCCTGACACGTCAGGTGATCGAAGACGCCGATCACCACCATGGCGAACAGCTGCGTTCGCTGGGCGCGGGCACCGCCATGCGCTCGTCGCTGCTGGCCTGGGACGAACGTTATGCCTTGCTCACCGTGGCCATCACCGCTTTTGGCCGCGCCATTTCCGAGGTGGGGGCGGTGATGATTGTGGGCGGCAACATCGATGGCTTCACCCGTGTCATGACCACCGCCATTGCGCTGGAAACCAGCAAGGGTGATCTGCCACTGGCCTTGGGGCTGGGTGTGGTGTTGTTGAGCGTGGTCTTGTTGCTCAATGCGATGGTGAGCGCCCTGCGCCGTTGGCGCGAGCGTGTGGACACCCAGCCGCTGCCGGGGCTGCCCGCATGAGCGCCGCGCTGGTGACTTTGGATCAGGTGTCGGTGCGGCTCGGTTCGGCGGCGCAGGTGTTGGCTTTGCGCGAGGTGAGCTTGGCTCTGGCGCCGGGTGAGCGCGTGGCGCTGGTGGGCGCCAACGGCAGCGGCAAAAGCACCCTGCTGCGTTGTGTACACGGTTTGCAAACGCCGTCGGCGGGCGTTGTGCATACCGCGCCTGGTGTGCGCCAAGCCATGCTGTTTCAGCGCCCACACCTGATGCGCATGAGCGCACAGAGCAACGTGGCTTTGGGCCTGTGGCTGCGTGGCACCCCGTGGCGCGATGCGCGCGAGTGTGCGCTGACGGCGTTGCAGCGCGTGGGTTTGGCCGATGTCGCCACACGCAACGGCCGCGCGCTCTCGGGTGGCCAGCAGC
>JBEIEH010000121.1:0-7865 GCA_040383055.1 Burkholderiaceae bacterium
TAGGGATGTGTTGTTGACCGCTGGACTGACCCTCAGTGGCACCGGCCACTTCTTTGTGGAGGGGCAGTCATACACCTCCCGATACACAGCGCTCGTCAACGGACAAGCGGTCGAGATGTACGCGCGAGGCGGTCGACTGGCGCCAGACCCACTGGGGGCGGTGATCCATGGAAACATGGTGCAACTGGACTTTAATGCCGCCTTGATCGGTAACGACCCAGCCGCAGTGGATTTTGTGTCGAGCTCTTGGGGTGTGTCGCGTGGCGTCGATCTCACGGCACTGTCCTTCTTGAACAACCGTCAAAGTCTGTACATGGAGTTCGGGGCAGCTGTCACCACGCCTCTGCGCGTTGAGTACCGTGGCACTGGCTTGAAGGACGAGTTCGGGCGAGGTGTGGGGCACAACACGTGGGGGGTGGGCACAGAAGGCAGCGACATTTTGGATGCCAGTGGCTGGGACGCCGCTGTGGGTGCGGTCTTGCTCGCGGGAGGGGGCAACGACAGCCTCCGTGGAACCGCTGGCAACGACATGATCGTCGGGGGATTTGGCGCCGATAGCCTGACAGGCGGCGGTGGATCGGACCGATTTGTGTACAAGAACATCACGTCCGGCGCAGGGGGGACTGGTGGCTTGGGTGGCACGGGTGGCGATGTCATCACCGACTTCAACACCGACCGCAACAGCACGAATGCGGATGTGCTCGATCTGTCGGAATTGTTCCAGTTGCCCGATGGCACCCGGTTCACAGGTGATGCGGGTGTGGACACCCAGCTTTTGCGCAGCGGTGGTTACATGGACTTGGTACGAACCAACAGTGGTAGAGACCTGCAGGTCTGGGTGGACCGGGACGGCGGTGGCGTGACCGGTTTGCTGGTGACGCTCACGGGGATTGGCGTTGGCACGGGCAACTACTTCACGGTTGAGAACGAAAGCAGTGAGCAATTGCTGCAGCGTTTGTTGACCGAGGGGCGTTTTCAGGTCACGCACGCCTGAGGGCTGTGAGGCCGCGTTCGCTCACCGGCGCTGCAGCAGGGCAAGCCGGGTGGCGGGGCTTTGCAGCTGCTGCAGCCACCACTGCTGCGCCTGGCCTGCACCGGAAGCGCGCGGCAGCCGCCAGGCGTAGGCCACCCGCACATTGCGGGGCGGTTGGGCCAAGGTTTTGACCACCAGGTGTCCAGCGGCGATGTGGGGCTGCGCCAGCGGCAGCGGCAAATAACCCACGCCCAGGCCGCGCAGCTGCGCTTCCAATTTGTGCTGCATGCTGGGCACGGTGAGCACCGCTTGGCCCGGCAAGATGTTGTGGCTCACGCCGTGCCCGCGGCGGGTGCTGTCGGCCACCGCCACGCTCCGGTGCGCGCGCAAGTCGTCGTCGCTCAGCGGGTGTTCTGCTTTGGCCAAGGGGTGGTGCGGCGCCACCGCGTACACAAAGTCGACCGCGCCCAGCGGGGCGGTCTGGATGTCGGGCCAACTGCCCTCCAGCGCCACACCCAGCGCGATGTCGGCTTGGCCGGTTTGCAGCGCTTCGACCGTGCCCGAGAGCGTTTCGGCGCGGATTTTGAGCCGTGTGGGCGCTTGCAGCTCGTAGAACGCCTCACACAGGTCGAACAAGGTGGCGCGGTCGAT
The DNA here is from genome assembly GCA_040383055.1 of Burkholderiaceae bacterium. GTDB lineage: Bacteria > Pseudomonadota > Gammaproteobacteria > Burkholderiales > Burkholderiaceae_C > Hydrogenophaga. Next base: position 1,625 of record JBEIEH010000121.1, read on the forward strand.
CAGGGCGTCGGCGGCGATGGTCAGTTGCGGCTCCCAACCGGAGGCCACCCGCTGGACGCGCTCGGCCACCGCGTCCAGCTCGCTGAGCAAATGGGCGCCAGCGCGCAGCAGCTCTTGGCCGGCGGGGGTGAGTTCGGCCTTGCGGCTGCTGCGATCGAACAGCAGCACGTCCAGTGCGTCTTCGATCTGGCGCACCCGGTAGGTCAGGGCGCTGGGCACCAAGCCCAGTTCGCGTGCGGCGGCGGCCATGCTGCCCAAGCGGGCCACGGCCTCGATCAGGCCTAGGTTGTCGGCGGAGAGCACCGATCGGGGAGCGGGGCGGTGGGGTGTGGATGGCATGGTGGTTTCATTCAAATAAATTGAATGGTGCCATCAAAGCCGAAGGCCCGGCAAGGCTGGGGCCATCCGCACAATGCTGCTCATGCCGCCGCCATTGGCGCGGGGCCCGCACAGGAGACCGACCATGATGACTTTGCGTTCCGCCAATGCCCGTGGCCACGCCCAGCACGGCTGGCTTGACAGTTACCACTCGTTTTCGTTCGCCGACTATTACGACCCAGCTTGGATGGGCTGGGGCAATTTGCGGGTGATCAACGAAGACCGCATTGCGCCGGGCACCGGTTTTGGCACCCACGGCCACCGCGACATGGAGATCGTGAGCTATGTGCTCAGCGGCGCCTTGGCTCACCAAGACAGCATGGGCAATGGCACCAGCATTCCGCCGGGCGACGTACAGCGCATGAGCGCGGGCAGTGGCGTGCGCCACAGCGAGTTCAACCACGCCCCCGAGGCAGTGACGCACTTTCTGCAGATCTGGATCGAGCCCAGCGAACGCGGCATCGCACCAGGCTATGAGCAAAAGAGCTTTGCCGACGCCGACAAGCGCGGCGCTTTGCGCCTGGTGGCGTCACCCGACGGCGCCCAGGGCTCGGTCACGATCCACGCAGACGCTCGGCTCTACGCCGGCTTGTTTGACGGCAGCGAGTCCGCCACTTTGGTGCTGCAGCCGGGTCGCAAGGCCTATGTGCACCTGGTGCGCGGCGCGCTCACCATCAATGGCCAGCGCCTGAGCACAGGCGACGCCCTGGCCATGGCCGACGAGGCCGAGGTGGCGGTGAGCCACGGCGAGCAGGCCGAGGTGCTGGTGTTTGACCTCGCCCCTTGAATGTCCCCACACCGGCCCGACATGGACCGGTGTTGTTTGTGTCTTCCTTCAACCCTCAGGAGCTTTTTGATATGGCAAAAATTGCAGTCGTTTACCACTCTGGCTACGGCCACACCCAATTCATCGCCCAGCAAGTGGCGCAAGGCGCCCAGGCCGATCTGGTGGCGATCGATGCCGATGGCAACGTGAGCGAATCCGACTGGGCCTTGCTCGACGCGGCCGACGCTATTGTTATGGGCAGCCCGACCTACATGGGCATGGTCAGCTGGCAGTTCAAGAAGTTCGCCGACGCCTCCTCCAAGCGCTGGTTCACCCGCGCCTGGCAAGACAAGTTCTTCGCCGGCTTCTCGGTCAGCGCCAGTCTGGTGGGCGACAAGGGCATGACCCTGGCCTATTTGCAGACCTTGGCTTCGCAGCACGGTGGTTTGTGGATCAGTTTGGGTCTGCCGCCGGCCAATTCCAGTGCTGCCACCCGCAACGACGTCAACAACCTTGGCGGCTCGGTGGGCCTGCTGGTGCAAGCCCCCTCGGACGCCGGCGCCGACAAAATCCCCACTGGCGATGTGCAGACCGCGCGCCAGTTTGGTGAGCGCGTGGCCTCGGTGGCTAGCCGGTTCGTGAAATAAACAGGGCACTTCGCCGCTTGGGCATCACTGTCCGGGAAAAACCCTGCCCACGCGGCGGGGTTTTTCGTTTCTGCGCTCCTACAATGGGCGCTCCACATCTGGGGGTGTTGCATGAAGCGTTTCTTGGGTTGGCATCGGGGCTTGTGGGTGCTGGTGTTGGGGTGGGCGGTGGCCTTGGGTGTCCAGGCGCAAAGCGCTCCGCAGTCCAAAAACTACGCGCCGGGTTTCACCGAGCGGGCTGCGGGTAGCAAGTTGGTCGTGTTGCCCGCTGAGGTGGAGTTGTTTTCTGTCAGCGCGGGCGGCGTGGAGCAGCCCCGTGCCGACTGGACCCAAGCCGCCAGCGACCTGATTCAAAGTGGTCTCACCAGCCGCAACACCCTATTTGGTCGTGGCATGACCTTTTTGTCCGACAGCGAAGCCGACGACGTGGCCGAAATCCTGCACCTGCACAAGGCGGTGGTGCGGTCGGTGTTCCTGCACCACATGGTGGCAGGCCCCTACCAGTTACCCACCAAGGCCGGCCGGCTCGACTGGTCCATGGGCGATGCGGTGAAACCTTTGCGCGACAAAACCGGCGCCGACTACGCCTTGTTTGTGTGGGTCCGTGACTCGTACGCCTCGGCCGAGCGCAAGGCCGCCATCATCGCCTTTGCCTTGCTCGCCGGTGGCGCTTTGTCGGGTGGACACCAGTTGGCCTACACCTCGCTGGTCGATTTGCGCACCGGCCAAGTGGTGTGGTTCAACTCGCTGAGCCGGGCCTCCGGTGATCTGCGCGAGGCCAAAGGCGCAGAAGAAACCATTGACACCTTGCTGCAGCGCTTCCCGCCTTTGGCGGGCGCTCGCTGACACGCCGGCACAGCGCCTTGATGGACGATAGCCAACCTTTGAACCGGCGAGCTTGGTTGCGCGCTGGCTGCGCCCAATGTGTGGCGTTAGCAGCGTGGGCGGGTTCGCCAACGTGGGCGCAAACGGTGCCCCCCGCGCCTTCCAGCGATGGCGATGCTTTGCCGACCCGCTTCGCGCGGCCCACACTCGACTCGGACGAGGGTGGTATTTGGGCCTTGATGGACAGAGAAGAAGCGCGGCTGCGCCGCAGTCCTTTTGCGGTGCGCGACAAGGCGCTGAACACCTTTCTCAGCGACATGGTTTGCCGTCTGGGTGGGGAGCATTGCGCCGATGTGCGGGTGCATGTGGTGCGCACGCCGCTGTTCAACGCCACCATGTCGCCCAACGGCATGATGCAAATCTGGACCGGTTTGCTGCTGCGGGTGGAAAACGAGGCCCAGTTGGCGGCGGTGGTGGGTCACGAGCTTGCGCATTACCTAGAGCGCCACGCGCTGGAGCAACTGCAAGACGCCAAGAGCCGATCGGCCTTTGCCCAGTTCATTGGCATGTTCGGTGCCGTCGGCGCTTTGGCGCAACTGGGTTTGTTGGCGGGCGCTTTTGCGTTTTCGCGCGAACACGAAACCCGGGCCGATCGCTTGGGCATGCGCTTGATGAAGCGCGCCAGTTACGATGGCTTGGAGGCGGCCAAGGTGTGGGACAACCTGCTGGGGGAGCTCAAGATCACCGGCGGCGAGGACGCTGGCAAGAAGAGTCCTATGTTCGCCACCCATCCGCCAGTGGCCGAGCGCCGCGACACTTTGATGGCCTTGGCCGGCGGCGCCAGTGGCGAGCGTGGTGTGGACAGCCTGCGCGCGGCGCTGGCACCGCATCGCCTGAACTGGTTGCAAGACGAAATCAAGCGCGGCCAGTACGAAGAGAGTTTGGTGCTGTTTGACCGCTTGTTGGCCCAGAACAGCAGCGACGCTTCAGTGCTGTTGTCGCGCGGTGAGGTGTTTCGCTTGCGGGCGCGCACAGACGATCTGCCGCGCGCTTTGCAAGACCTGTCGGCCGCAGCCGCCATGCCCAACGTCCCGTCCGAGGTGCATCGCTCGCTGGCCTTTGTGCACCGCCAGCGTGAAGACAAACCCGCTGCCATCGCAGCCTTCGAACGCTATTTGCAACTCTCACCGCAGGCGGCCGACGCGCCGCTGATCCAGCGTTACCTTTCGGAGCTCAAAACATGAAACTGTGGATCGCCACCCTGGCGCTGGCTGTATTGGCCGGTTGTGCCACGCCGATTGAAAAGGTTGAAGGCGAGCGAGCGCTCAGCGAGTCGCTGAGTGTGCAGGTCAGCAGCGCTTGGAACCGCATGAACTTGCCGGGCGCCAAAGAGCCCTACGAAACCTGGACACAAGAAGGATTGACGCTGGACCATTTGCGTTTTTGGTCGGGCGTGGCCAGCGGTAATCCCATGGCCCAGCCTCGCCCCGCTCCTGCTGGAGGCACAGCACCGCGAGTGCCAACGTTTCATGCCAGCATGACGCCTGAGCAGTTGGTGCAGCAGTTTGAAATTTTGTACGCCGCCGATGGCTCGCTCATCACCATGGGGCGTGTCGAGCCGGCCACGTTTGCTGGCGCCAACGGCCTGCGCTTTGAATTCGACTGGGTGCGCAAAGAAGACGATGTGCAGCTCAAAGGTGTGGGCTGGTTGGCTGTGAGCAAGGGCAAGCTGTACGCCGCCACCTTTGCGGCGCCTCGTTTGTATTTCTTTGACCGGCTCTATCCGCGCGCGCTGGCGGTGGTCAACACCGCGGTGATCAAGCCCTGAGCGGACAACACTCTCCCACATGAACACCATGCTGTCTGTGTTGCCTTGGAGCGACTGGCTGGCTGTGCTGTTGTACGGCGTGTTGTGGGTGGGTTACGCCAGTTTCGCCAAGGTGTGGGGGCGGCGCGAATCGTCCTTGCTGGTGACCACCAACCGCTACCGCCGTTTGTGGATGGAGCAAGCCAGCGCCCGGGACCCGCGCATGCTCGATGGTCTGATTGCCCAAAGTTTGGCGCAGACGCCCGCTTTTTTTTCGTCCACCACCATTCTGATCATCGGTGCTTTGTTTGCCTTGCTGGGCACCAGCGACAAAGCGGTGGAGCTGATGAGCGAGATTCCGTTTGCCAAAGCCACGCCGGTGGCGGTGTTTGACGCCAAGATTTTGTTGTTGATTGGCATCTTTGTGTACGCCTTTTTCCGCTTTTCTTGGTGCATGCGGCAGTACACCTTTGTGTCACTGCTGATTGGCGCGATGCCAGCCCCCGAGACGTTTGCAGACGCCCCCGAGCGGCGTGCGCGTTATGTGGAAAAAGCCGCTGCCATGGTGGGTTCTGCAGCGGAAACGTTTAACGATGGCTTGCGTGCTTACTACTTTTCGTTCGCTGCCATCGCTTGGTTCTTTTCCGCTTGGGCCATGGTGCTGGCCACTGGTGTGGTGGTGCTGATCTTGTACCGACGCGAATTTCGTTCAGAAGCGCTCGACATCTTGCGCGATTGAGTGCTGGGTGGCGGTACGTGCGCGACCGCACACGGACACGCCGCGCAGGGGGCGGGCTTCTACAATGCCCTCATGTTTGTACACCTGCGATTGCACACCGAGTTTTCTGTGGTCGACGGCACCGTCCGCATCGACGAAGCGGTGGCCGCTGCGGCGGCGGATCGCCAGCCCGCGCTGGCCATCACCGACCTGTCCAACCTGTTTGGCGGCATCAAGTTCTACAAAGAAGCGCGGGGAGCGGGCGTCAAGCCGGTGATCGGTGCCGAGGTGTATGTGCAAGGCCTCTTGCCCGAGGCGGGAGGCGCTGGCTCCATGCAGGCGCCGGTGGCACCGCGTGTGCTGTTGTTGGTGCAGGACTGGCCAGGTTACTTGAACCTGAGCGAATTGCTGGCCCGCGCGTGGACGCGCAACGTGGTGCGCGACGTGGCGGTGGTCAAGTGGGAATGGCTGCAGGAACTCAACGCCGGCTTGATCTGTTTGTCAGGTGCCCACATGGGGCCGGTGGGCCAGCCGCTGTTGGCCGGAGATCACCAACGCGCCGCCGACGTGGCCCTGCAGATGGCAGGTGTGTTCGCCCACCGTTTTTATCTGGAGTTGCAGCGCGCGGGTCGCCCCGACGACGAACGCCATGTGCTGCAAGCGGTGCAGCTGGCGGCGCGCTTGCACCTGCCGGTGGTGGCCACCCACCCAGTGCAGTTTTTGGGCCCCGACGACTACGAGGCCCATGAGGCCCGGGTGTGCATCTCCGAAGGCGAAATCCTGGCCGACACCCGGCGCGTGCGCCGCTTCACCCGCGACCAGTATTTCAAGTCGGCGCAAGAGATGGCGACCTTGTTCGCCGATCTGCCGTCGGCCCTGGCCAACACGGTAGAGATTGCGCGCCGCTGCAACCTCACGCTGACGCTGGGCAAACCGCAGCTGCCCAACTTCCCGATCCCACCGGTCGATGGCGTGGTGATGTCGGTGGAGGACTATTTTCGCCACGTGTCGCACCAAGGACTCGAGGGCCGTCTGCGCCATCTGTACCCCAAGGAAGCCGAGCGCGAAGCCCAGCGCCCGCGCTATGTGGAGCGGCTGGA
>JBEIEH010000122.1:0-7818 GCA_040383055.1 Burkholderiaceae bacterium
GCCGGATACGACGGCTTGTTCCATTTGTTCGTCTTCCTCAAAAGTGATCAGGGTGCCGGATGCGGCTTCTTCGTTGATGTCGATGTCCCAAGGCGTGAAGCTCGAGAGCACGCGCATGGGCACTTTGTATTTGCCCGCAAATTCGACCGAGCGGATTTGCAGGACTTTGGAGCCAAGCGACGCCATTTCGAGCATTTCTTCAAAGCTCACGGTGTTCAAGCGGCGCGCTTCGGGCACTACGCGGGGGTCGGTGGTGTAGACACCGTCCACATCGGTGTAGATCAGGCATTCCGCCGCCTTGATGGCCGCGGCCACCGCCACCGCCGAGGTGTCGCTGCCGCCACGGCCGAGCGTGGTGATGTTGCCCTCAGGGTCCACGCCCTGAAAGCCGGTGACGATGACCACCTTGCCCGCGTCCAGATCGGCGCGGATGCGCGCGTCGTCGATCGACTCAATGCGGGCCTTGGTGTAGGCGTCGTTGGTTTTGATCGGCACTTGCCAGCCGCTGTAGCTGACCGCGTCCATGCCTTCGGCCTGCAGCGCAATGGCCAGCAGCGCAGACGAGGCCTGCTCGCCGGTGGCCGCCAGGGCGTCAAGCTCGCGGCCGTGGGCCTTGCCCGGCTTTTCAGGGGCCAGCTCTTTGGCCAGGGCCAGCAGGCGGTTGGTCTCGCCGCTCATGGCGCTGGGCACCACCACCATCTGGTGGCCGGCGCGGTGCCATTTGGCGACGCGGCGGGCGACATTGCGAATCCGTTCGGTCGAGCCCATCGAGGTGCCGCCGTACTTGTGAACGATCAGTGCCATTGTGTGTTGGAGGGGAAGAAAACGGGCCGCGCAGCCACCGCCTGACGGTCCCACAACCCGGTGCGGAACACCGGACAAAGCCTTGAATTATAGGGGGGCGCGGTAAGCCAAATGGCTGCCCTCGCGCCGCACCTGCCCCTCGCCCACCTTGATGGCGATGCGGTGGCCCCGGGTGCGGCAGTCGCGTATCTGCGCCATCAGCTCGTGCAGTTGGGCGGTGCTGGGCGCGCGGCCCGCCTCTGTCCGCAGCCAATGACGCAAGGCGTTGGCCAGGCGCGCGTCGCTGAGCGCTTGCAGCGCCGCGATAGCGGGGGGTGAACCGGTCTGCAGCAAATCGATCTGGGCCAATTCATCGAGCAGGCTGTCGGCTTGGGCGCAGTGGGCGGCGCTGCGCGCCACGCAGGCCACAAAGCCGGGAAACTGTTCATCCAACCCTGGCAGCATCACGTGGCGCAACCGGTTGCGGGTGTAGCGGGCGTCTTGGTTGCTGGGGTCTTCGCACCAAGTTTGGCCTTGGCCCTGCAACCAAGAGCGCAAATCGGCACCTCGCTGGCTCAGCCAGGGCCGCACAAAACGCACGCCATGGCGAACCATCTCCACCGGCATACCCGCCAAGCCGGACACCCCCGCGCCGCGCGACAAGGCCAGCAACACGGTTTCGGCCTGATCATCGGCGTGCTGCGCCAGCAGCACATGGCTCAAGCCTTGTGCCTTCGCCATGTCGGCCAGCCCGCGGTAACGAGCTTGACGAGCGGCGTCTTCGGGGCTTTCGCCGAGGCGGTGGGCTGCCACCACCGAACCCACCCTGAGCGGCACGCCGAGCCGCATACACAAATCCCCAACGAAACGCTCAAAGTCGGCCGCAGCAGCTTGTAGTCCATGATTGACGTGCAAAGCCACGACTTGACCCGGCCAACGCCTATGCGCTGCCAACAGCAAGGCGACCGAATCAGCGCCACCGCTGCAGGCCACACCAAGAGATCCAACCGACGGGTTCAAGGCGCCGAGCGCCGCCAACAGACGGTCCTCCATGCGCGCTTCAGCGCTTGGCGTCGGCCTTGGTATCGGTGAAACGGCCATAGCTGTTGAGGCGCTCGTGGCGGCGCTCGATCAGCTCTTTGGTCTTGAGATCGGCCACTTGGCGATGCGCTTCTGTGAGGGCGCGCTTCAAAAAAGCCGCCATCTGCTTGGGGTCGCGGTGGGCGCCACCGACCGGCTCGTTGACGATTTTGTCAACCAAGCCCAGCGCCTTCAGACGATGGGCGGTGATGCCCAAGGCTTCGGCCGCATCGCTGGCGCGTTCGCTGGTTTTCCACAGAATGGAGGCGCAGCCTTCGGGGCTGATGACCGAATACACCGAGTACTGCAACATCAGGACTTGGTCGGCCACGGCAATGGCCAGTGCGCCGCCTGAGCCGCCTTCGCCAATGATGGTGGAGATGATGGGTACTTCCAGCTGCGCCATTTCAAAAATGTTGCGCCCAATGGCTTCGGACTGGCCGCGCTCCTCGGCGTCGATACCGGGATAAGCGCCGGGTGTATCGACGAAGGTGAAGACAGGCAACTTGAACTTCTCGGCCAGCTTCATCAAACGCAAGGCTTTGCGGTAGCCCTCGGGCTTGGTCATACCGAAATTGCGAAGACCACGCTCTTTGGTGTCGCGACCTTTTTGATGGCCCAGCACCATGCAGGGCAAGCCGTTGAAACGCGCCAAGCCGCCCACGATGCTCAGATCGTCCGAGAAGTGCCGGTCACCGTGCAGCTCCACAAAGTGGGTGAACACGTCCTGCACATAGTCCAGTGTGTAAGGGCGATCCGCGTGGCGCGCGATCTTGGTGATCTGCCACGGCGTGAGGTTGCTGTAGATGTCTTTGGTGAGCTGCAGGCTTTTTTTGCCCAGCTGCTCGATCTCATCGGAGATGTCCACCGCAGACTCGGTCTGCACGTAACGCAACTCCTCGATCTTGGATTCGAGCTCGGCAATGGGCTGCTCAAAATCCAGGAATGTCTTCTTCGCCATCAGTTTCTCCCGGGCATGGGCGTGCATGCCTCAATAAGTGACCGGCACGGGGTCCAGTGAGCGCCAAATATACCAAGTCGCCACGCTGCAAAAGGGGGCCCAATTGGCAGCCACTTCGCGGGCATCGCTGCGGCTCACCGGCTCGCCAGAAAAATAGGCTTGGCTGATGCCGTTGATCAGTCCCACATCATCCAGCGGCAGCACATTGGGGCGCATCAGGTGAAAGATCAGGAACATTTCAGCGGTCCAGCGACCAATGCCGCGAATGGACACCAGTTCCTTGATGATGGTCTCGTCGTCCATGCCGACCCATTGGTCAACGTGCAGCTGTCCGTTGGCGAAGTGCAGCGCCAGATCGACCAAGTACTCCACCTTGCGTGCGGACAAACCCGCTGCACGCATGTCGTCGACTTTGAGCTTTAGCACCTGCGCCGGTGTCATGTCGTTGGGCAAACGCTCAAAGCGCTCCCACACGGCTTGGGCAGCCTTGACCGAGATTTGTTGCCCCACGATGCTGCGCGCCAGCGTGACAAACGCATCGCCGCGCGACTGCAAGCAAGCGCCCGTGTGCAACGGGATGAGCTTCTTCATCACCCGATCGCGTTTGATCAGGTGCTTGCAGGCTTCGGACCAATAGGCCGGCGCACCCTCGGGCACCGACACGGTCACCGCAGTGGCGTTCATCAGGCGCGCTCCCACGTGGTACCCGCCGCGCTGTCTTTGAGCACCACCCCTTGCGCCAGCAGCGCTTGGCGAATGCGGTCGGCCTCGGCGAAGTTTTTGGCCGCTTTGGCGGCGGTGCGCTCGGCTATCAGTCGCTCAATGTCGGCCACGTCGCCTTGTTGCCCACCCTGCAAAAACGCAGTGGGGTCTTGCTGCAACAAGCCCAGCACGCCTCCCAAACGCTTGAGCAGCGCCGACAGCTGCGGGCTTCGCGATCGGTTGATCTCGGACGCAACCTCGAACAACACGGCCACGGCCTCGGGTGTGCCGAAATCGTTGTTCATCGCGGCAGCAAAACGCTGCGCATACGGGTCGCTCCAGTCCACCGCACCATGGGGCGTTTCGTCCTGCGCGGGCACGGACTGCAGAGCGGTGTAGAGGCGGCGCAGCGCAGAGCGCGCATCGTCGATGTGCGCGTCCGAATAGTTCAGTGGACTGCGGTAGTGCGAGCGGACAATGAAGAAGCGCAGGGTTTCCGCGTCAAAGGTCTTGAGCACATCTTCAATGGTGAAGAAATTGCCCAGACTTTTGGACATTTTTTCGTTGTCCACATTGACAAAACCGTTGTGCATCCAGAAGCGGGCCAACGTTTTGCCATGAGCCCCCTCGCTCTGGGCAATCTCGTTTTCGTGGTGCGGAAACTGCAGATCGGCCCCACCGCCGTGGATGTCAAAAGTCTCCCCTAGCAACGCGCAGGCCATGGCCGAGCATTCGATGTGCCAGCCAGGGCGACCGGGGCCGAAATCGCTGTCCCAGCGCGCGTCGGCCGGTTCGTCGGGCTTGGTCGACTTCCACAACACAAAATCCATCGGGTCGGCCTTGTCGTCGGCCACCGCCACCCGTTCGCCCGCCTGCAGCTCATCGAGAGACTTGCCTGACAACTTGCCATAGCCTGAGAATTGGCGCACGGCATAGTTCACGTCGCCAGCGGGGGTGCGGTAGGCCAGCCCCTGGGTTTCGAGGCGGCGCACGATGTCGAGCATCTGTGGCACGTAATCGGTGGCGCGCGGGTCAAAGGTGGGGCGCTCAATACCCAACGCGTCGAAATCGCGGTACATGGCGACGATCATGCGTTCGGTGAGGGCTCGAATCGGCTCTCCATTCTCCACCGCTCGCTTGATGATTTTGTCGTCGATGTCGGTGATGTTGCGCACAAAGGTGACGCGCCAGCCCTGTGCAGCCAGCCAGCGGCGCGCCACGTCAAAAGCCACCGCCGAGCGCGCGTGCCCCACATGGCAGCGGTCGTAGACAGTGATGCCACAGACATACATCCGCACATGACCCGGCTCCAGTGAGACGAAAGGTTCGAGCTGGCGAGACAGGGTGTTGTAGATCTGAAGAGGCATGAGACAAAGGCCAGAAAGGGAGCAAAACAGCCCAAGGGCGAACCCTGACGGGGCACCGATTGTGCCCGAGGTGCGAGTGGAGTGCGGTGCTCGTGCGACAGCACCACACAGCAGAGACACAGACACCACCGCCAAGTCGTCACAGCTAGGTTGCCTTTTTGCTGGCCAGCACCGATAGAGCCCAAGGGGTCAGATACAATCAAAAACCATGCCTAAAACGTACTAAAGCAGGCCAAGTGAGCCGCTTTCGCCATCTCAACGCACCGTTTCTTCTGAGGCTTTATGACCCCCTCTTTGAATGCCCGATTCCCACACGCATCCACCCACTGGCGCCAGGTGGTCTTGGCGACCGCTGCGGCGACTTGCTTGTCCTTGGCGGTGCCGGTGAACGCGCAAGGCGATGAAACGGCCGAGGTGGGACGCTTGCTGAGGGCGGGTCAGTACAGCGAGGCCCTGTCAAAAGCCGATCAGTATTTGGCCAGCAAACCCCGCGACGCGCAAATGCGCTTTCTGAAGGGCGTTATCCAGACCGAAAGCGGCAAGGCCTCTGATGCCATTGCCACTTCACCAAACTCACAGAAGATTTCCCGGAACTGCCTGAGCCCTACAACAACTTGGCCGTGTTGTATGCAGCCCAAAGCCAATTCGACAAGGCCCGCGCGGCACTCGAGATGGCGATACGCACCAACCCGAGTTACGCCACAGCACACGAGAACTTGGGCGATGTGTACGCCAAGCTCGCCAGCCAAGCCTACAGCAAGGCATTGCAACTGGACTCTGGCAATTCCGCCGTGCCGCCCAAGCTCAACCTGATTCGCTCCTTGTTTGCTGGCACCGCTCGACCCACGGTGGTGGCAACCGCACCCGCACCGGCTGCAACCCCGGCTCCCGCGCCTTCTGCTGCGCCAGCCCCGGTTGCAGCCCCCAAACCTGCGGAGCCTGCGGCTGGTCAGGCAGATGCCCAACGCGATGTGCGAGCTGCAGTGGACACTTGGGCCAAGGCGTGGTCTGCCAAAGACATGAAAGGGTATCTGGGCGCTTACGCGCAGAACTTTGTGCCCTCAGGCGGCCAATCACGCGCCAACTGGGAATCCGATCGCAAGGCCAGAATTGTTCCGCGCACTCGCATCAACGTCGAGGTCAGCGATCTGGAGGTGACGGTCAACGGCGACCGTGCGACCGCCAAGTTTCGTCAAAACTACGCGTCGGACAACTTGAACTCCAGCAACCGCAAAACGCTTGAAATGGTCAAAAGCGGCAACCGCTGGCTGATCGTTCGGGAAATCGCTGGCTCCTGATGCGCAACGCCCTGTCATTTCGCCGCGAACCCCGCACCATGTTTGCGGCATCTGCGCAGCCAGCCAGCAAAACGCGCTGGTTGGGGGTCGCCCTTGGCGTCATCTGCAGTGCGGCATTGGGCGTTTGGGGTGTGAGTGAAGTGTGGTCGTCCGCCAACGCAGCGGATGGCAAGGTGTTGGCCAGCCCAACGGGAACGAACCTGTCGGGTGCGCAAACCCTGTTGGCTGCGTTCACACCTGAAAAAGACCCATCTCCAACGCCCATCCGATTGGAAGAACAACAACTCCGGGAGTTGGCCCCGCAGTTAGGCCAAGCCGAAGCGCGGCTGATTGAGGTGTATCAGCTGATTGGCCAAAGCGAGCCGCGTCAAGCGCTGATGAAAGCGGAAAGCTTGGTCAAAGATCACCCGAATTTTCAGCTGGCGCAACTGGTCTACGGCGACCTGTTGAATCTTCAAATTCGACCAGTCAAGCAGCTCGGTGACCTTCCTGAAGACCGTCCCGCTGTGCGAGAGCAGCTGCGCAACCTGCGGGAAGAATCGGTCCGTCGGTTGCGCGCACTGTCGGAGCGTCCTCCCGAAGGACACATCCCGACGCAGTTCTTGGCCTTGTCCAATCAAAGCCGCCATGCCATTGCGGTGGACGCTGCACGTTCGCGTCTGTACCTGTTTGAAAACACCACACCAGCCAATGCCCAGGACACACCTCCTCGGCTCAAGCTGGTGGCCGACTTCTACATCTCGGTGGGCTTGTCGGGCATTGACAAATGGGTCGAGGGCGACAAACGCACGCCGCTGGGCGTGTACTACATCACCAGCAGCCTGAACCCGCAAAACCTGCCCGACTTGTACGGTGTGGGCGCTTTGCCGATCAACTACCCCAATGCCTTGGATGTCCAGCGTGGAAAAACAGGCTCTGGTATCTGGCTGCACGGCACCCCACGAGAGCAGTTTGTGCGGGCGCCCCAAGCGTCAGACGGTTGTGTTGTGCTGTCCAACCCCGACCTTGAGCGTGTGTTGGCCACAGTGCGCACACGCACCACGCCGGTGGTGATCGCCAAAGAACTGAACTGGGTGGCGCCCGAGGCCTTGCAAGCCGATCGCGATCAATTTGAGAGCCATCTGCGCGCCTGGCAAAACGCACGGGTGCAGGGCGACTTGGACGGCTTGCGCGAGCTGTATTCAGAGCGCTTCCAAGTCCAGGGCCGCAAGCTGAACCAATGGTGGCCCCGTGTGGAGTCTGAGGTCAGAGGTGGCTTCCGACGTCCGACGGAAATCAAGGACTTGTCGGTGCTGCGCTGGCGCGACTCGGAAGACACCATGGTGGTGACATTTGGCGAAGTGCCCGTGGGGCAAACCACAGGTGTCACACGCCGCCAGTACTGGATCCGCGAAGGCACCGAATGGCGCATCTTTTTTGAAGGCAACACATGATGAAACGTCGCAACTGGACCTTCGCACTGGCACTGACGCTGTGCATGGGCGTCACCAGCGCACAAACCAACGATCTGCCCAAAGTGCGCATGAGCACGTCGATGGGCGATATCTTGCTGGAGCTGCAAGCCGACAAAGCGCCCAAAACCGTTGACAATTTTTTGCAGTACGTGCGAGACAAGCACTACGACGGC
>JBEIEH010000123.1:0-7770 GCA_040383055.1 Burkholderiaceae bacterium
TCGGTGGCGTCGGGCTCCAGCCATGCTGCGGCGTAGGGCTCAGTGTAGAGCTCCACCCGATCGGCGCCAACGGCCTTGGCCGCGGCCATGTGTGTGGGCTCGGGATCCATGAACAGGCTGACGCGTGCGCCCAGGGCTTTGGCTTGTACCACCACCGGCGCCAGCGCGGCCGCGTCCTGCGGAAAGCGCCAGCCATGGTCGCTGGTGAGCTGGCCCACGCCATCGGGCACCAGGGTGAGCTGGTGCAGCGGCAAGCCGCGTTCGCGCACGGCGGCGGCCACATCCATCAGGTTGTGAAAGGGGTTGCCTTCGATGTTGAATTCGCGCTCAGGCCACACTTGCAGCAGCACACCGAGGTCAAACACATCATGTAAGCGAATATGGCGCTCATCTGGCCGGGGATGCACCGTGATGCCAGCGGCGCCAGCCCGCAGGCACAGGCTGGCCGCGCGCACCACGCTGGGGATGCCCAAGTGGCGGGTGTTGCGCACGGTGGCCACTTTGTTGAGATTGACCGACAAAGCGGTCTGGGAAACGGTGCGGTTCATGGTGCGGTGGGGCCCATCAAGACAAAGAGGCGAGCTGGTGCACATCGCGCATCAGACGGCGGGTGCGAAACTCGCGAACGCCACTATGGTAGTGCAGCAAATGCAGCAACTGCGCGCGCAACACCCCGCCGGCCTGCGCGCACCAAGGCAGCGCGTCGGTCAAGGGAGAAGCCGAGGTCAGGGCGCGCTCCAGCGCCAGCCACATGGCGGCGGGCAAACCGCCCTCTTCGCCATCCGCCACAGCGCGCACACCGGTCTCGGGCACCAAGCGGTACAAGGCGCCGTCGCGCAGCGGCGCGAGCGTGTTGCCTTCGCGGTGAAGCTCGGGCAAAAAACCGACTGCGCGCAACAGCAGCAGTTCAAAGGCACGCAGCACGGGAGCCTGGGCCTGTGGTTGCTGCGCCAGCAGCGCCACCGCCAAAGCGTAGTGGTCAAACAAGGTCGGGTGGGGGTCATCGCGCGCCAGCAGGCGCAAGAGCAATTCATTGAGGTACGCGCCGGCCAGCAAAGCATCGCCGGTGGGCATGACGTGCCCGCCCTGCCACTGCGCCGCTTTGAGGGTACGCACCTCGGCGTCGCCCCCCCAGCTCAGCCGCAGCGGCTGCAGCGGCAACAGCACCGGTCGAAACTGCGACGACGGCCGCTTGACCCCCTTGGCCACCAGCGCCACCCGGCCGGCTCGGCGCGAGAACACCTCCAGCACCAGACTGGCTTCACTCCAGTCGTAGCGGTGCAGCACAAACGCCGGTTCGTCGCTGACGCGCGGGCTCAGCGCCATGGCCGATGGTGTGCTGGTGGCGCCAAACGATGCGTCACGGCGTGCTCACTCGTAGCCGAAGGAGCGCACCCGCGCCTCGTCGTCGGCCCAGCCGGATTTGACCTTGACCCACAGCTCCAGAAACACCTTGCAGTCCCAGAGCTTTTCCAGCTCTTGCCGCGCCTCGGTGCCGATGCGTTTGAGCTTGTCACCTTTGTCGCCGATCACCATGCCTTTGTGGCCGTCGCGTTCCACCACAATGGTGGCAGCGATGCGCTTCAAGCGCCCTTCTTCCACAAACTGGTCGATCACCACGGTGGATGTGTAGGGCAGCTCGTCGCCGGTCAAGCGAAACAGCTTTTCGCGGATCATCTCGGCGGCCATGAAGCGCTCGCTCTTGTCCGTCAGCGTGTCGGCATCGAACAGCCAGTCTTGTTCGGGCAAGTGTTTTTCACAAATGGCAAAGAAGCGCCGAATGTCGCGCGGGTTCTTGGCCGACATGGGCACAAACTCGGCAAAGGGGTGGCGCTCTTGCATGCTGCGCAGCCAAGGCGCGAGCTCGGCGCGGCGGTGCACCAAATCAAATTTGTTCGCCACCAGCAACACCGGAATGTTGCGCGGCAGCAGGTCCAGCACCTTGGCGTCGGCGAGGTTGAAGTGGCCAGCCTCCACCACAAACACGACCACATCCACATCGCTCACCGCACCCAACACGGTTTTGTTGAGCGAGCGGTTGAGCGCATTGCCGTGGCGGGTTTGAAAGCCCGGTGTGTCAACAAACACAAACTGGGTCGCACCCACCGTGCGCATGCCGGTGATGCGGTGGCGTGTGGTCTGCGCCTTGCGCGAGGTGATGCTGATTTTTTGCCCCACCAGCGCGTTGAGCAAGGTGGATTTGCCGACGTTGGGTTTGCCCACAATCGCCACGTAACCGCTGCGCCGTGGCCCGGTCGCTTCCAACGCCTCGTGGGTTGGCTCGTCCACCGCATCATCGGCTTCAGCGGTGGCCCCGGGTTTGCCCAGCGCGCTGGCCAACATGGCCTCCAAATCGGATGGCGACTGCGCCGGGGGTGGATTTTTTTTCATGGAATATCAAACTTTGTAGGATGCGGGGGCACAGACCCGGGCGAGCATGGCGGCGGCGGCGGCTTGTTCGGCGGCGCGACGTGAGGCACCCAAGCCGCGCTCGGTCCAACCGCTCTCTTCCACCACACAGGCCACATCAAAGGTTTGCTGGTGGGCCTCGCCGAGGGTGGCGACCACGCGGTACACCGGCAGCTTCATCTTGCGGCCCTGCAACCATTCTTGCAATTCGGTTTTGGGATCTTTGGCGCGCTGGGTCATCTGCGCGTTCAGCGGCACATTGGCATAAAGCCGCCGCACCAGCGCATCCGCGGCACCGTGGCCGGCGTCGAGGTACACAGCCCCGATCACCGCCTCCAACGCGTCGGCTAGGATCGACGGTCGCTTGTGACCACCACTGCGGCGTTCGCCTTCGCCCAGCCTCAAACCGCCCGCCAGCGACACATGGGTCGCCAATTCGGCCAGCGCGTCTTGTTTGACCAAGTTGGCCCGCACACGCGACAAGTCGCCTTCGGGCATATCAGGCAGGCGCTCGTACAGCAACGCAGACACCGCCAAGTTCAACACCGAATCACCCAAAAACTCCAGCCGTTCGTTGTGGTCGGCAGAAAAACTGCGGTGCGTCAACGCTTGTAGCAGCAAGGCGGGCCGGGCGAACCGGTGGCCTAAGCGGTGCTGAAACTCATCGAAATCAAAATGCATTCAAACCCGTTCCGAGAAAAGCCGAAGCCAACGCCACACGCCGCTGGCACCGTAACTCACTGCGAATGACCACGGTAGCGCAATGTGAGGTAGGCGGGACCGAGCAGCGCAAACTCCCGGTCGTAAGCAAATGAGATGCGCAAGGCACCATTGGATGTTCGATCGATCAACAAATCGCTGCCACGAAGACTGGCAATGCCCTGCAACTTGGCCTCGGCGTCGAAGGCTTGGCGCGCTTGATCTTCGGATGTCAACGCCGCTGCCCGAGCAACAGCTTTTTGAGCCGCCCAATACTCGAGAACGGAGGGCGCGATCCGAATCGACAACACCAGCAGCGACACCATCACCGCCAATGTCAACAACGTGAACACCAGTGAACCACCCTTTTCGCGTCGCATGGGCCACTCCTTGGCTGTCGACACTCACTCGAAGGTGCCTATGCGCCCCAAGTCGCCGAAGTTCATCCACACCACAAAAGCCTTGCCGACGATGTGGGACTCGGGCACAAATCCCCAGTATCGGGAATCGAGCGAGTTGTCTCGGTTATCTCCCATCATGAAGTAGTGACCCGCAGGCACTTTGCAGGTCACCCCTTCAACAGTGTATCGGCACTGATCGCGAAACGGAAACTCCGACGCTCCCGGCACAAATGCGGGTCGACTGTCGTCGTTCAACGTTCGATACACCTTGCCACCCAGCTCTTCACGGAACTGCTTGCTGTAGCTCAGGGTGTCCTTGTCATAAAAATCGGCTTCGGGGGTTTTCTGCACCGGCTTGCCATTGACGCTCAGGCGCTTGTTCAGATAAGCCACCTCGTCGCCTGGTACAGCGACGACCCGCTTGATGTAATCGAGATTGGGTTGCGGAGGATAGCGAAACACCATGACATCGCCGCGCTGCGGCTCATGGTTGTCGATGATCTTGGTATTCACCACCGGCAGCCGAACGCCGTAGTGAAACTTGTTGACCAGAATCAGGTCGCCGATGCGCAAGGTCGGGATCATGGAGCCCGATGGAATTTTGAACGGCTCGAAAAAAAACGAGCGCAACACAAACACCGCCAAGATCACCGGGAACAAGCCTGCGGTCCAGTCCAGCCACCAAGGCTGTTGCAACAGGCGCTGGCGCGTTTCCTCGGCGTCGACCGCGCCATCGCCCTTGATACCTTGACTGGTCAACGCCTGCTGGCGCTCTTGGTGGGTTTGCAGCCATTGCTGCGCCGCGCGTTGACGCTGTGGCCAGAAATACAGTTTCTCAGCCAACCAGTACAGGCCTGTGACCACCGTTGCCAAGAACATCAACAGCGAAAAGTTGCCCTCGACCGCACCGAAGTACCAGGCGACGCCATAGCCACCAAAGGCCGCCAGAACCAAGCCCGTGAGGCCACTTATGGTGTGTTGCATCAATCCTCCACTTGCAAAATGGCCAAGAAGGCTTCTTGCGGCACTTCAACCGAACCGATCTGTTTCATGCGTTTCTTACCGGCCTTTTGTTTTTCCAGCAGCTTGCGCTTGCGGGTGATGTCACCACCGTAGCACTTGGCCAACACGTTTTTGCGCAGGGCTTTGATGGTTTCTCGCGCAATGACGTTGCCACCAATCGCCGCCTGAATCGCCACATCAAACTGCTGACGGCTGATGATCTCACGCATCTTGGCGGCCACCGCACGCCCCCGGTACTGCGACTGGGTGCGGTGCACGATGATGGACAGGGCGTCGACCTTCTCGCCGTTGAGCAGCATATCGACCTTGACCACATCAGAGGCGCGGTACTCCTTGAACTCGTAGTCCATGGAGGCGTAACCGCGGCTCACCGATTTGAGCTTGTCAAAGAAGTCGAGCACGATCTCACCCAGCGGCATGTCGTAGGTCAGCATGACCTGCTTGCCGTGGTAGGCCATGTTGAGCTGCACACCGCGCTTTTGGTTGGCCAGGGTCATGACCGCACCCACATAGTCTTGCGGCATGTACAGATGCACCGTGACGATGGGCTCACGGATTTCCTGGATGCGACCCACGTCCGGCATCTTGGAGGGGTTCTCGACCTTCATGACTTCGCCATCGCCCTTGACCACTTCGTACACCACGCTGGGCGCGGTGGTGATGAGGTCCTGATCGAACTCGCGCTCAAGCCGCTCCTGCACAATTTCCATGTGCAGCAGGCCCAAGAAGCCGCAGCGAAAGCCAAAGCCCAGAGCCTGCGACACCTCGGGCTCATACCGAAGCGCTGCGTCGTTGAGCTGGAGCTTTTCCAGCGCGTCACGCAACTGGTCGTACTCACTGGCCTCGGACGGGTACAGGCCGGCAAACACCTGCGGTTGCACTTCTTTGAAGCCAGGCAACACCTCGGTCGCGAACTCCAAGTTGGCGCCACTGCTGGTCTTGATGGCGGTGATGGTGTCGCCCACCTTGGCAGCGGTGAGCTCTTTGATGCCGGCGATGATGTAGCCCACCTCGCCCGCGTGTAGGGCATTGCGCGATTCGTTGTGGGGCGTGAAGACCCCCAGCTTCTCGGCGTTGTACAACGACTCGGTGGCCATGAGCTTGATCTTGTCGCCCCGGTTGAGTGTGCCGTCGACCACCCGCACCAGCATGACCACGCCCACGTAGGTGTCGAACCAGCTGTCGATGATCATGGCCCGCAGCGGCCCATTGGGGTTGCCGCGCGGTGGCGGCACCTTGGCCACCACCATCTCCAAAATCTCCTCCACACCCATCCCGGTTTTGGCCGAACAGGGCACCGCGTCGGTCGCGTCGATGCCGATCACGTCCTCAATTTCCTGCTTGGCGTTGTCGGGGTCTGCCTGCGGCAGGTCCATCTTGTTGAGCACCGGCAGCACTTCCACACCCAAATCGAGCGCGGTGTAGCAATTGGCCACCGTCTGCGCTTCCACACCTTGGCTCGCATCGACCACCAAGAGCGCACCTTCGCAAGCCGACAGCGAGCGGCTCACCTCATAAGAGAAGTCCACGTGCCCAGGTGTGTCGATCAAATTGAGGTTGTAGACCTTGCCGTCTTTGGCCTTGTACTGCAGAGCGGCTGTCTGCGCCTTGATGGTGATGCCACGCTCTTTCTCGATGTCCATCGAGTCGAGCACCTGCTCGCTCATCTCTCGGTCGGTCAAGCCGCCGCAGCGGGAAATGAGGCGGTCCGCCAAGGTGGACTTGCCATGGTCGATGTGCGCGATGATCGAAAAATTGCGGATGTGCTGCATCAAAAACCCAAGGTCGAAACCCCGCTAACAGGGCCCGAGAAAACACGAAAAAAAGGGCGCGTCAGCGGATGACGCGCCCGTAACCAACAATCTTTGGCAACTGCGATAGTTGGGGTTTCATTGTAGGCAAAAAGCCCAGAACGCACACCCCGCAATCGCTCGCGCGGCCACGTTGCATCATGACAACGTCAGCTCTGTACACAACTTATCCACAGCACATTGTGAAGATCTTGTGGGTCTCCTGTGCACGACCGCTCAACTCTCTTGTGGACTTTGTTTTTCCGGCGTCAAATCATCAGAAAACAAAAGAGCCAAGCGACATAACTGTCAATTCTAACGACTGCCAAGCTCTTGGCCGCTGGAAAGTTTGTAAGCACAAACAAAAGATATCCCCATCCGGTCCATCTCGATGTGTGGGCTCTGCGCCACTGTTGGGTCGGAAATCCCCGACAACTCGGACGGTTATCGGGGATCGGGACATCAGCGGCCGGGGCGGATGAGGACGTATTGGGCCCACTCACCTCGGCGCACCAGCACGTTCAGTGGACGGGTGGCGTCGGCACGGGCCAACGTCGCTTCTGCGGCCTTGCGGTCCGCAATTTCCGCATTCGCAATGGCAATGATCACATCGCCTACCTGCAAACCAGCACGCGCCGCAGGGCCATCCACCGCGTCGATACGCGCCCCGCTGCTGATGCGCAGCTCGCGTTTTTGCGCTGGCGTCAAATCGGCAAGGCCCAGCCCCCAAACACGCATGGACTGAGCGGGCTCTGAAGGCGCTGCCGGCGCAGGACGCTGGCCACGCTCAGACTCGAGTTCGCCCACGACAATCGCCAGCTGTATGGTCTTGCCTCGGCGAAACACCGACATAGAGGCGCGATTGCCCGGCTTGGTGTTGGCCACCGCGCGCGGCAAATCAGCGGATTTTTCGATCGCCTTGTCGTCAAACTTCAACACAATATCGCCCGGCTCCAAGCCAGCGGTGGCAGCGGGCGAACCACTCTCCACACCGCGGATGAGCGCTCCACGGGCAACACCCAAGCCAATTGAGTCGGCCACTTCGCGGCTGACCTGATCGATCTGCACACCAATGCGACCACGGGTGACACGCCCTTGGGCACGCAACTGATCGGCCACCCTCATGGCTTCGTCCATTGGAATGGCAAACGAAATGCCCTGAAAACCGCCGGAGCGCGAGTAGATCTGGCTGTTGATACCCACCACCTCGCCACGCATATTGATCAGCGGCCCCCCAGAATTGCCGGGATTAATGGCCACATCGGTTTGAATAAACGGCAAGAAATCCCCCGTCTCTCGCTGCTTGGCACTCACGATGCCAGCGGTGACGGTGTTCTCCAGCCCAAAAGGCGATCCAATCGCCATGACCCACTCGCCGACACGCAGCCGATTGACGTCGCCCACCTTCACGGGGGTCAGCCCCGTGACATCGATCTTGACCAAGGCCA
>JBEIEH010000124.1:0-7753 GCA_040383055.1 Burkholderiaceae bacterium
CACCCGGGCGCGGTTGTTGTAGAGCAGGATGCGGCCGTCCAAATTGCACACCACCACGCTTTGTGTCAGCTCCGACATCAGCGCGGCCAAGCGGCTTTTCTCTTGTTCGATGTGTTGGGCGGCGGCCTCGACCTTGTGGCCCATTTCGCGCTTGAGCGATTCGCGCTGCGCCACCAGTTGGTTGAACAGGTGCGCCAGGGCCTGGGTCTCGACATTGCCCTTGGGTTTGAGCTCGCGCACCACATCGGTTTTGAGCAGCACCTGCGCCTCTTCGGCCAACTGCACCGAGGGCGTAACCCAGTGGTCAAACCAGCGCTTGAGCGCCCAAGCGATGGCCGCCATACCGGCGCCCCAGGTCAGCAACACCAAGGGCATGGGCCCGCTGAGTGTGGCCCACACCTGGGCGCGCACTGCCGGCTCCAGGGTCGCGCCCAGCAAAGCACCGGTGGCCAGCAGCCACAACACCGACAGCAAGGCCGATGCGCCCAGCAACCACCACAAGCGTTTGTCGACCTTTTGCTGTGCGCTCATGCACCGGCCCCCATCAGCTCCTGCACTTTTTGCACCAGCTCTTTGGTGGAAAACGGCTTGGTCATATAAGCGTTGGCGCCCAGCGCCAAGCCTTTGGCCACATCGGTGTCGCGGCCCTTGGCGGTCAGCATCAGGATTTTGGTGTCGCGCACCTCGGGGTGGGAGCGCACCTCGTGGCACACATCAAAGCCGGTCTTCACCGGCATCATCACGTCCAACAGCACCAGGTCCGGTCGCTCCGCCACAATGGCTTGCATGGCTTCGCCGCCGTCGCGCGCCACCACCACGGTGTAGCCCTCGCGTTTCATCAAAAACTCCAACGACATCAAGATGTTGGGTTCATCGTCGGCGATCAAAATCTTCTGGCTCATGCCTGTGTCTCCTCTCTGAAGCGGGTCACTGGGCCCGCTGACCTGCAGCATTCAAGGGCAAAGCGACCACAAAACACGCCCCCGCATTGGGGCTTTCATCCAGCCACAGGCGCCCGCCCAGGTGCTGAACAATCTCACGGCTGATCGGCAAACCCAGACCGGTGCCACCCGGTCGGTAATGCTCGTCGCCCTCCACTTGGCGAAACTTCTCGAACACCTTGGCCCGCTGCTCGGGCGGTACGCCAGGGCCGTTGTCGTGCACCAACAGCAGCGCCTCGTCACCGACCACCCGCAGCGCCAAGCTCACCACACCGAGCTGACGTGGTGCGTACTTCACCGCGTTCGACAGCAGGTTCAGCACCACCTGGGTGATGCGGTCGGCGTCGCCCCACACGGGCACCGGATGGGGCGGCGTCTGGGGCTCCAGCCGCACCTCGCGCTCGCGAAAGGTTTCGGCCATGCTGCTGGCGGCCTGCTGCAACAGCGCGCACAGGTCCACCTCTGTGTTGTGCCACTCGGCCGCGCCGGCCTCGATCTTGGCCATGTCCAGCACCTGGTTGACCAAGCGGGTCAAGCGCTCGGTCTCAGCCACGATGATGTCCAAAAACTGCTGCCGCTGCGCGGCGTCCATGCCTTCATCATCCCGCATCAGTTCGGCAAACGCTCTGATCGATGTCAAGGGCGTGCGCAATTCGTGCGTCACCGAGGACACGAAGTCGTCCTTCATCCGGTCCAAGCTCTTGAGCTTGTCGTTGGCCTCGCGCAGCTCTTGGGTGGCGCGCTCCAGCGAGCGCGACTTGTCCTCCAGCGCTTGCGAATAGGCGCGCAGCTGCGAGGCCTCGTCCAAGATGCGCATCACGTCGTTCAGATCCAGCGCCTCTTCTTCCACCACCGAGGCCACCATCACCCGGGCCGAGGCGCTGCCAATGGCGCCCGCCAACTGGGTTTCCACAAACTGCACCAAGCGCCCGTCGGCCACCAGTTGGTCCACAGGGCCGCTGCCGCGCCCTTGGGCGTAAGCGCGCAGCAGTTGGTCGGCCCGCGATTCGCCCAAAAAACGCCGCATCAAGCCTCGCAGCGCGGGCAACTGCGCCCTGCCCTGCCAGAACACCGGCCGGGCGTCGGCCCGGCGGTTGAACACATCCACAAACAGCAAGGCTTGGCTGGTTTCGGCCGCCGAGGGCGGGCGCGCCAGCGACACACCCACATACGCGGCGATGTTGCCCAGCAGGCTCCACACCAGCGAATGGGTCAGGTTGTCCAAGCCCTGTAGGCCCAAAAACGCCTCGGGTTTGAGCCACCCCAGGCTCCATGGCCCATGCTGCAAAAAATCCGCGATCAACCAGCCCGACTTGGCCAGCGAAGGCAGCATCAGGGTGTAAACCCAGAACCCAAAACCCACCAACAAACCGGCCATGGCCCCGGCGCGGGTGCCGCCCTTCCAGTACATGCCGCCCAACAAAGCCGGCGCAAACTGCGCGACCGCCGCAAAGCTGATCAAGCCAATGCTCACCAGCGCATAGGCCTCGCCCGCGAGGTGAAAGTACACATAGCCCAGCAGCATGATGAGCACAATCGCGCCCCGGCGTATGCCCAGCAGCAGCCCCGTCAGATCGCCGCCCGATCGGTTGCGCAGCCAGCGGGTGCGCAGCAGCCAGGGCATCACCAAGTCGTTGCACACCATGGTGGACACCGCAATCGCCTCCACAATCACCATGCCGGTGGCGGCCGACAGCCCGCCCACAAAAGCCAGAAGCGCCAACACCTCCATGCCCTGCGACAGCGGCAGCGACAGCACAAAGGTCTCGGGGTTCATGCCATCGCCAAAATGCAACAAACCACCCAAGGCGATCGGCAGCACAAACAGATTGATCAACAGCAAATACAGCGGAAACACCCAAGCCGCGCGCTTGAGATGCCGCTCGTCCACGTTTTCCACTACCATGACCTGAAACTGGCGCGGCAAAAAAATCACCGACAGCATGGCCAGCGCCGTCAGGCCAAACCACTGCGCATAGGGAAATGCCTGCCCTTGGCCAAACAGTGTGAGCTTGCGCAAGGTCTCGGATTCGTCTACCCGGGCAAACAGATCGCCCAAACCGTCGAACATGCCCCACGTCACAAACACGCCCACCGCCACAAAGGCCAAGAGCTTGACCAGGGACTCAAACGCCACCGCCAACACCATGCCCTCGTGGCGCTCGGTGCTGTCCAAATGGCGCGCGCCAAACACGATGGTGAAGCCACCCAGAGCCAGCGCCATGTACAGCGTGCTGTCTTGCCACCACTGCGCGGGCGACAGTGGCGTGCCACCCAGCGGCGTGGTCATGACCGCGTAGGCACTGGCAATGCCCTTGAGCTGCAAGGCGATGTAAGGCACGATGCCGACCACCGTGATCAGCGTGACCAGACCGGCGAGCGCCGGGCTTTTGCCATAGCGGCTGGCAATAAAGTCCGCAATCGATGTGATGCGGTAGGTTTTGGCGATGCGGATCATCTTGCGCACCACCAGCCAGGCCAACACCATGGCCAACATCGGCCCCAGGTAAATCGGCAAGAACCACACACCGGCCGACGCCGCCCGCCCCACGCTGCCGAAATAGGTCCAGGCGGTGCAATACACCGCCATCGACATCGCATACACCCAAGCGTTGCCCACCACCGAACGGCCCTGGGCCGCGCGGCGGTCGCCCCAGGACGCCACGGCAAACAGCAGCAGCAAATACACAAACGAGACCGCGATGACCACCGATGGGCTCAGCATGGTGCGGTCTCAGCGAGAGCCTTCGACGGGAGCATCGTCGGCGCTGTCGCGGCCCTCTAGCGTCCAAGCCAACAGGGCGATCAAGCCGGCCCAGATCACAAACAGCGCCATCGGAAACAGGGGCAGTCCCCACAGCCGCAGATCGTGGTTCCACAGGGCCAGCAGCGGAAAGCTCAGCAGCAGCCAGCCGGCCACAAACAAGGCCACCAGGCGTTGCGACACCAGGTTCATTCACGTCTCCTCTTGCTCCACCGGCGGGCACCGCCGCGACACCAGCGTGCCACGACCGCCGCAGCTTGTCCATTGTCGAAGACGCTCTGACCGACGGCTGACAGCGTGGACCCTGCCCAGCGTTTACACTACGTGGCTGTCAGGAGAGCGCACCCCCGAGGTGCCGCCGAAGGCGCAGGCCGGTTTTTCCGCTGCACGAACGCTCAGGCACCAGGACTGACAAACACCGGGCCGCAAGGCCAGGTGCCCCTGCTGGAGAGAGGCCATGCGCAGCGCGCCACGGCCCACCGAAGGAGCAAGCGCGGTATCGCCCGTGTGAATCTCTCAGGTAAAGCGGACAGTGGGGCAGACACGGCATCGCCGTGACCTTTCTGCCCTCGCCAGGATTTCTTGCATGTCCGACACCGCCGCTCCCGCCACCAGCATCCACCCCGATTTGCTGCACACACCGCTGCACGCCCTGCACTTGGAGCTGGGCGCGCGCATGGTGCCGTTTGCCGGCTACGAGATGCCGGTGCAGTACAAACCCGGCCTGATGGCCGAGCACCACCACACCCGCAAGGCTGCTGGTCTGTTCGACGTGTCGCACATGGGCCAGTTGCGCCTGGTGGGGCCAGACGCGGCGGCCGCGTTTGAGACCGTGATGCCGGTGGACGTGATGGGCCTGGGCGTGCACAAACAACGTTACGGCCTGCTGCTGGGCGACAACGGCTGCATCTTGGACGACCTGATGTTCGTCAACCGGGGCGAGGACATTTTTGTGATCGTCAACGGCGCCTGCAAACACGACGACCTGGCCTATTTGCAGCGCCGCATCGGACAGCGCTGCGCCATCGACGTGCAATTTGACCGCGCCCTGCTGGCCCTGCAAGGCCCGCAGGCGGTGGCGGTGCTGCAACGCCTGCTGCCCGGGGTGGACAAGCTGGTGTTCATGACCGGCATGGCCGCGAGCTGGAACGGTTGCAGCGACATTTATGTGACCCGCAGCGGCTACACCGGTGAAGACGGTTGCGAGATCTCGCTGCCCGCCGATGTGGCCGACGCCTTTGCCCGCGCCCTGCTGGCCCATCCCGAAGTGATGGCGATTGGCCTGGGCGCGCGCAATTCGCTGCGGCTCGAAGCCGGGCTGTGCCTGTACGGCAATGACATCGACACCGCCACCACCCCGGTGGAGGCGGGCCTGAACTGGGCGATTCAAAAGGTGCGCCGCACCGGCGGCGAGCGCGCCGGCGGCTTTGCCGGTGCGGCCACGGTGCTGGGCCAGCTCGACGGCACCGAGCCGATCAACAAAAAACGCGTCGGTTTGGTGGCACTGGAGCGCATTCCGGTGCGCGAACACACCGAGCTGCAAGACCTGAATGGCGAGACGATTGGCGAAGTCACCAGCGGCCTGCTCGGCCCCTCGGTGGACGTGCCGGTGGCCATGGGCTATGTGCCACCGCAGCACGCGGCTGTGGGCACCCGGGTCAACGCCATCGTGCGCGGCAAGGTGGTGCCGATGGAAGTGCGCGCCATGCCGTTTGTTCCGGCCAACTATTTCAGGGGATGATGTCGCACCCCCTGCGCCGCTGCGCGGCTTCCCCCTGAGGGGGACGCCACCAGCAGCCCGGCCAAGCCGGTTCTGCGGTGGCCCTTGAACAAACACCCCATTTTTTTGGAGAGACCATGATCACTAAGTACACCGAAGACCACGAATGGATCACCGTGGACGGCGACATCGCCACCGTTGGCATCACCCACCACGCGCAAGACGCGCTGGGCGACGTGGTGTTTGTGGACCTGCCCGCCGTGGGCGCCACGTTTGCACAGAAGGATGTGGCTGGCGTGGTCGAGTCGGTGAAAGCCGCCGCCGATGTGTACATGCCGATCGACGGCGAGATCGTTGAGGTCAACGAAGACTTGCGCAACGACCCCGCTCTGGCCAACAGCGACCCGCTGGGCGCGGGCTGGTTCTTTAAGGTCAAGCTGTCGAACGCCGCTCAGCTGGACGCGCTGCTAGACGAAACCGCATACAAAGCCTTCGCCGGCTGAGAGAAACCCACCCCCGCCGCGCTGCGCGCGTCCCCCTCAAGGGGGCGGCACCTGCAGACCGGCGGAGCCGGGTCTGCGGTGCCCTGGATCTGAACCCGTGCGCTCGAGGCACCGCTTCCTTGACGCCACTCCCTTCCACCTCTTTGATTTGCCCGCCATGCTCATGTCTGCCCACACGCCCTTGGCCGATCTGGAAAACCCGGCCGAATTTCACGCCCGCCACATCGGCATCAGCGAGGCCGATGAGGCCCATATGCTGTCGGTCATTGGCGAAGCTTCGCGCCGTGCGCTGATCGACTCCATCGTGCCGCGCTCCATTGCGCGCAGCGTGGGCATGGACCTGCCGGCCCCTGTGTCCGAGGCAGCCGCGCTGGCCGAACTCAAGGGCTTGGCGCAACAAAACCAGTTGCTCAAAAGCTTCATCGGCCAGGGCTATTACGGCACGCACACGCCGGGGGTGATTCTGCGCAACATCCTGGAAAACCCCGCTTGGTACACCGCTTACACGCCTTACCAAGCCGAGATTTCGCAGGGCCGCATGGAGGCGCTGGTCAACTTCCAGACCATGGTGACCGACCTGACCGGCATGGCCATTGCCAACGCATCGATGCTGGACGAAGCCACCGCTGCGGCCGAAGCGATGACCCTGGCCAAGCGCTCGGTCAAGGCCAAGGGCAACCGCTTCATCGTCGCAGGCGACGCGCACCCGCAGACCATCGAGGTGATCCGCACCCGCGCCGAGCCGCTGGGCATCGAGGTGGTGCTGGCCGAGAGCGACGCGCAGTGGAACGAGCTGATCGCCAGCGATGGGTACTTTGCAGTGCTCGAACAATACCCGTCCACCACCGGCCGGCTCGGCCAAGACACGGGCGATACGGTCAAGGTGCACGCCAAGGGCGCGGCCTACATCGTGGCCGCCGACCTGCTCGCGCTGACATTGCTCAAGCCGCCGGGCGAATGGGACGGCGGCGGCGCCAACGGCGCCGACATTGTGGTGGGCACCACCCAGCGCTTTGGCATGCCCATGGGTGCGGGCGGGCCGCACGCGGCCTACATGGCTTGCCGCGACGAATACAAACGCTCGCTGCCCGGCCGTCTGGTGGGCGTGAGTGTGGACACCCACGGCAACCCGGCTTACCGCCTGGCGCTGCAAACGCGCGAGCAGCACATTCGCCGCGAAAAAGCCACCAGCAACATCTGCACCGCGCAGGTGCTGCCGGCTGTGGTGGCCAGCATGTATGCGGTGTACCACGGCCCACAGGGCTTGAAGCGCATCGCCCAACGCGTGGCCAGCTACACCGCCATTCTGGCCGCAGGCCTCGAGCAACTGGGCTACACCGCAGGCCACGACAGCGCGTTCGACACCCTGTGTTTCCAAGTCGGTGAGGCCCAAGCTCAGGCGCTGGCGCAGCGCGCCCGCGAGCGCGGCGCCAACATCCGCATCGCCTGGGGCGACCATGTCTGCCTCTCGCTCGACGAGACCACCACCCGCGCCGATATCGTGCTGCTGTGGGACGTGTTTGCCACCGGTGGTCAGCCACTGCCAAGCCTAGATCGTTTCGAAAAAGGCATTGCCCCGCTGATTCCGGCCGACCTGCGCCGCACCAGCCCCTACCTGACCCACCCGGTATTCAACAGCCACCACTCCGAGACCGGCATGCTGCGCTACATCCGCGCGCTGTCGGACAAGGACTTGGCGCTGGACCGCAGCATGATTCCGCTGGGCAGCAGCACCATGAAGCTCAACGCCACCAGCGAGATGAGTCCCATCACCTGGCCCGAATTTGCGCATGTGCACCCCTTTGCCCCGGCCGATCAGCTGCGC
>JBEIEH010000125.1:0-7744 GCA_040383055.1 Burkholderiaceae bacterium
CACCTCTTTGAAAGATGGAATCACAAACAGCATGATCACCGAGATGACCAAGAACGCCACGATGAACACCGCCACCGGATACATCAGCGCCCGTTTGATCTTGGACTTGATGCCCTCGACCTTTTCCATGTACAGAGCCAACCGGTCCAACATCTGATCGAGAATGCCCGCAGCTTCGCCCGCTGCGATCATGTTGCAGTACAGCGAGTCGAAGTGCTGGGGGCGCTTGCGAAACGCGGCGCTCATGGACGTTCCGGTTTCGATGTCGGTGCGAATGTCGTTGATCAGCTTGTTCACCGCTGGGTTCGGATTGCCTCTGCCCACAATGTCAAAAGCTTGGAGCAAGGGCACACCTGCTTTGATCATCGAAGCCAATTGACGCGTGAAAACCGAAATGTCTTTCGGTTTGATCCGTCGCATACCCGACATCCGGCGCTTGCGGATTTTTGTGGCGATGACGTTCTGACGGCGCAGCGTGGCGACCACCTGTTGTTCGCTGATCGCGCGAACCTCTCCTCTGACGGTTTTGCCTTTGCGGTCTTTTCCCTCCCACTCAAACAAGTGATCTTTGGGGGTGGAATGGGTGCTTTTGCTGGCCATGGATGGGTCTGGAGTGTGGGCCTTTGGGCTCAATTGTTGGTGGCGGACACCACCTCTTCGAGGGACGTGATACCCGATTTCACCTTGATCAAGCCAGATTCACGCAGATTGCGCACACCTTCACGTCGTGCCTGTTCCGATATCTCTAGGGTGGAACCTCCACGGAGAATGATCCGTTGGATTTCCTCGCTGATGGGCATTACTTGGTACAGACCCAAGCGGCCCTTGTAGCCATTGTTGCAGGCGGGGCAGCCAACCGGCTTGTAAGGTGTCCAGCTGCCATCGATGTCTTCTGGCTTGAAGCCGGCATCCACCAACGCTTGTCGGGGCAAATCGGCGGGTACTTTGCAATTGGGGCACAGCTTTCGGGCCAAGCGCTGTGCGGTGATCAAGGTCACAGTGGCGGCGATGTTGAAGGCCGGGATGCCCATGTTGAGCATGCGGGTGAGCGTGGCGGGCGCATCATTGGTGTGCAAGGTCGACAAGACCAAATGCCCTGTTTGAGCGGCCTTGATGGCAATGTCGGCGGTTTCCAGATCCCGAATCTCGCCGACCATGATCACATCAGGATCTTGACGCAGAAACGCCCGCAGCGCTGTAGAAAAATTCAGCCCAGCCTTCTCATTGATATTCACCTGGTTGACACCAGGCAAGTTGATTTCCGACGGGTCTTCTGCCGTGGAAATGTTCACTCCCGGCTGATTCAGGATGTTCAGGCAGGTGTAAAGCGAAACCGTTTTTCCCGACCCGGTTGGGCCGGTGACCAATACCATGCCGTAAGGTCGAGAGATCGCATCAAGCAAGCGTCGTTTTTCTTCTGGCTCGTAGCCCAGAGCATCAATGCCGAGCTTGGCGCTGCTGGGATCCAAAATACGGATCACAATTTTTTCACCAAACAATGTCGGCAGCGTGCTGACACGGAAGTCGATGGTGCGGTCTGCGCTGACTTTGAGCTTCATGCGCCCGTCTTGTGGAAGTCGCTTTTCGGAAATGTCGAGACGGCTGATGACCTTGATGCGCGAAGCCAGCTTGTCTTTGATACCGACCGGTGGCGATGAGATCTCGCGAAGTTCGCCATCGATTCGAAAACGCACTCGGTAAGCGTTTTCATAGGGCTCAAAGTGCAAGTCCGATGCCCGCATATTGAACGCATCGATCAGCATCTTGTGCAAAAACTTCACCACCGGAGCGTCTTCGACCTCTGAGGTGCCGGGCTTTTCATTGAAGTCCGAGGTCAGAGCGTCCGGAGCGAGCTCGTCAAAATCGATCTCACCGCCAGTGACCAAGTTGTCCATGACCTGGTTGATGTTGGCGGTTTGTGTGTCGACCAGTTTGGCCAGTTTGTCGTGCTCGACCACCACCCAGTCCACCGCGAACTGGGTCGCGAACTTGATTTTTTCCTGGGCTTGTTGGTTGGCCGGATCCGCTGTTGCAACCAGTAGCCTGTTGTTGCGCTTGCTCAGGGGCAGCAGACGAAGATCTGCGCAGATTTTGGGGTCGAGCAGTGACTTTGGTAGCCGCAGGGGGTCGATGGCGTCCAAGTCCAATGTCGGCACGGCGAAAGCGGTTGACATGGCCTGTGCCAAGTCTTTGGCCGAGACTGCGCCGCTGCCAATGAGCTCGCTGAGAAAACTGCTGCGTTTGTCCTGGGATCGCCGGTACACATCTCCCGCTGATTGCACATCGAGCTTGCCGGCGCTGACCAGCACACGAGCCAACCCGGGGAGGTTCAGTTGCTGAATATCTGTCAGGGCTGTGTCCGTTGTCGCCATAGTTCCCCGAATCTAGCGCAAAACGGAGACGCGCCGATCAAACATTCCACTGGGTAAACGATAAATGCGCCAACGCGTGCGGAAATACAAAACCCAATGGTCGGGGTGAGAGCATTCGAACCTCCGGCCTCTACGTCCCGAACGTAGCGCTCTACCAGGCTAAGCTACACCCCGATGCCAAACCACCATGGGGTGCGAAGCTTCGTGTGGATGCTTCGCTGGTGGTGTTCAGTGTTGACGTTGCAACAAATCAGCAGTTAATTGTAGCAAAGCCTGTCGGTACCGATTGTCTGGCAGAGCCTCCAGAGAGGCGGCAGCCCTCTGGGCTTCATTCATGGCGGCTTGTCGGGCAGCCTCTAGGCCTCCGCGGCGTTTCACGATGTCCACAATATCGGGCAGCCGTTCAAATTGACCTTCTTCAATCGCTTCCTGGATGATGGAGCGCTCTCCCGGGTCGGCCTCTTTGAGCGCAGCGATGACGGGGAGCGTCACCTTTCCTTCTCTCAGGTCGTCCCCGAGGTTTTTGCCCATGTGTGAGGCGTCGCCTTCGTAATCGAGCACGTCGTCGATGACTTGAAAAGCGGTCCCGATCGCTTGTCCGTAGGTCGCGCAGGCGCTTTCCCATGGCTGCGGCGCGCTGGGCAGGACGGCCGCCAAGCGAGCGCTGGCTTCAAACAGCTTGGCTGTTTTGGAGCGGATCACGTCTAAGTAACCCGTTTCATCAAGGGACGCGTCGCGCATGTTGATCAATTGCATGACCTCGCCTTCGGCGATCACGTTGGTGGCATCCGACAAAATCTGCATGACCCGCATGTTGTCGGTTGCCACCATCATTTGAAAAGCGCGGCTGTACAAGAAATCCCCGACCAATACGCTCGCGGCGTTGCCAAAGGTCTCGTTGGCTGTGGCCCGCCCTCGCCGCAGGGTGGATTCGTCCACCACATCGTCGTGCAGCAAGGTTGCGGTGTGAATGAACTCCACAACGGCAGCCAATGTGTGCCGATCTGCGTGGTTCGACTCGATAGCGCCGGAGCACAGCAACAGCAGCGCTGGGCGCAAGCGCTTGCCTCCCGCAGAAATGATGTACTGGGCCACATCTTTGATGAGCGGCACACGCGAATCTAGACGTTGGGCGATCACCGCATCGACCGCACGCATGTCGGCCGTGATCAGATCGAGGGGGGAGGGGGTGTGGTTGTGGCTCAAGTTTGTGTGCTTTGCAAGGGCGTGACTCGCGCAATTATCGGGCTTCGCCATGCGCGGTCCGCCGGGCTCGCTTTGTGATTTGGGTTATGGCGTTGGTGGACGTGATGGCTGACGCTGTTGCAAAGTGGCAACGTTGGGCTCAGGTGTGGGCGTGTTCGACACAGTCCGTTATGGGCGCTGGGCGTGTGGCAGCGTGCCTTCGGTGGTCGAAGCCGTTGTCACACTCTTATGCAATGGTTTAGAATGCGGGGTTCAGCGTTTTCTTGCTGAATTTTTCTTTCAGAGGTTCATATGTACGCGGTCATAAAAACCGGTGGCAAACAGTATCGTGTTGCTGCTGGCGAGAAAATCAAAGTAGAACAGATTGCTGCGGAAGTGGGCCAGGAAATCGTGATTGACCAAGTCTTGGCCGTCGGTAACGGCGCCGAGCTCAAGGTCGGCACGCCCCTGGTGTCCGGCGCAACTGTCAAAGCCACCGTGGTGGCCCATGGTCGTCACGACAAGGTTCGCATCTTCAAGATGCGTCGTCGCAAGCACTACCAAAAGCGCCAAGGTCACCGGCAGAATTTCACCGAGCTGCAGATCGCTTCGATCGCTGCCTGAGGAGTAGTTTGAAATGGCACAGAAAAAAGGCGGCGGCTCTACGCGAAACGGGCGCGATTCCAAGCCCAAGATGCTCGGTGTGAAGGTGTTTGGTGGTCAGGCGGTCAGCGCCGGCGCCATCATCGTGCGCCAGCGCGGCACCAAGTTCCACCCCGGCGACAACGTCGGTGTGGGCAAGGACCACACCCTGTTTGCCACGGCCGACGGCCATGTGAGCTTTGCGGTCAAGGGCCCCTTGAACCGCCAAGTGGTGAGCGTGACCCCGGCCTGATCGGGTTTGTTGCGGGTGCCTTGTGCGCCTTTGACCCCACAAAAGCCCGCTGCACGCGGGCTTTTTGGTTGATGGGCATTCGCCCGGTATGGAGAGCGGCCAATGAAGTTTGTTGATGAAGCCACAATCGAAGTCGCTGCCGGCGACGGTGGCAACGGCTGCGCCTCGTTCCGGCACGAGAAGTACAAAGAATTCGGCGGCCCAGACGGCGGCGACGGCGGACGCGGCGGCCATGTCTACGCCTTGGCCGATGCCAGCCTCAACACCCTGGTCGACTTCCGCTACACCCGCAAGTTTGAAGCCGAGCGTGGCGAGCACGGCAAGGGCTCGGACATGTTTGGCGTCAAGGGTGGTGACATCGTGTTAAAGATGCCGGTGGGCACCATCATCTCTGATGCCGAGACCGGGCAGGTGCTGTTTGAGTTGCTCAAGCCAGGCGAGCAGATCCTGATCGCCAAAGGTGGCGATGGTGGTTTTGGCAACCTGCATTACAAAAGCTCGATCAACCGCGCGCCGCGCCAAAAGACACCTGGCTGGCCGGGTGAGCGCCGCGTGTTGCAGCTCGAACTCAAGGTGTTGGCCGACGTGGGTTTGCTGGGCATGCCCAACGCCGGCAAGAGCACCTTGATCGCCGCCATTTCCAACGCGCGGCCCAAAATCGCCGACTACCCGTTCACCACCTTGCATCCCAACCTGGGTGTGGTGCGTGTCGGGCCAGAGAAGAGTTTTGTGGTCGCCGATGTGCCTGGGCTGATTGAAGGCGCTTCCGAGGGCGCGGGTCTGGGGCACCAGTTTTTGCGTCATTTGCAGCGCACCCGCTTGCTGCTGCATGTGGTGGACATGGCGCCGTTTGACGACGCGGTGGACCCCGTGGCGCAGGCCAAAGCCATTGTGGCTGAGCTCAAGAAATTTGACGCAGAGTTGTACGGCAAGCCGCGCTGGCTGGTGCTCAACAAGCTCGACATGGTGCCCGCCGAAGAGCGCGAGGCCCGGGTCAAAGACTTTGTGAAGCGCATGCGCTACAAAGGTCCCGTGTTCGAGATTTCTGCGCTGACCCGAGAGGGCACGCAGTTGCTCATCCAAACCGTATACCAGCACATCGCCAAGGTGCACCAGGACAGCCAGCCGCCAGTGGTGATGGATCCCCGCTTCGGCACCGAGGCCTCCTGATACAAGACGTTTGACCATGACCGATATCTCTGCTGCGGCGGCAGCCGCTGTGTTCGCCTCGGCGCGCCGCATTGTGGTGAAAGTGGGCTCCAGCCTGGTGACCAACGAAGGCCGGGGCTTGGACGAAGCGGCAATTGCCCAGTGGAGCGAGCAACTCGCTGCCTTGGTGGCCGAGGGACGCGAGGTGATCATGGTCAGCAGTGGCGCGGTGGCCGAAGGCATGAAGCGCTTGGGCTGGGCTGTGCGCCCCACCGCCATCAACGAGCTGCAGGCCGCTGCCGCAGTGGGGCAGATGGGCTTGGTGCAGATGTACGAAACCAAGCTGCGCGAGTGTGGTGTGGGCAGCGCGCAGGTGCTCTTAACTCACGCCGATTTGGCCGACCGCGAGCGATACCTCAACGCACGCTCGACCTTGTTGACGCTGCTGGCGCACCGGGTGGTGCCGGTCATCAACGAAAACGACACGGTCGTCAACGACGAAATCAAATTCGGCGACAACGACACCTTGGGGGCTTTGGTGGCCAATCTGGTCGAAGCCGATGTGTTGGTCATCTTGACCGATCAAAAGGGTTTGTACACCGCCGATCCGCGCAAAGACCCGGCTGCGACTTTTGTGCATGTGGCGCAAGCCGGTGACGCCGCGCTCGAAGCCATGGCCGGCGGCGCGGGCAGCGGCATTGGCAAAGGCGGCATGATCACCAAAATCTTGGCCGCCAAGCGCGCCGCTGCGTCGGGCGCCTCCACCGTGATCGCCTGGGGGCGTGAGCCGCGCGCGCTCTTGCGCCTGATGGCCGGCGAGGCAATTGGCACCGCTTTGTTGGCGCAAACCGCCAAGTACCAGGCCCGCAAGCGTTGGATGGCCGATCATCTGCAACTGCGCGGCTCGGTCACTGTGGACGCTGGTGCCGTCAGCAAGATCGCCAGCGAAGGCAAGAGCTTGCTGCCCATTGGCATGACCGCGGTGGACGGCGATTTTTCGCGAGGCGAAGTGATCGCGGTGCTGGATCCGACGGGGCAGGAAATCGCCCGCGGCTTGGCCAACTACGCCAGCTCAGAAGCGCGCTTGTTGTGCCGCAAAGCGTCTGGCGACATCGAGCGTTTGCTCGGCTACGCGGCTGAGCCCGAGATGATCCACCGCGACAACCTCGTGCTCAGGTCTTGACGGTGTGGACCTCGGTGTCGGGTGGCGTCGGATCGAACGTGGCGCCTGGCGGCAGTTCCATATCGTTGTGACCCCCTGGCCGTGCGAACGGTGAACGCTCTGATCGCTGCGGTCGTTGCGCTCCACGGAGATAGCGGCCTCGCCCGTCCCCCTTGGGCAGATAGCGAGCCAGCTCGGTCAAGGCCATTTGGTAAACGTCGCGCTTGAACTCGACGACCACGTCCAATGGCACCCAGTAGTCATTCCAACGCCAAGCGTCGAATTCCGGGTGGTTGGTGGCGCGCAGGTTCAGGTTCCAGTCTTGTGCGACCGAGCGCAACAAATACCAGATCTGTTTTTGACCTTTGTAGTGACCACGTGCGTCGCGGCGGATAAAACGGTCTGGCACCTCATAGCGCAACCAATCCCGGGTTCGGGCGACGATCGTCACGTGTTCTGGCAAGAGACCTACCTCTTCGTGCAGCTCGCGAAACATCGCCTGCTCCGGCGTTTCGCCGCGGTCTATGCCGCCTTGGGGAAACTGCCAAGAATGCGAGCGGATGCGCTTGCCCCAAAACACCTGATTTTTCTGGTTGAGCAGAATGATGCCGACGTTCGGCCTGAAGCCTTCCCTGTCCAGCATAATCGACCCCAAATTTTCAAACTGAATGGATTATGCATGGGGCTTTGCGGCTTGCGAAGCCCTGTCTCCATCACCCCCATCTGCCATGAAAGCCTCGCAATTTTTTGTTTCGACCTTAAAAGAAGCCCCGGCCGACGCCGAGGTGGTGAGCCATCAGCTCATGACGCGCGCCGGCATGATCAAAAAACTCGGTGCCGGCATCTACAACTACAGGCCCATGGGCCTGCGGGTGATCCAAAAGGTCGAGGCCATCGTACGCGAAGAGATGAACCGCGCCGGCGCTGTGGAGCTGACCATGCCGGTGGTGCAGCCGGCCGAGCTGTGGCAGGAGACAGGGC
>JBEIEH010000126.1:0-7730 GCA_040383055.1 Burkholderiaceae bacterium
AACTCGGTCAGCGCGATCTCGGCCGCACTGCGCTTCGGCTCGTGCTTGTCGTCCATCTTCACGCCCGTGGGGATGCCGCGACCATTGTCGGTGACGCTGACGCTGTTGTCGCTGTGGATGGTGACGACGATGTCGTCGCAATGCCCGGCCAGGCTCTCGTCGATGGAGTTGTCCACAACCTCGAACACCAGGTGGTGCAGCCCCGTGCCGTCTGACGTGTCGCCGATGTACATGCCCGGGCGCTTGCGCACCGCCTCCAGCCCTTCCAGGATCTGGATCGCACCCTCGCCATAACCCTCGCTCGCGCCGGCCTGGTGGGCGTCGATGGTGGGCTGGAAGTTGGAGCTGTCGGCCCCCGCAGCGCCCGTGTTGACGGCGTCGGCGGCGGAATCGGCAGGCTTGTTGGCTTCGGACATGGTCAATTTCGCAATCTCTGAAAAACATCAAACCCGCAAGGGCGGGTTGAAAGCAATAGCGGTGGAGTGCAGGCCCTCCCCGGCCAGGCCAGCGCGGATCCGGCTCTGCCGGTCCGCTGCTGGCGCCCCCCAGTGGGGGGTGACGCCGCAGGCGGCGCGGGGGGCGTCAGATCCTCATCGGCATGACCACGTACTTGAACGCGTTGTCATCGGGGTTGGTGATCAGCGCCGAGCTGTTGCCATCGGCCAGTTCCACCCGCACCATTTCTTGGCCCATGTTCTGCAGGGCGTCGATCAGGTAGGTGACGTTGAAGCCGATTTCGATGCTGTCGCCGCCGTAGTCGATGTCGAGCTCGTCCACGGCCTCTTCCTGCTCGGCGTTGTTGGACGCCACGCGCAGGGTGCCAGGCTCCAGGTTCAGGCGCACGCCCTTGAACTTGTCGCTGGTCATGATGGCCGCGCGCTGCAGGCAGGCCAGCAGCGGCTGGCGGCCGAGCGTGATGATGTTTTTGTGGTTGCGCGGGATCACACGGTTGTAGTCGGGGAACTTGCCCTCGACCAGCTTGGTGACGAACTCCATGCCGTCAAAGCTGAACTTGGCTTGATTGGTGGCGAACTGCAGCTCGATGGCGCCGTCTTTGTCCGACAGCAGGCGCTGCAGCTCCAGCACGGTTTTGCGCGGCAGGATGACTTCTTGTTTGGGCACTTCCACGTCGAGCGTGGCGCTGGCAAAAGCCAGGCGGTGGCCGTCGGTGGCCACCAGGCTCAGGCTGTTGCCTTCGGCCACAAACAAAATGCCGTTGAGGTAATAGCGAATGTCGTGCACCGCCATGGCAAACGAGACCTGGCCCAGCAGGCTTTTGAGCGTTTTTTGCGGCACGCTGAAAGCGGGGCCAAAGCTCGGCGCCTCTTGCACCAGCGGGAAGTCTTCGGCCGGCATGCTTTGCAGGGTGAAGCGGCTTTTGCCGCCTTTGAGAATGAGTTTGCCGCCGGTGTTTTCCAGGCTCACGGTTTGGTCGGCCGGCAGGGTGCGCAAGATGTCGATCATCTTGCGCGCGCCCAGGGTGGTGGCGAAGCTGCCGTCGTCACCGCCGAGCTCGGCCGTGGTGCGGATCTGAATCTCCAGGTCGCTGGTGGTCAGTTGCAGCTGCGAGCCGGTTTTGCGCACCATCACGTTGGCCAAGATCGGCAGCGTGT
Source organism: Burkholderiaceae bacterium (assembly GCA_040383055.1). Taxonomy (GTDB): domain Bacteria; phylum Pseudomonadota; class Gammaproteobacteria; order Burkholderiales; family Burkholderiaceae_C; genus Hydrogenophaga. Next base: position 1,614 of record JBEIEH010000126.1, read on the forward strand.
GCCGACGCTCGACGATGCCCGCCACCGATTGCAGCGCGGCCAGAACCTTGTCTTGCGTGGATTTGAAAACGATCATGTCAGGGTCTTTCGTCTCGTTGGGGCGTGTGGCCGTTCTGGGTTGTCAGGCAAATACTTCGGTATTTTCACCGTTTTGGCGGGCGTTCACCGTCACCCCTTCAGGGTCTGCTCCAGCACATGCAGCTGCTGGTTCAGTTCGGTGTTGGTCTGGCGCTCGGCGGCGATTTTGCGCACCGCGTGCAGCACCGTCGTGTGGTCGCGACCGCCAAATAACTCGCCGATTTCCGGCAGGCTTTTTTGGGTGAGTTCTTTGGCCAAAAACATGGCGATCTGGCGCGGGCGGGCGATGCTGGCCGGGCGCTTTTTGGAATACATGTCCGCGACCTTGATCTTGTAAAAATCGGCCACGGTTTTTTGGATGTTTTCCACCCCAATTTGCCGGTTCTGGATCGACAGCAGGTCGCGCAGCGCCTCGCGGGCGAGCTGAATGGAAATATCTTTTTGGTTGAAGCGGCTATAGGCCAGGATTTTGCGCAGCGCGCCTTCCAGCTCACGCACGTTGGAGCGCACGTTTTTGGCGACAAAAAACGCCACCTCTTCGGGCATCACAGCCTGTTCGCTGACCGCCTTGTTGATCAAAATCGCAACCCGCATTTCCAGCTCGGGCGGCTCAATGGCCACCGTCAAGCCGGAGTCAAAGCGCGACACCAGGCGCTCGTGGATGTCGGTCAGGCCTTTGGGGTAGGTGTCGCTGGTGAGCACGATGTGGCTCTTTTTGGTCAGCAGCGCTTCAAAGGCGTTGAAGAATTCTTCTTGGGTGCGTTCCTTGTTGGCAAAAAACTGCACATCGTCGATCAGCAGCAAATCGAGCGAGTGGTAGCGCTCTTTGAACTCATCAAACGCTTTGCGCTGGTAGGCCTTGACCACATCCGACACAAACTGCTCGGCGTGGATGTAGAGAACTTTGGCATTAGGCCGGTCGGCCAGCAACTGGTTGCCGATCGCGTGCACCAAGTGCGTCTTGCCCAAGCCGACGCCGCCGTAGATGAACAGGGGGTTGTAGAGCTGACCCAAATTGCCAGCGATGTGCATGGCCGCAGCGCGCGCCATGCGGTTGGCCGAGCCTTCCACCAGAGTGGAAAAGGTGAGCGCCGGATTGAGCCGGCTGCGGCTGGGCTGCTGGGTGGCGGCTGGTTCGGCGGGCACCACGTCGGGCAATTCGGCCAGCCAAGCCTCTTGCACCGGTTTGGCACCAGTCCCAGGTTTGGGGCCGATATCGCGCGGAGTGAGCGCCAACTCAATGAGCACAGGGACGCCGTGAATGGCCTCCAGCACGGCGGCGATGCGGCTGGCGTATTGGGCCCGGACCCAGTCCATTTTGAAGCGGTTGGCCACCGTCAGGGTGACCTTGCTGAGGTCGGGCGCAAAGCCCACGCCCAGCGGGCGGATCCAGGTGTTGATCTGCTGTTCGGGGATGTCCTGGGCCAGCTGCTCTAGGCAGGAGGCCCACAGCGCATCGCCTGCGCTGGTGTCGGAAGCGGGGGAGTGGCCCAGAGTCATGAGGCGCGAAATCGTTGTTGTGTGTCTTGTGGAAAAAGCTCTAGGCTGAGGTGGCATTGTACCCATGTCACCCAAGTTATCCACAAGGTCGGCGCGTGTTGGAAAGGGTCTTTGGCGGGCCCCGGTGGGGTCGGGCTTGCTGGGTCGGTCGGAAGTTTGCGATAATTGCGGGTTTCCCCGATTTTTTTCGAGTACCCATCATGAAGCGCACTTTCCAACCTTCCAAGATCCGCCGCGCCCGTACCCACGGTTTTCTGGTTCGCATGAAGACCCGTGGCGGCCGTGCCGTGATCAACGCCCGTCGCGCCAAGGGCCGCAAGCGCCTGGCTGTCTGAGTTCGGTGTCGGCCGAGCCGACAGCGCCCGCGTCCATGACGGTTCGCCGGCTCAAGACCCGGGTGCAGTTCCAGGCCGTGCTGGCTGGCGCCCCCGTGGCCAAAACACCGCATTTCGCTTTGCACCGCGCCGCGCTTCACAGCGCGACTGGCGCGGTGCCGTTGTTTGCGCCTGGCTCCGCCCATGTGGGGGTGCTCACGCCCAAACGCTGGGCCAAGCGCGCGGTGACCCGCAACACCATGCGCCGCCAGATTTATGCGGTGGCCGCCGAACTGCACAACGAGCTGCCCCACGCGGCTTGGGTGGTGCGTTTGCGGGCGGCGTTTGCGCGCGAGCAATTTCCCAGCGCCACCTCTGAGCCGCTGAAAAAAGCCATTCGCGCCGAACTGCTGGCGCTGTGGCAGCGCGCCATGGCCAGGGAGACCTCTCGTGCTTGACGCGCTTGCCTGCCTGCCGCAGCGCCTGCTCATCGGCTTGGTCAAGGGCTACCGTTTGCTGCTGAGTCCGTGGCTGGGCAGTGCCTGCCGGTTTGAGCCCACTTGTTCGGCCTATTCGCTGGGCGCCTTGCAACGTCACGGCGCGTTGGTGGGAACTTATCTGACCTTGCACCGTCTGGTGCGGTGCCACCCGTGGTGCGATGGTGGGTGCGATCCCGTGCCCGACCACGCACCCCGCCTGTTCACCCGTTTGCCCGGCCTGTCTGCCGACCGGGCGGCTTCTCCTTCCCAAGAAAACACGCCGTCATGAACGACATTCGACGCTCCATCCTCTGGGTGATCTTTGGCTTCTCGCTGATCCTCATTTGGGACCGCTGGCAGATCCACAACGGCAACAAGCCGACCTTCTTCCCTGCCAGCGCATCGGCTCCCGCCGTGTCGGCCCCGCCGGCCAACGCGGCGAACCCCGCCGCCGCTGGTGCGGTGCCTGCTGCTGCAACCTCTGCAGCGGTGGCGGGGTCGGACGCGCCCACTGTCGTCGTCGCCCCTGCGGTGACGCATGAGGTGAGCACCGATGTGTTCAAGCTCACCTTCAGCAGCGAAGGCGGCGCGCTGGTGGGGGCTGAGCTGCTCAAACACGCGGCGGCCACCCATTCCAGCAAAGACCAAACGGCTCGTCCCTTCACCCTGTTGGAGCAAACGCCCAATCGCACCTACATCGCACAAACCGGTCTGGCGGGTGGCACCTTCCCGACCCACAAGACGGCGATGAACCTGGTCAAGGGCGGCAAGGCCCTTGCCGATGGCAGCGACACGTTGGAGGTGCGTTTTGAGTCCGAGCCGGTGGGTGGCGTGGTGTTGGCCAAGACTTACACCCTGACGCGCGGTTCGTACGTCATTGGCGTGAAGCACGAGATCATCAACCGCGGCGAGCAGCCGGTCAAGCCGCAGCTTTATGTGCAGCTGGTGCGCGACGGCGGCAAGATCGACAACGAAACGCCCTTCTATTCCACTTTCACCGGCCCGGCGGTCTACAGCTCGGTCAACAAGTATGAGAAGGTGGAGTTTGCCAACATCGAGAAGAACAAAGCCAGCTTCACCAAGCAGGCCACCGACGGTTATGTGGGCATGGTGCAGCACTATTTTGCGACCGCGTGGCTGCCCGCTGAAGGCGCCTCCCGCGACAACTACGTCGAGAAGGTGCCCGGCGCCAACAACCTCTACCGCGCCGGTTCGCTGCTCGATGCTGTGACCGTGCCACCCGGCCAAATGGTGACGCTGGACAAGCGCCTGTTCGTCGGTCCGCAGGAAGAAAAGTCGATGGAGAAGGTCTCTCCGGGCTTGGAGCTGGTCAAGGACTACGGCTGGCTCACCATCTTGGCCAAGCCGCTGTATTGGCTGATGGAAAAAATCTACACCCTGGTGGTGCCGAACTGGGGCTGGGCGATTGTGTTGTTGGTGGTCATCATCAAGGCCGCGTTCTACTGGCTCAACGCCAGCGCTTACCGCAGCATGGCCAAGATGAAGGCGATCAACCCGCGCATCATGGAAATGCGCGAGCGCCTCAAGAACAACCCGCAGCAAATGCAGCAGGAGATGATGAAGATCTACCGCGACGAGAAGGTCAAGCCCTTGGGCGGTTGCTTCCCGATCCTGATCCAGATTCCGGTGTTCATTGCGCTGTACTGGGTGCTGCTGTCGTCGGTGGAAATGCGCAACGCCCCGTGGGTGGGCTGGATCACCGACCTGTCGTCGCCAGACCCCTTCTTTGTGTTGCCGCTGATCATGACCCTGACCACGGTGATCCAGACCGCGCTCAACCCGCTGCCGCCAGATCCCCTGCAGGCCAAGCTGATGTGGATGATGCCGTTGGTGTTCTCGGTGATGTTCTTCTTCTTCCCAGCAGGTCTGGTGTTGTACTGGATCACCAACAACATGTTGACGATTGCCCAGCAGGCGTACATCAACAACAAGTTGGGTGTGCCGTTGAAGTTCAACATGCCGAGTTTTAAATAACCCCCCTGCGCCGCTGACGCGGCTTCCCCCCTGGGAGGGGGGACGGCGTCCTTGGGCCGGCTAAGCCGGACCCTCGACGCCTCTGGAGGGAAGGCATCTCGCTCCGGCTACGCGGACCCTTGACGCCTTGTGCCTAAGGCACTTCGCTCGCGCGGGTTTGCTGAAGAAGCTGTCTCGTCAGGGCGCCTGGATGGGGCAGTTCGCTCTTCGTTTTTCTCTGGCCTGCTTTGCGGGCCGTTTTTTTGTCTGTTTTAAGCTTGGCCTATGTTGTCTGCTTCGCGTGATCCGATTGTTGCGATTGCCACCGCGCCTGGGCGGGGGGCGGTGGGGGTGGTGCGGGTGTCGGGGCGGGGGCTGGCGCGCTTTGTGCGGGCTTTGCTGGGGCGCGATTTGAAGCCGCGCGAGGCGACGTATCTGCCTTTCCCTGAGGCCGATGGTGCGCCGATCGACCACGGGCTGGCGTTGTGGTTTGTGGCGCCGCACTCCTACACCGGCGAAGACGTGCTGGAGCTGCAGGCCCATGGCGGGCCAGTGGTGCTGCAGTTGCTGGTGGCGCGCTGTTTGGCGTTGGCGGCCCAGGCCGACGACAGCGGTGCCCCGCTGCTGCCTGGCCTGCGCCCGGCCCGTCCGGGCGAATTCACCGAGCGCGCGTTTTTCAACGACAAGCTCGACTTGGCCCAGGCCGAGGCGGTGGCTGACCTGATCGACGCCAGCACCGAGGCGGCGGCGCGCAGCGCCAGTCGCTCACTGGCCGGCGCGTTTTCGCAGCGGGTGCATGAGCTGCGCGATGCGTTGATCCACCTGCGCATGCTGGTGGAGGCGACACTGGACTTTCCCGAAGAAGAGATCGACTTTTTGCAAAAGGCCGACGCTGCTGGCCAGCTGCTTCGCTTGCAAGAGCGGGTGGCGGCGGTGCTGGCCGAAGCGCGCCAGGGCGCGCTGCTGCGCGAGGGCCTGACGGTGGTGATCGCCGGCCAGCCCAACGCGGGCAAGAGCTCGCTGCTCAACGCGCTCGCGGGCGCTGAGCTGGCCATCGTCACCCCCATTGCTGGCACCACCCGCGACGTGGTGCAGCAGACCATCCAAATCGAAGGGGTGCCGCTGCATGTGGTGGACACCGCTGGCCTGCGCACCGGCGATGGGGTGGACGAGGTCGAGCGCATCGGCATTGAGCGCGCCTGGGGCCAAATCACCCGGGCCGATGCAGTGCTGTTTTTGCACGACCTGACGCGCGCGTTGTGGTCCGATTACCAAGCGGCGGACGCGGCGATTGCAGCGCAGCTGCAGCGCGACGTGCCCGCTGGCGTGCCGGTGCTGCAGGTGTGGAACAAACGCGATCAGGCCACGCCCGAGGCTTTGGCGCTGTGCGCCCCCGACGACGTGGTGTTGTCTGCCAAACAGGGCGAGGGCTTGGCCGATTTGCGCCAGCGCCTGCTGGCCCTGGCCGGCTGGCAACCGGCGGCCGAAGGCCTGTTCATGGCGCGCGAGCGGCATGTGCAGGCGCTGCACCAGGTGGCCGCGCACTTGGCGGCGGCCGACGATTGTTTGGCCCAGCGCGCGGCGCACCTGGACCTCATGGCCGAGGAGTTGCGGCTGGCGCAGCAGGCGCTGGGCGCCATCACCGGTGAATTCAGCGCCGACGATTTGTTGGGCGAAATCTTCTCGCGTTTTTGCATCGGCAAATAGCGTCGATATCATCGACACAGCCTTCATCACGGAGTCTGGTATGCCGATGACATCCATGCAGCTGC
>JBEIEH010000127.1:0-7730 GCA_040383055.1 Burkholderiaceae bacterium
ACGCCACGCAGCGTGGCATACGCTGCCACTCCCATGACCACAAACACCACCAGGGACTTCAAACTGCCCGCACCGACGCGCACCAGGGTTTTGCTGCCGCATCCAGATGCCAACACCATGCCGGCGCCAAACAACGCTCCCCCCATCAATGCCGACAACCAAATGATGCGCGAGCCCGTGTAAATCGTCATGGAAGGGTCGATCAGACCACGCCAAGCCAATAAGTGAAAGCCAATGGCCGCCACGCCAATGGCCAACACCCACATGCGCATACGGGCCCAACTGCCCATGTTGACGATGTCGCTGATCGCGCCCATGGTGCAAAAGTGCGAGCGCTGGGTCACAAAACCAAACAGCGCAGCCACCAGAAAAGAGGCCCAGAGCACTAGGTGCTGCTGGGCCATAAATGCGTTCATGTCCATCGCATGATTGTAAAACGCCCGCCTACAAAGCGCGGGGACTGGGGTTTTCGGCCCATCAGCGCAACCGCGCGAGCCGCTCTTTCGCCGCCACAGCCGCCTCAGACTGGGGGTGAGCGGCGATCAGCTGCTCGAGCACGCGCCGAGCGGCTCGGTTGTCCTTGAGTTCGGCATGCGAATTGGCCATGGCCAGCATCGCCTCGGGCTTGCGTGGGTGGCTGGGAAATTGGGCCACCAACTTGCTGTGTGCGTCGAGCGCGTCTTTATAAGCGCGCACGGCATAGTGCGCATTGCCCAGCCAATACAACGCCATCGGTGTGTAGCCACTTTCGGTGTAGCGACGCAGGAATCCCGCGAACGCCTGTGCTGCACCGGCAAAGTCCGCTTTGCGCATGACATCGACAGCGGCCTCAAAGTCTTTCTGCTCAGCGGGTTGGGCCAAAAAATCTTGCCCGTCGAGGGTGACCTTGATAGGCTCAAACTGGCGCAGTCGCTCATTCACTCCGGCTTGCACATCCTTCTGGGTACGCTGCACTTCAGCCAAATCGCGGGCCAACTGCTCGTTCTGACCACGCAGACGCGCCAGCTCGGCACGCAGCTGCTCAATCTGATTGGAGAGCTCCAGCACGCTGCGGCGTTGGGCGGCCTGCGCCTCGGTTTCTCCGCTGGTGATGCGATCAAGTTGTTGGCGCGACTCATCGACCTGCTGACGCAACTGCTCGACCCGCTGACGCAAGTCCAAAATCGCCTTGCGCGCCTCGTCATCACTGAAAAAAGCGTACGACGAAACCGACGCGGTCAACGCCCACCCGAGCAAAGCACCCTTGGCCAGGGTATGGCAAAAGAACTTGTTCATCATCAACGCAAAGAAAACTCAACCCGGCGATTGCGGCCATGGCTTTGCTCAGAGCCACCTTGGGCTGCAGGCTTTTCTTCACCGAAGCTCACAGCCTCCATCTGCGCGTCTTTCACGCCCAACAACGACAGTGAGCGGCGCACAGCTTCCGCCCGCTTTTGACCCAGAGCCAAGTTGTACTCGCGGCCACCACGCTCATCGGTGTGACCTTCAAGCCCCAGACGCAAGCCTTGGTTGGCAGCCAAAAAGCGGGCCTGGGCCTCCAGCAAACCAGCGTACTCAGCTTTCACCTCAAAGCTGTCGTAGTCGAAGTACACCACCCGCTGCAACTCAGTGGGCAAAGCTGTGGGTTTCTTTTGCTCCAGATCGACGGCGGACACGCTGCGCGAGTCTGCTGAGCCTGCCCCGGCGCCTTGGCCAGCGGCGTCACGGCCCACAGGTACTGCAGTGCGGTCTTGCACAGGGGCTTCATCCAACTTCACAGTCGACCCGCACGCGGTCAACAACAACACCCCTGCAAGCACAGCACAGCGGGATACAACAGACACATGCTTCAAACGGTTCATGAACAGAATCTCCAAAAACACCATCAATCAAACAGCAAATGGCCCCCAAGCGGGCTCGCGGATATCGCCACTGACACCTGCCAATCGGGTTTTGACTCGGCCATCTGGCGTGCAGGTCATCAACGCTTCGCCACCTTGTTGTGTGGCGTACACCACAAGGCGGCTGTTGGGCGCAAAGCTTGGGCTTTCGTCGGCAGCGGTGTCGGTCAAAGCGCTGACTTGTCCGTTGCTCAAATCCATCACGTGTAGGCGAAATGCACCGCCCACGCGGGACACATACGCCAAGTAACGACCATCCGGACTGGGCGCCGGTGAAATGTTGTAGCTGCCGCTGTAGGTCAGACGCTGGGGATTTTCGCCGCCAGCCCCCATGCGGTAAATCTGAGGCGAGCCCCCGCGGTCGCTGACGAAATAGATGCCACGGCCATCGGGACTGAACGCGGGCTCGGTATCGATACTGCCGCCTTGGGTCAAGCGCCGGGGCTCGCCACCATTGGCGTCCATCAGATAAATTTGGGCGTTGCCCGACAATGTCAAAGCGACCGCCAAACGCGTGCCATCGGGAGACCACGCCGGCGCGCTGTTGGATCCACGGAAGCTCGCCAACAACCGCCTGCGCCCCGATGCGACGTCGTGCACATAAATCACCGGCTTTCTGGACTCAAACGACACATAGGCGAGTTGTTGTCCATTGGGGGACCAAGCGGGGGAAATGATGGGTTCCGGGCTGGCCAAGGCCGAGCGTGCGTTTTCTCCATCGGCGTCGGCCACCCACAGGTTGTGGCGATTGGCCGAGCGAGACACGTAAGCGATACGGGTCGAGAACACGCCTTTTTCGCCGGTCAGTTTTTCGTAGACGTAGTCCGCCACGCGATGCGCCGCCAAACGGGCATCTGCCGAGGCCACCGGGTAGCTTTGGCCCCCCAGATCCTGCACTTTGACAGCGTCCCACAGACGGAAACGAACATCGAGTCGACCGTCGGCCAAGCGTGTGACGCTACCAACCAGCAAGGCATCAGCGCCGCGCTCCTTGGTGGGAGCCAGGTCTGGGCGCGACGTCTCGTCTGCTCCAGCCAAAGCGGCATCCACCACCCGCAGTCGGCCGCTGCGCTCCAAATCTGCTTTGACCACGGCGGCCACATCGATGGGCAGGCCCGAGTTGCCCTTGAAGGCGGCGATGGCCACCGGAATTTGGTTCATGCCGACGCCGGACACTTCCACCCGAAATTGGGCTTGAGCGGTCATCGCTGGCATCATCAAAGACGAGCCAATGCCCGCGGCCAGTACGGTGCGACGAGAAAAACGCGCTTGTTTTAAATCTGATGTCATGCCATGTGTCCACAGAGGTCGCCGCAGGCCTGAGGCCCCAAGCGGGCAGCCGCCGATAATACCGGACGAGCCCTGATGTCCTTGCGACAGTCAGCCCTTGTCCACCAATGGCCCCCACCTTGAACACACCCCACCCGCCGACCGACAGCCTGGGTCAACGCATGCTGAGGCTGTGGCCCTATTTCCGATCCGCGAAAGCCGGAATAGTTCTGGCCATCGGCGCCACCGTGGCCGGCGCGCTGACCGAGCCCATGATTCCAGCCCTGCTCAAAGCCTTGCTGGACCGGGGCTTCGGCAACGGCCAAGTGGCGATTTGGATGGTGCCTGTCTCGCTGATTGGCCTGTTTGGACTTCGTGGATTGGCGGTGTTTCTGGCCCAATACGCATTGGCGCACACGGCCAACCAAGGTCTTTTGAATCTGCGCACCGCCATGTTCCGCAAAATGGGCCGAGCGCACATGGGACTGTTTGCCGAGCAGAGCGCGAGCAAGTTGTCCAACACCTTGGTCTACGAGGTGCAAAACGGGGCATCCACCTTGGTCAATGCCCTGCTCTCCCTGGCCAAAGATGGGCTCACCATGCTTGCCCTGCTCGGGTATTTGTTTTGGCTCAACTGGCAACTGACCTTGATTGTGCTGCTGCTGTTTCCAGGGCTCACCGTGATCATGCGTGTGTTGTCACGACGTCTGTATGGCATCACCCGCGACACCCAAAGCGCCACCGACGAATTGGCCTATGTGGTGGAAGAAAACGCCCTCGCCCACCGCATGCTCCGTTTGCACGGAGCACAAGAACCACAAGCCAAGCGCTTTGATCAATTGAGCCATCGCCTGCGCCGCTTGGCGATGAAATCCACCGTGGCCACCGCAGCCATGACGCCTTTGACCCAAATGTTGGCGGCAGCCGCTTTGTCGGGTGTCATCAGCGTGGCCTTGTGGCAAAGCCAATCCAGCGGCACCACGGTAGGCAACTTTGTGGCCTTTGTCACCGCCATGTTGATGCTCATTGCCCCTATCCGGAGTCTGGCGCAAGTGGCGGGGCCCATCACAAGGGGGCTGAGCGCATTGGAACGGGCACTGGAATTGATCGAACAGACGCCTGAGCAAAGCGGTGGCGCCCACGCGATCGAACGAGCGACTGGGGCCGTCGAGTGGCGTGACGTGTGGGTCCAATACCCGTCCAACGACAGCCGCGCGGCCCTGCAAGGCGTCTCCTTGAGTGTCACGCCCGGCGAGACCGTGGCTTTGGTGGGCCCATCAGGCTCTGGCAAAACCACCTTGGTCAACCTCTTGCCTCGTTTTGTAGACCCGAGTGCTGGCTCGACCCTGATCGACGGCGTGTCCACCGATGCGTGGGACATCGAGGCGCTTCGCCGGCAGATTGCCATGGTCAGCCAAGACGTGGTGATGCTCAACGACACATTGGCCGCCAATGTGGCTCTGGGAGACGAGCAACCCAACGCCGAACGCGTCGCCCGCGCTTTGCACGCCGCCAACCTCTGGGATGTGGTGCAAGGCCTGTCCGATGGCATTCACAGCCGCGTGGGGCACAACGCCACCGAGCTCTCTGGGGGGCAACGGCAACGGCTGGCCATTGCAAGAGCCATTTACAAAGACGCCCCCATCCTGATTCTGGACGAAGCCACTTCGGCACTGGACAACGAATCGGAGCGCTTGGTTCAAGAGGCTTTGGGTCGATTGATGGCCGGCCGCACCACTTTGGTGATCGCACACAGACTCTCCACCATTGAGCACGCCGACCGAATCGTGGTGCTCGACAACGGGCGTATTGCAGAAATGGGAAATCACCAAATGCTGATCGACAAAAAAGGGATTTACCACCGTTTGCAACAAAATCACATCAACAGGTAATCACTCGAACCAAAATATTAAAAATAATAATCAAATCATATCTATTATTAATTTGTCAAATTAATTTGTCAGATTTATACATATTCGTAAAAAACATCACCAAATCAAGTATTTAGATCGCTATCATTCCACACAGCCTGAACAGGTGCCGCTTATCCTGCGAACACCAACTTTCTGTTCTAAAGGCTTGTTTTAAAAGGGTGTGGACATGATCAAACGACATCTTGCTTGGGTGGTGGCAGCCACCATCGCCAGCGGACTGGCGTACGCCAACGACAACAAACCCATCAACACCGATGCGGCCACGGTGGTCGCCAAACCTGAATCCACTCCGGCTGAAGCTGATAGTCGAATTTCTTGGCAAACATTTCGGGCCACGCCACTGAATAAGGCCAACCCAGACAACAACCAAGCGCGCATTGTCTTTTTGCGAAGTGGGCCAACGCAAGCCACGGCCACACCCGCAGACGTCTATGTGAATGGGCGATTTCACAGTGCGGTGCTGCCAGGGGCTTACGCCGAGGTATTGGTCTGCGCCGGTCAGCACAAGATCGAACTCCAATCGCGCGCCACCGCTGGCATCGATCCGGCCAAGGTGCCCAGCCTGACGGTCCAAGTCAAGCCCCAACAAACCGCCTACGTGGCGGTGAACGACCCCCGCACCAATCCCCCCCTGCGCACCTTGGCGGCCAACGCATTGCCTGCCGACGCAGGCCAGTTGCAGTTACAAGCCCACGCGGTATCTCGTGTCCCAGCCGCCAAAGATTGCAAAACCCAAGAAACGCGCTACAGCCTCGCGTCGGAACTCTTGTTCCAATTCGGCAAATCGGGGAGTCAAGATCTGCTCAGCACTGGCGAAACCGAAATTGTTCGTCTCGCACGCAAGATTCGCCAAGAACACAGCAACATCGAATCGGTCCAGGTCATCGGTCACACCGACCCCATGGGCGCCAAAGATTTGAACTTGCGCCTGTCACAAAACCGCGCTGAAACTGTGCGCAGCATCTTGGTGTCGGCCGGACTCCCGGCTGAAAAGGTCAGCGCCCAAGGTGTGGGCGACAGCCAATTGGTGGTCTCCAACTGTGCTGGCAAACAGCTCAACCGGACCGAGTTGCTGCGCTGCAACCAGCCCAACCGTCGAGTGGAAGTCCTCGTGCGCGGCATCCAAGACTGAGCCGGGACCCCCACAACATTTCCCGTCAGTACACCAACACAGGGGTATTCACATGACCAACAAAATCTACACCATCGCGGTGGAAGTGGCCAACGAGCCCACCGCCGTTGTTTCTCTCAACGCCGCTCGCACAGCGGCCCAAGGCCCACTCAAGCTCATGGCCAAGAGTGGGGCGCTCTACCAATTGACCGAGGCTGCCACTGGCTTCGCGCCTCAGCAGATTCAGGTGCGTCGCAAAGGCAAAGACCTGCATATCAGTTTGGAGCAAAACCACCCTGACCGCCCGGACCTGGTCATTGAAAACTATTTCGGTGTGGACAACGCCGTGGTGGTTGGCCAAGCGGAAAACGGCCAACACTACCCGTTTATTCCGGACACAGCACGGGACATCCACGCCATCGACAAACTCGCTGACGGCACCACCATCACCCAAGTGCTCGGTGGACAGATGGGACCTGTACCCGCAGCCGTAGCAGCCGCCGAACCAATTGGGGCCACCGAAGCCTCTGGAGCAGCGGTGGGCGCGCTGCTGCCATTCAACCCGCTGCTCGCCGGAGGCGCAGCGGCTGCAGCTGCCGCCGCTGGTGGGGGTGGCGGCGGCACAGGCGGAGGGGGAGGCGGAACCACCCCTACCGCACAAATCACCACCTTTGACAACAACGGACAAATCAACAAAAGCGAACAAGGCAACGTTCCCGTCTCCGGCACCACCACCAATGCCGCAGGCGGCAATGTGGAATTGGTGATCACGGACAAAGACGGCAAAGAAGTGACGCGAAAAACTGTGCCCGTGGATGCCCAAGGCAACTGGAGCACCACCGTTGACGTCACAGCTGCTGCGGAAGGCAAACTCACCGCCTCAGCGGTGGCCGCCAACACCGCAGGTGTGAAATCCACGGGTGTGAGCAAAGACGCCACCAAAGACACGGTGATGGACCCCAATCCGGTCAACCCCAGCGACCCCAACAACCCCAACGAGCCCACCGGCAACAACGATTGGACCGCCAAACTCGACCCTGCCTCCGACACCGGAACCAAAGGCGACAGCACCACCGCCAACAACCGCCCCACCTTCAGTGGCACCGGGGAGCCCAATGGCACGGTTGAAATCACCCTGCCCGACGGCAGCAAAGTCAGCGCAACGGTCAACCCCAATGGCACCTGGTCAGCCCCCTATCCCGCCACAGCACCCGCTCTGCCCAATGGCGCAAACAATCTGCCGATCAAGGTCACCGATCCGGCTGGCAACACACAAAACGGCACCCTGCCAGTGACCATTGTTGGACCCACCGTTGATATTCAGGTGTTCGATGGCTCCGTCACGGCTCCTGCCAACTTCATCACCGGCTCCGAGCAGAGCAGCGTCACACTGAGCGGCACCAGCGCCAACGCCCCCCAAGGCAGCGTGGTCACCATCGTGGTCAGCGGCACCAGTGGCACACCTGTGACCGTCACAGCCACCGTGCAAGCCAACGGCAACTGGTCCACCACCGCCGACCTCACCTCGCTGCCACA
>JBEIEH010000128.1:0-7726 GCA_040383055.1 Burkholderiaceae bacterium
CCCCGTGACGCTGGGCTCGCTGTTCATGGCGTTTCGGGCCTTGCTGCAAGGCCAGATCCGCCGCCACCGCAGCTGGATGACATCGCTCTACATCAGCGCCTGCTTGGTGGCCGGTGCCTTCACCTTGCTGCCAGGACGCTACCTGGGGCAGCTGGTGTGGGGGCAGTGGCTGGGCTGGCTGTGAAACCACGCGCTGCCACAATGGTTGGCATGCCCGCCACCCGCACCCCCTGGATACCCGTCGATGCCCGCGCCGGCCTGCTGCGCCGTGGCCTGATCGTGGGCGCGGTGGCGCTGGTGATCGCCGCCATGCAAACCCTCATGGGCGGGCATGGTGCGCTCGCCTCGCTGGTCTACAGCCTGGCCATCAGCGGCGCGATCTGGACCTGCACCGATGTGTTGCGCGTGGCGGCCCACCGCTGGTTGCGCACCAGTGGCCCACATTACTGGGCGGTGTCAGGTCGCATGGTGGTGTTTCTGTCGGCTGGTGTGTTGGTCGGCTACGCCGTGGGCACGCTGTTGGGCGACGCTTACGCCGGCCAGTCCACCCTGGCGCTGCTGTGGCGCTCGCCCGCGCGCTTTGTCGGTCTGCTGCTGTTTTCGTTGGCTGTGAGCTTGGGTTTTCTCACCTACTTTTACCTGCGCGAACGCAACGCCGAGCTGCAGCGCGAAGCCACCGAAGCCCAGCTGCAGCTGCTGCGCGCCCAGCTCGACCCGCACATGCTGTTCAACAGCTTGGCCAATCTGCGCGCCCTGATCGAGCAGCGCCCCGACCAAGCCACCGAGATGCTGGACCGGCTGGTGGCCTATCTGCGCGCCACCTTGGGCGCCAGCCGCGCCGATGGTCTGGGCCACACCCACACCCTGGGCGACGAGATCGAGCGCCTGCGCGACTACCTGGCCCTGATGGCGGTGCGCATGGGCCCGCGCCTGCAGGTGCAGATCGACGTGCCCGAGGCGCTCAACAACCAGCCGGTGCTGCCGCTGCTGCTGCAACCGCTGGTGGAAAACGCCATTCGCCACGGGCTAGAGCCACACATCGACGGCGGCACGGTTGCGGTGCAAGCCCAGCGCAATGGCGATCAGTTGGTGCTGACGGTCAGCGACAGCGGGGTGGGCGGCGCCCACTTCGCCAGCCCAAGCCACACCAGCGGCCCACACAGCGGCGGCTTGGGCTTGGCCCATGTGCGCCAGCGCCTGCTCACCCGCTACGGCGCGGCCGCCCACATGGCGCTGCACAGCCCCAGCGGGCAAGGCACCCGCATCACGCTGCAATGGCCCTGGCAGGCTTGACGCTTGCGCGCCCTTGGAGCCGCACCTCTCGGGCCATGCGCGATACTGCGGCCATGCACGAGCACAGCCCCGCCACCCCCCAGCGCACCGCCCGCCGAGGCGCCATTGGCATCGCGCTGTTTTGGGTGCTGCTGGCCGGCGCCTTGTTTGCTGTGTTCAAGTGGGTCGAAGAACAAGAGCGCCAAAGCCTGGTGCCCTACACCACCGGAGAAGGCCATTTGGTGATTCCGCGCGAGCGCGACGGCCACTTTTATGTGAATGGCGAGGTCAACCGCGTGCCGGTGCGTTTTCTGGTCGACACCGGCGCCTCGGCCGTGAGCGTGAGCGACGCCCAGGCCCAACAAGCGCAACTGCCCGAGGGCCGGCCCATCACCCTGCAAACCGCCAACGGCGAGCGCCCCGGGCGCTTGGTGCACGGCGTGCCGGTGAAGGTGGGGCACCTGGCGCTCAACAACGTGACGGTGGTCAGCGGCCTGACCGGCCTGCCGGCCGACCAGGCCCTGCTGGGCCAGAGCTTTTTGCGCCAGTTTGATGTGAAGCTGCGCGAAAAAGACATGGTGCTCATGCCGCGCGCCACACCTTGACCATGCCCACCGCCCTGATCGCCGAAGACGAGCCGCTGCTCGCCCAAGCCCTGCGGCAGGCCCTGCTGCGCGCATGGCCCGAATTGCAAGTGCTGGCGGTGGCGCCCCATGGAGCAGCGGCGGTGAGCCTGGCACTGCAACACCGACCCGATGTGCTGTTTTTGGATGTGCGCATGCCCGGCATCAGCGGGCTGGAAGCCGCCGCCGAGCTGGCCGACCGTTGGGCCGACGACGCGCCCACGGGGCAGCCCTTTCCGGCGCTGGTGCTGGTCACGGCATACGACCAGTACGCGCTGCAAGCCTTTGATGCGCAGGCGGTGGACTATTTGCTCAAACCGGTGTCGCCAGAACGTTTGGCCCGCACCGTGCAGCGCCTGCAAGCCCACTTGGCGCAGCGCGGCGCCACAGCGCCCCACGCGCAGGCCGTCTCAGACGCCTTGCTCGGCCAATTGCACGCCCTCCTCGCTGCACCCAGCGCACCGCCAGCGCAGCGCCTGCAGGTCATCCAAGCCAGCGTGGGCCAGCAGCTGCACCTGGTGCCGGTGGAAGACGTGCTGGTGTTCGAATCGGCCGACAAATACCTGCGGGTGCTCACCGCTCAAAACGCCAACGTACCCGAGCGCTTGATCCGCACCCCACTCAAAGACCTGTTGCCCCAGCTCGACCCCGACGTGTTTTGGCAAATCCACCGCAGCACGGTGGTGCGGGCCAGCGCCATCGACAGAGTGGAGCGCGATGAGGCAGGTCGCCTGTGGGTGCACCTGCGCCAGCGGCCCGAACGCTGGGTGGTGAGCAGGCTGTACGCCGGACGCTTCAAAGCGATGTGACGCGGGCGCCACGCCAAACCACCAAATCGTCATTTGCATCTGACAGAGACGCGTGTGCTTTTTAACGATCGCTCCGTTTGCGAGCTGAAAAAGACTTTTATTTCTTACTTTCTTTGTCAAATATGATTTTTTATTAATACCATTTGATGCATCTGCAATCCACTTGATGCCTCGTCATGAAACGATTTTTGACCGCTCTGGCGCTGTCGAGCCTGGCCTCTGTGGGCTGGGCCCAAACCTATCTGAGCCCGAACCAATTGGGCAGCGGCAACCTGCCAGGCACTTACGCCGACCTGGTCTTCACCTTGAGCGATGGCAACTGGACACCCCAAGTCAGCCTACCGGCCACCGCACAGGACAAAGCCAGCATCAAGATCGTCTCCAACGCCGGCTACAGCGCGCAGGTGCTGCAGACCAACACCGATGTGCCCTTGCCCGCCATGGGCTTAGCGCGCGGACAAACCTTGCATTACCAATACGCCAGCGCTCGTCAACGCTGGGAAGTGGTGGCCCCCACTGTCTGGGCCACCAACAACGGACAAGCGCTGGAGCTGGCCAATGGCACCGAACGGGTGGTGCGCGCCCGTTTGGCCGATGGCGCTTGGGCCGATCGGGTGAACCTGCCGGCCAGCGCCATCGACGGCGCGCTGGTGCTGGTCAATTCATCGGCCCAGTGGGGCAGTCGCATCGACCCAAGCAATGTGCTGCACGCGTCCACCATGCCGCTGCGCACCAACGACGAATACGCGTTTTTGTTCAACACGCGACTGGGCAAATGGGTGTTGCACAAAGGGCCTGAGACCACACTGGCTTGGGCCAATGCACCCCAAGGGCAAATGCCGGCGCCCGTCACAGCGCTCACACGCCTGAACGTGCCGGCGGGCACCACCAACGCCACCGTGCGTCTGCCCACCCGCGCCGGCGACCGCGACCGTGTGGTCATCACCTCCAGCGCCGACGAGCGCGCCACCATTGCCAACACCAACGTCACGGGCATGGGCACCATGACGGTGGGCAATGGCCAAAGCTATGAATTCATGTGGGACGCCCCCAACAGCGCGTGGGTGCTGATGCAAGCGCCTCGCACACAAATCACGGCGCAAAGCATTCGGCAAATGATGATTCCGCGCCTGCTCACCCCCGTGACCGAGGTGCTGGCGTGGGACGGCAATTGGAAATCCACCATCGCCCTGCCGTTTCAGGCGCAGCGCGGCGACCGTGTGGTGGTCAAGTCGTCTGCCAGCTGGAATTTTCGGGTCATTGAAGTGAGCGCCGCCAGCAACGTGGACCACACCGTCAGCAACGGCGAGGAAGTCGCTTTTGTGCACACCGGCCGAGGCTGGACCCGTGAAACCGACACCATTCGCATTTTGTTGACCTACAGCCCGACCGCCACCGCTCGCCTGGGCGCCAGCGCTATCCGAGCTCGGCAGGTAGAAGGTTTGCGCCTGACCAACGAATCCTTGGAAAACTCCGGCGCACGGTTCCGCTTTCAAATCGCCAACCTGATCGAGACCCCCTCGATGGGGGCCGACATGGGCTCCGCCCTCAGCGCATCGCGCACCGACGACACCCTGCAAGGTGAACGCGACCGCGTCAAAGCCGATGCGGTGTACCACGAAAGCGTGGAAGGCCCGTATTGCGGCCTGGCCTACGTCAACAGCACCCCATCGGCATTCAATATGTCGGCCGTGGGCACCATCGATTGCGGCACCAACGTCATGCGGCATGAACTGGGGCACAACATGGGCCTGCCCCACGGCGATGGCGTGGTGCCCACCGTGATGAGCGGCAACGGCACACCGTATTTCGCCACGCCCACGCGCTTTGACGCGACGCTGCGCGTTCCCATGGGGCACTTGGCCACCCTGCCAGACGAAGTGACCCCCATGGACCGCAACGCCCCCGCTGTCGCCAAGTTCCGCTGACATGGCGCTGCGCACACCGTATCGCGTTGCGCTGGGTGGCGCTCTGCTGCTGGCGGCGGGTGTGGCCTGGGTGGTGCTGCGCCCGGCACCCGACACGCCCGGCGTGGTGCTGACGCCTGGCGTGGCGCCGGCGCCCAGCGCCAACCACGGCGCCGGCGATGCGCCCCGCACCAGCGTGGCCATTCCGGAACACCTGCTCATGGGCGACAGCTATCGGGACGTGGTGCAGCGCATTCGCGCGCGGCAAGTGGATGGGCGCGCCCTGTTCCCCACCGACGACGCCTTTGCCCAGGCCCGCCAACAGCGGGTGCTGTTTTCGGCGGGCGTGTCGCCGGTCGAGGCCGCCCGCTCACCTTTGGCCAATGAACGCCGCCTGCAAGACGGCCGCCAATGGATCCGTTACGACGTGCGAGTGCTGGCCGCCCGCGCCGAAGGCGACCGCTTTGTGTTGCCGCTGTCCGCTGCGGTGGCCACCGAGGCCGAGATCGAATGGGTGGACGTGGTGCAAGGCCAGTTGCGCTGGAGCGGTCGCCTGCTGGGCCCCGAGGGCGGCACCTTCAGCATCACCCAAGCCATGGGCGACCAGTACGCCGTGGGCAGCATCCGCACGCCGGCCGGTGAATTTCTGCTCGAAGCCAAAGGCGGCACCGGCTGGGTGGTGGAGTCAAGCAAAGAGTTCTTTTTGCCGCCCGGCGGCAACGACACCGTCAGCGACGATGGCTCACACCTGAAGCACAAACACTGAGCGGCGTCAGGCGATCACACCGCTTGGTCAAAACGCCCCGGCAAAGCGGTAACGCGACGCCGGGTGCCACAGCGACGCCACCGACGCCACCTGGCCCAGCGAACGCGTCTGCCGGTGCAACACCAGGCAAGGCTCGGTGGGTGGCATGGCCAGCATCTCAGCCACGGCCGGCGGCGGCAGCACCGCCTCAATCACAAACGACACGCCCTTGAGCGGCGCCACCCGCATCAGGTAGGCGTTGGGTGTTTGGGTGGCAAAGTCTTGCGCCAGGTAGTCGGGCGCCACGGCGGGGTTCACATGCCGGTCTTCCACCTGGATGGGGGCGTTGTTTTCAAAATGCACCACCACCGAATGGAACACCACACTGCCCGGCGGCACGCCCAGGCGTTGGGCCAGCGCCTCGTTGGCTTTTACACGCTCCAAGCGGTGCAACTCGCTGCGGTGGATGTGGCCGCGCGCCGCAATTTCGTCGGCGATGTTGCGGATCTCCACCAAGGTGGACTGGTACTTTTGCTGCGCGACATAGGTGCCCGATCCCTGGCGCCGCTCCAAGATCTGCTCGTCGCTCAATTCGCGCAGGGCGCGGTTGACCGTCATGCGCGAAACCCCGAAGTCGCGCGCCAGCGCCTCCTCGCCCGGAATGGCATCGCCCTCTTTCCACACCCCGGTGTGGATCTGCGCCAGCACATGGGCCTTGACCTGTTGGTACGCGGGTTGGGCGGGGCGTGTGTTCATGGCAGGGTTCACTTGACTTGACAGCTCAGTTTACTTCGGCACAATTTGTATATACATTTAAATCCACAGAGACAACTTCTGTACAGACACCCGGAGACACCATGAGCCTGAACACCGATCCCCGCTTCGACCCCAGC
This sequence comes from Burkholderiaceae bacterium, assembly GCA_040383055.1. Classification (GTDB taxonomy): domain Bacteria; phylum Pseudomonadota; class Gammaproteobacteria; order Burkholderiales; family Burkholderiaceae_C; genus Hydrogenophaga. The sequence goes on from JBEIEH010000128.1 coordinate 6,250, forward strand.
CGCGTGATTCGCGCGCCACGCGGCAACACGCTCAGCTGCAAAAACTGGGTGGCCGAGGCCGCTTACCGCATGCTGCAGAACAACCTCGACCCCGAAGTGGCCGAAAACCCGCAGCACTTGGTGGTCTACGGCGGCATTGGCCGCGCCGCGCGCGACTGGGCCTCGTTCGACCAAATCCTGGCCTCGCTCAAAGACTTGGGCGACGACGAGTCGCTGCTGATCCAGTCGGGCAAACCGGTGGGCGTGTTCAAAACCCACGCCGACGCGCCGCGTGTGCTGCTGGCCAACAGCAACCTGGTGCCCAAGTGGGCGACTTGGGAGCATTTCAGCGAACTGGACCGCCAAGGCCTGTTCATGTACGGCCAAATGACCGCCGGCAGCTGGATCTACATCGGCAGCCAAGGCATCGTGCAAGGCACGTTTGAGACCTTTGTGGAAGCCGGCCGCCAGCACTACAACAACGATCTCTCGGGCCGCTGGATCTTGACCGCTGGCCTGGGCGGCATGGGCGGTGCGCAGCCGCTGGCGGCCACGCTGGCCGGGGCGTGCTCGCTCAACATCGAGTGCCAGCAAAGCAGCATCGACTTTCGCCTGCGCACCCGTTATGTCGACAAACAGGCGCGCGACATCGACCACGCGCTGGCGCTCATCCAGGAACACACAGCGAAGAAAGAGGCCGTGTCGATTGCCCTGCTCGGCAACGCGGCCGAGGTGTTGCCCGAACTCGTGAAACGCGCCGAAGCCGGCGGCATCCGCCCGGACATCGTGACCGACCAAACCTCGGCGCACGACCTGGTCAACGGCTACCTGCCCGCCGGCTGGAGCGTGGCGCAGTGGAAAGCCGCCCAACAAGACCCGGCCCAACACTCCGCGCTCAAAGCCGCCGCCGCCCAGAGCTGTGCGGTGCATGTGCAGGCCATGCTCGACTTTCACGCGATGGGCGTGCCCACGGTGGACTACGGCAACAACATCCGCCAAGTGGCCTTCGATCAGGGCGTGAAAAACGCGTTCGACTTTCCCGGTTTTGTGCCGGCCTACATCCGCCCACTGTTCTGTGAGGGCAAGGGGCCGTTTCGCTGGGTGGCGCTCTCGGGCGACCCGGAGGACATTGACAAGACCGACGCCAAGATCAAAGAACTGTTCCCGAACAACCACCACACCCACCGCTGGCTCGACATGGCGCGCAGCCGCATCGCCTTTCAAGGCCTGCCGGCGCGCATTTGTTGGCTCGGCCTGGGCGAACGCCATGTGGCGGGTTTGGCGTTCAACGAGATGGTGCGGCGCGGCGAACTCAAAGCGCCCATCGTCATCGGCCGCGACCACCTGGACACCGGCTCGGTGGCCAGCCCCAACCGCGAAACCGAAGGCATGAAAGACGGCACCGACGCGGTCAGCGACTGGCCGCTCTTGAACGCCCTGCTCAACACCGCGGGCGGCGCCAGCTGGGTGAGCTTGCACCACGGCGGCGGCGTGGGCA